>NZ_CP034443.1:2185569-2487683 GCF_003952365.1 Mesorhizobium sp. M9A.F.Ca.ET.002.03.1.2 | reverse complement strand
GCATGCAGGGCCAGCACGACAGCCCGCCTCCAGCGCCCGCAGAAATAGGTGGAAACCGAGGTCTTGCCGAACCTCAGTTGCTCTGCCACCTCGCCCACCGGACTGCCCTGTTTATGGGTCAGGCGCAGGGTATCTGACGCTCGTTCGTCTTGCTTGCTTCCGTCTTGGCATGGGCTCTCTCGGTTCGCTGATGAGAGAGCCAAATACCGGCTCATCTGAGCATGAGACGCGGGCCTGACGATATGGAGCGTCTCTGGTGGCGCGCGTAGCCAAGAGGGTTCGCCTCGCTGGCGGGGCATGCAAGACGGCGCACCTCCTTGGCCATCCTGTCCCATCGTCTCAGATCGTGAGGCGCACCTTATAGTCGGCGAGGAGATCTTGCAGGGTCAGGATACGCCCTAGCCCCTTAAGGTTGTTGGTCGCACCGAGCAAAGCGCGGGACCTGTCGACGGACAACAGCGGTGCCACTGCCGCACTAGGGTCGTCCAGCACCGCAGTGAACCGCGTACGTAGCATTTTGTCGTAGGCGGCATCCTGGATAGCCGGATACGGGCTCTTCACCCGCTGCACCACCGATTGCGGGATGATGTCGCGAGAAACATTCACGGATTTCGTGAAAAAAGTGTACCCGCCGAAGAGCCCCACCCGCGGGCGCGGTGCAGCGCCACCTCGGTGTCACTGCTCGTGTTCATGCGATGGCCTAGGCCGGCCAGCTGTTGACGCAGCTCGCGGTAGTTGTAAGTCTCACCCGTGTAGACGAGCACCAAGTCAGGTCGGCCATCCTCCTGGAGCATCATCGGGCTGACGGCCGCCATGGATATCGATGATTGCCAGGCGGTGGTGTCCCAGCGCCGCAGGCCCGCCGATCCAAGTCCCCTCGTCGTCCGGACCGCGGTTCGCCATGGTGGCCGTCATATCGGCAAGCTTCTTCGCGCGTCGGGACCTCCGAGGTCGCGATTGAAGTCGATCCATTCACAGATGCCGCACAGGTTTGGCTCCCTCCTGAGATAACTGTCGCCGCATTTGGGGCGAAGCAGATATTAGGCCAGTGGGAAACCATTCGAGGCAAAGTGACGGATCTAGCCCAGCTACGATCCGCATCCGACATTGTCGGACATCGGACAGCACCGCGATTCGCTGCATAGGAAGGCTGGAGTCGCGATTTCCCTAGGGGAATCAGCGCATGAAAGGAGAGCTGGGTCGTGTCGGCCGAAATGAGAAATTGCTCCCCTTATTGCCTCACCGAGGAATGTTACCCAGCGCGATAGACCGGCATGCCCTATCTCCCCCCGTTGCAGCTGAGGGAGATAGGGGCCAGCTCTTCATCCAACCGCCATGGAGGATGATCAGCCCAGCCATTTCCATGCGCCAGGCCTTCACAAGCCGTGCACCATTCAGGTTCTTTTCCTTGAAGCGCGACGATCCTTGTCAGACGTCGCAACACTTGCTGCCGAGAGCACGAGCTCTTCCTCGAGCATGCCTTGATCTGCGGCTCGAACGGCTCGCACATGCTGGGTCTCAACGACTTCGCAGAGGTTGATATTCTGCAGTGACTTTCGTCTCGCTGCTGCACGGCATTGACGCTGGGAGCCATGCTCGCGTGGCGCAATTGTGCTGAAGAACGGTGCCCACGGCAACGTTTCTTAAACCCGCCCCAGGTCCTGGCGTTTGGCTAATTTCCGACATTCGTGTCCGGCTTCGGACAAAGGCCGGGTTTGCCGAACGGAGTCCCACCCAATTTCCAGTGCTGCTTGAGCAATAATATCGACCGGCATTACTGCACAACACGAAAGTTGCTGCAAAAACCGAAGTGAACCCAAGGCATGGGGTCAATTGGCATGGCGCTTGCGACCCGGTCGCTAGAACGCAGTCAAAACCACGGTTGGAGACCATGCCTACCTCTCAAAGCTCGATAAAGCACGCGAGCAAACATTCCCCGTCCCCGCGGAAAACTGGAAGCTCGTCGCCGTTAAACGTCCCTGCTCGGGGGCGGTCTTGCACAAGACTGGTCCGAGGCAACCACGCCAGGGCGAAAGGCTGCCGGAACTGTCCACCGAAGTCGATGCCGCTTCAGTTTAACCGAAAAATGCACCGTACCACTTTGGCCTGGGAGCAAATCAATGACCGATAGAAAGAACGTTCCTCTCGTGACCTTTCGCACGCGTGTTCGCGATGAGTCGATCGGGGGCCAAATCCTTATCGGTGGGAGAACAAGACCTCCGACGATTATTTCGGGGGCAAGCGCGTTATCCTGTTCTCGCTGCCTGGCGCCTTCACCCCGACCTGCTCGACCTTCCAACTGCCCGATTTCGAAAAACTCTATGATCAATTTCTGGAACTGCGAATTGACGCGATCTACTGCGTCTCAGTCAACGATGCTTTCGTCATGAATGCGTGGGGAAAGTCCTTGGGGCTGCAGAAGATCGAGCTGATCCCAGACGGGTCGGGCGAGTTCACGCGCAAGATGGGCATGCTGGTCGCGAAGGACAATCTGGGCTTTGGCATGCGCTCCTGGCGATACGCCGCTCTGATCGACGATGGCGTGGTGGAGCAGTGGTTCGAGGAGGAAGGCTTCTGTGACAACTGCGAGACGGACCCCTATGGCGTTTCATCCCCGCAAAACGTTCTCGACAAACTGAAGGCGGCGGCATGACCCAGAAGTGGCAAGTCTCACACAACCCCAGCACACACTAGAGCCTCCTCGGCAGATTACCGGTTCAACATGCATCTCTCAGCAAGCCTGCTTCAACGCCAGAAGCAACGTATGGTCTTATCGCCTCAAGCCATTGAAGCTATTCGCTTGCTGCGATTGACGCATACTGAACTCCATCAGCTCGTGCAGCAGGCACTCGAGAAGAACCCCGTTTTGAAGCCTGACCCGTTTGACGACGATTCGCCGCTGTCAGGGGTGGATCAGCGGAGCAGTCAAAGCAGAAGCGAAATCGGCGAATCGCCCATTGGCGGGCCGTCTGGCGGGCGCGGGCAATGGAAGTCGCAACGCAGTAGCGGCAACGATCGACCTGCCGTCGAGGAGTTTACCGCCCACACCGAAACATTGCACGACCATGTCGCCCGCCAGGTCGCCCTCACCCCGTTCACCCCCCAGGAGCGGCTGATTGCCGGACAGCTCGCCGCCCATCTGGAGGACACTGGCTATCTTCAGGTAAACCTTTTCGATCTGGCCAGGAGGTTAAACGTTCGGCAAGCTGATGTGGAACGGGTCATCGGAATCTTGCAGCAATTTGATCCGCCGGGCATTTTTGCGCGAACTCTCAGCGAATGCCTGGAGATTCAGCTGCGCCAGCAAGACCGGTTCGACCCGGCTATGGCAGCTTTGGTCGCCAATCTCGAGATGCTTGCACGGGGGGATTTTCAGGGATTGAAGCAGCGTTGCGGAGTCGACGAGGAGGATCTCCTCGACATGAGGAACGAAATCCGCGCGCTCGATCCCAAGCCTGGAGACCGGTTCCAGTCCGGGACGCCGGAAACCATCGTACCGGACGTCTGGGTAATGCCCAAGTCCGAAGGTGGATGGCGGGTGGAGCTTGATCCGGCCACGCTGCCCAAAGTGTTGATCAACCACACCTATGTCGCCGAAATCTCGCAGCAGACCAAGCAAAATCCGGAAGGCAAAGCGTTTCTCGACCATTGCCAGGAAAAAGGGAACTGGCTGATCAGCAGTCTCAAGCAGCGCGCTAAGACGATCCTTAAGGTTGCGACCGAAATCGTGCGCCAGCAGGATGCCTTTTTTACACACGGCGCCGCCCATCTGCGGCCTCTCTGTCTCAAAAATGTCGCTGACGAGATCGGCATGCACGAGTCGACGGTAAGCCGGGTGACTTCGAACAGGTACATGTTGACTCCGCGCGGGGTGTTCGAGCTGAAGTATTTTTTCGCTGCGCCAATCGCATCCTGCGAGGGCGGCGACGCGCACTCCGCCAAAGCTGTCCGCCATCGGATCAAGGCAATCATAGCCGAAGAATCGCTCGACAAGGTACATTCCGACGAAGACATCGTTGCTCAACTCAAGGAGACCGGCATCGATGTCGCTCGCCGTACCGTCACCAAATATCGCGAGGCGATGAACATCCCTTCCTCCATACGACGGCGCCGCGATAAGCGTTTGTCCGCAGCTGCGATCAAGCGAAGTGACTAACCGGCATTCCTGGTCGGCGAGAGGCGACTCTCAACTTCCTCCGGGCCGAAGCAGCTTTCGAAGTCCTGGCATTCCCGACAACTGGGTGCAGTGCATGACGAAAAGCCTTCGGCCTCACACAGCTTGCGGTAAAAGTACTTTTTCCATTTCATGTTTTCTGTGTTGCCTGCCGCCAGCGCGGGAAAATGTCTGGCAAGCAGGCGGCTGAGCTCAGCGCGATTTGAGAGGCCAAGATCCCGCCAAAGATGGTCCGTGCGCATCGCACGCCGGGCGATGATCTTGGCCAAGCGGCCGCTCGCCGGGTCGGCCGGCGCAGCATGCGCTAGCAGCAGCCGGCGTAGCAGCTCCTCTTCCAGTTCCGGCTCGGGCTCGCTCAACTCCTCCAAAGCGAATACGCTGCTGGAGGTAGACGGGAAAGTTGCGGCCAAGACATCACGCAATTCGACAGACGAAAGGCCTGTCCCCTCCGTCGCCAACACCTCGCCCGCCTGGACCTCCTCAAGCGAACGTGAATGTACGCAGGGCAGCACATGCTGATCGAAGCTCCTCCCTAGCTCGGACCCACGCCATTGCGCGCTGGATAGGCAGCCATCATCGTAACGGCCGGCTTCAGCTTCCGGCATGACAAAGCGCCTTGTTGACCGCAGGGATGATCTTGTCGCCCCAGAGCTCGATCTGGCGCAGCATCGTCTTTTGGTCGAAGTCGCCCAATTGAGTCTGAACTGCGATCTGGTCCGGTTTCAAGATATCGATCTCTTCCAGCAGGCGATCAATCACGCGATTTACGCTGCCAATCGGCAAATTTTTGCGCATGGTCTCGAAGGACAGATCCTGCTGGGTCGGTGTCTCCTGCAGCAGGTAGCCATCGTGGCTCTGTTGGCGGCGCTGATGCAGGGCTTCAGAAAGCCGGCGCTGGAAGCGGGCGTTGTCGAGATAGCTGTTGATCTCCAACTCGTCGTGGCTGGCATAGCAGCAGCGCAGCAGCGATATCTTGACGTCGGTGACGTTCTTTTCCTCGGATGCCGCCGCCCTCTCGACTGATTCACGCAGTGTGGTCAAAGTCTCTAAGCCGTCGTGGAAGGCTGTGACAAAAAAATTGTGCCCGTCGCGGTAGGCCCGAGCCATCCGTGCGGCTCCGCCAGCGATCCAGATAGGCGGCGTCGGCTGCTGGACTGTGCGGACCGAAATCGCTGTTGGGGGGATCTTCTCATACTGGCCGTCGTGTTCGAAGACGTTTTGGTTGAGGCCCTTGAGAATGATGTCCAGGTATTCCGAAAAGACGGCCGGCGCCTCATTGATGTCCACGCCGAACCGTTCGAACTCGAACTGCTGGTATCCCAAGCCTACGCCGAGCTCGAGACGGCCGTTCGCAACGATGTCGGCGAAGCCGATCTCGGACAGCAGGCGCTGCGGTTGGTAAAGCGGCAGCACGCAGACGGCAGTGCCCAGGCGAATCGTGCTTGTCAAGCCGGCGCAGTGCGCCACCATCATCAGCGGGGATGGTATGAGGCTGTAATTGTTGAAGTGGTGCTCAGCAAACCACGCGGTGTTGAACCCAGCCTGCTCCGAAGCGACGGCCTGTTCGATGGAGTTGCGGATGACGCTTTCTGAGGATTGGTGATAGCCACGCTGGGCGGCCAGAATGAACGTGGCAAATTCCATGATTTCTCCTCGTTATAGACACGTCAGCCGACCGGGAATGTGCTCGGCATGCACATGCTTGGATCTCAAGCACCTCGGGTGCGTCGTGGAGCCGAGGCTTCATAATGCTCGGCCGGTCGCCTGCGAAGGCCTGGCAATTAACCTGCGGCCTCCGCAAAACATTCGTCATAGAGTTCGCTGGCGTTTCCCGCATCACCGAACGAGGTCCAGCCGCCGTCCACGTAGAGGATCGAGCCGTTGATGTATGAGGCGTCAGACGAAGCAAGGAAGAACGATGCATCTGCGACGTCTTCTGGCCGTCCCATCCTGCCCATGGGGATGCGTCGTCCGATTGCTGCCAGGTCGATGCGGCCGGCTTTGGCCAACTGAGCAAGTGCGGGCGTGCGGATGTGGCCAGGAGCGACGGTGGCTGTCCGAATTCCGACCGGCCCGAGTTCGGCCGCCATGCAACGGGTCAGCATATCCATCCCCGCCTTGGAGGCGCCGTAGGCATGGCGCGGCGCGAACGGCAGAAAGCTGTCGATCGACCCGAGATTGAGGATCACGCCGCCCGGGCGCATAGCCTTGATCGCTTCGCGCGCGCAGGTGAAGGCGCCGGTAAGGTTGACATCCAGGACGTGTTCGAGCTGTTTCGACAGTTGCTCGATCGCAGGCACAATCCTGTCGGCGGTATCAGCACTATTGACCAGAACATCGATATACCCGAAGCGTCCCCTCAGTTCTTCGAACATCGACACCACATCGCTCTCGACGGCCACGTCCAGCGATTTCGCCAGATGCTTGCCGGGGAGCGATGTAGCCAGCTCTGCCGCTGCAGTGCCATCTTTATCAGCAATCACGACGGTGTCGCCGTTCGCGGCAAAGCGGCGAGCGACGGCCGCGCCAATGCTTTTTGCGCCACCGGTGACGAGCACGATTCGCGCATCTGTGCATTCGGCCGGACAGGAGAGCTCGGCTTGGAGCGCACCATCCACCGGCGGGTGAGCATCCCCCGGCTGGTTGAATGACATCCAGCCTCCGTCGACTGCCAGCACCGAGCCGGTGATGTAGCGCGCCTGCGTGCTGCTCAGAAAACGCACGACCCTGGCGATCTCGTCGGGGCGAGCCAAGCGCCCCATCGGCACGCGGCGGCGTATCGCCGCGAGGTCCATTTTGCCAGCGCGTGCCAGTTCTGTGACCATTGGGGTGCGGACGGAGCCCGGCGCCACCGCCGTGACGCGGATTCCTCGCATAGCCCACTCGCATGCAAGGGACTTTGTCAACGAGATCACGCCAGCTTTCGAGGCTGCGTAGGCGTTGCGCCTGGGATTGCCGACCACGCCCGCCATCGAAGCCACATTGACGATCGCACCGCCCGGCTTCATGCGCCGCGCCGCTTCCCGGGCCATAACGAATGGCCCAATAAGGTTCACTGTCACGCCGCGTCGGAAGGTATCGACAGCGGTGTCGATGATCCTATCCATCGTGGGTCCAACCGCCGCATTGTTGATGAGGACATCGATTTGCGCGAACCGTGCTTCGACCTGGCCGAAAAGTGAGAGCATGTCCTTCTCTCGCGACACATCGCACTCCAGACCGACGTGCGGCGACCCGAGATCCCGAGCCAGTTCAACCACACCACTGCCCGGAAGGTCCACCGCAACTACAGTGTCTCCGTCCGCGGCAAGGATATCGACCAGGGCACGGCCGATCCCGCCCGCAGCGCCTGTGATGATTACGGTGCGTGCTGCCAGTTTCACGAGAGCTTCTCCACGATGACCGCTTGTGATCTCAGCCCATCAACCTTGGGCGGAATGAAGGGCCGAGCCAAATCGTTGCAGTGACCGCCAGTTGCGGCCCCACACAGATGTCGTTCCCGTAGGGCGCTCATCCTCCATTTCTACCCACTTATGCAGCTCCCAGTTGGGGACCCTCGACGCCATCTTGGTCGGTGGGGATGTGACCCTTGAGCAACTGGTAGATGGGATCGTCTGGATGTGGTGCTCCAATCGGCTGTCGCCGGCCGAACCTATCTGCCTCAAGAATCGCTGGCGGGATTTGCTCCTCAACCCAATCGTAGACGACTGTCCGTTCCGCAATTCGCCACTCGTCCTGCCTCTTCTGAAACAGATCGCAGTAACGGCCGCAAAGCAGCGTCTGACGTATTTCTTGGTCTGTATCCGGTCCGCGTTGCAGCGCGGTGAAATAGCTCTCGACCGCGGCCTCTGCTGAACTGATGAAGTCGATCAGGCTGTTCGTGATTTGATGGATATTACGGTGCCCCGGCAGACCGAGAGCAAATTGGATGAAGTCCTCTGCCGGTCCGCAATAGGGACCGTGCCTGTCATACGCTTCGGGCCAGTATGCGCTACGCAGCGCCGCCTCATCGGCGCGGTCTATCCCGCGGCAGTACCGATACAGGCAGTTGCGGATCGCCTCTCGGTCACGCAGTTCGGTAATTTTCGCGTGGTCGACAGGGTCTGTCGCGAATTGTATGATTGTTTTATCCTTCCCGATGCCAGTCTGCACTTTGCGTGTGTCTCTCTCTACAACTGAGTTAGCGGGGGGCTCGTCAACTTCCAGAGCTTGTTCGGGGCAGGCTCGTACCCCTTTTGAGGCAAGCAGTTGCTCCCCATCGGCAACATCAATATCACCGGGCAAGATGTAGCCGGCGTCATCAAGCTTGAAGACTCTCGGCGCCCGCGCCCAGCAGCGCGCATGACCCTGGCATCTGGCTTTATGTACGACGACACGCATAGCGAACTCCAATGTCGTTGGCTGAAACTTCAGGACCAGTCCAGGATCAGATTCTCGATCCCGAACACATGGCCGCCGAAGGTGATAGGTTCAGTCCCTGTCTTGATCCGAAAGGCTGGGATGCGCGCCAGCCACTCCTCCAGGCCAATGACAATCTCCCGCCGGGCAAGGTGTGAGCCAAGACAACGATGGGGACCATAGCCAAAGGCAGCGTGCCGGTTGTCCTCGCGCGCCAGATCGATCTCATTCGGGCATTCGAATTCCGCCGGGTCACGATTGGCAATCATCGTGGCACAGGAAACATAGTCTCCCTTGCGGATCGGCGCGCCTTTGAAGTCGACATCCTTCGTTGCCACTCGGATCATCTGAATGGTCGAATAGGCGCGCAGCAATTCTTCCGCAGCGACGGCAGTCCGGTCCGGTTCGCTTCGTAGCAATTCCTGATCTTTGGGGTTGCGCGCGAGATGGGCCAAGTCGAAGCATATGGCTGCTGAGACCGTGTCGAGCCCCGCGACAAACACAAGCACGCCGATGCCACGGACTTCTTCGTCACTGAGCAGACGGCCCTCGACCTTTGCCTTCACGATGAAGGTCATGAAATCATCGACCGGCTCCTTGCGGCGCTCGGTGGCAAGTTCGTCGATGAAGGCCACGATCGTCCGGGCTGCGGGTGGTCGTTGCTCCTTATCGCCGTGGAGCAGATCTCTAGCCCAGCCGACAAATGTTTCTAGTCCGTCGTCCGAAAGCCCAATAAAGCGAAGGAAGATATTGACCGCGAACGGAACTGCAAAATCCTTCATGATGTCGCAGCTCGTGCCTGATGCGGCGATCCTGTCGATCAGCTTGATCGCTCGTTCCCGGACAGCCGGCTCCAATGCCATTACCCGCTTTGGCGAAAGCAGCGGATTGAGCAGTGAGCGAAAAACACCGTGGAATGGCGGATCGAGCTCAAGCGGGATCATCGGCCAGCTCTCGCCGAGCACAGAGGCGAAGATGCTGCGATGGCTGGAAAACGTTTCGGTGTCCTGCAGCACCCGGCGCTGGTCGCTCGCGCGAGTGATGACCCAGGTACCCCGACCGTCGCGCGTGTTGCTGGTTGAATAAAAGATCGGAGGCCCGGCATGAATGCAAGCAACCGCTGCATGCGGATCCCCGTTAGCGGTCGGCAACATGCCGGGCGACGTAAACAGGTTGAAGTCCCTCACCATTTCGGGCGGGACATGATCTGGAACCGGCCGCGATTTAACCGCGCCAGAATCGAGAGACCGTTCATGAGATGCTGTCGGCATTTGCATGCAATCGTTGGTGCAAGCTCCGTGCCGAATTCGTCTTTCGATAATCCTTGCTGTTTGCTGGGCAGCAGGTGGCGCCTGCGCTGACTTGCTGGTCGGGATTGCAACATTCTTGTCCAGCGTCGGACACAGAATGTAGAAAGCTAGACACCGACTTGGAGCAACTCAACTGGTGGGATCGCTAGCCGATCATGTGCCCGGGGAGCATCCAGTTCGAAAGCTTGCGCTAAGCGGCTTGGTGACTTGGCCGAGGTCACCCAGGTGGAAATGACCAACACTTGGGGTGAGCCTAGTGGCGCTCCCCTCGATGATGTCTGGCGGGGTGGTTAGCCGCCTCCGTGGGACAAGATCAGTCTACACGAATGGACTATAGCCTCTCCTCGCCTGCCTCATTGGCCGTCCTTCAGAGCCGGCCACACGAGCTTTTGTCTTTCAGCAGGGCGTTTTTCTCGCCAGCTACAGAGCCACACCGACGCCATGAGCGTCCAGTCGACGGGTTGGATGGCCCTGTCCATCTTGCCCAGCACCTTGGCTTCGCATTTGCCGGTGCGGCGGAAGCCTTCAAGACGCAGTTCTTGACCTTCTCCAGATCAGCCTCGGACGGATATCGGCAAGGGTTCAGCTCGTCCTTTTGAACTTGCGCATCTTCGTGTTGGCCAACCCCAGGCCGCCCGACATATTTGCGGTCTATCCGGCACCTCAACTTCGAACAACCTTGCGGCAAGCTCTTGGGATAGCCCACGCTCGTGCCTCCACCACCCGCTCAGCAGAGCCAGATTTGTCGTTGATGGCACGGAACTTGCGCAGTCATTCGCAGATGCGTCACGGACCGAGAGTGTCGTCCCATGAATTCGATCACCAAAAAGGCCGCCCGACGTTGCTGGGACCGCCTGCAATCACCTTATCCCAAAATTGGGAGCAACGGCTTCAAAAGGGATAACTCATCACCTCAATTTTGTCGATCGCGCGGCCATCGAACCGCAGCCATCGATCAGACTTCCGCCTCGTTGCACTCATTGCGACCGCCTTGGTGCTTGCGACAACCGCTCAATTCTGGCTGCCAGGATAACCACATATGGCGACGGAACTTCCTGCTTCAAAGCAATATAGAGATCGTCGATCATCCCCCAATCAAGGCCTCGATCGAGGACACCGCGTTCGGCTTGCTTGGTTCGCAGTGAACAGGCCGCACTTCGACGAATGCGATCGATGCGACCGCGCCGAGAACTCTCCCGCATTGTCGACGGTTGGGTCCGTCGGCCCTCCGATGAGGCCTCGGATGCGTCGGGCGCCGAGGCCTCGACTGATGCCGACTGGCCGCCGCCGGAAGGTCTCGCGGCTTTGATCCCCGGCGATGTAGCCACCCCTGCTGCAACAGCTCCTAGCCGGAGAACTCATTCATGACCGAATCGGCGACAGATTTAGTGGACGCGGCTTTGTTCGACCGAGATCGGCTTGACCCAGAAAGTCCCTATCAACGTTCTGGCCCTGCATGGGGTGCCATCATTTCGCTTTCCTTCGGCACCTTCGGGCTTGTGACGGCAGAGTTTCTGCCCGCCAGCGTTCTGACACCGCTCGCGCATGATCTCCGTATCACCACGGGCACGGCTGGACAGGCGCTAACAGCGACCGCAATCGTCGCGGCGATCTCGGCACCGATAATCGCCATCGTGACAAAGCGTCTGGACCGCAGGGTCGTCATCTGGGCGATGACGCTGCTGCTGATCCTGTCGAACGTTCTGGCGGAGGTTGCGGGGTCGCTGCCGGTTTTGCTGGCGGCACGCGTCGTCCTTGGCATATCGCTTGGTGGTTTTTGGTCAATTTCGGCAGCGTTGGCGATGCGGCTGGTTCCAAGTCACCTCATGCCGCGCGCCATGTCGATCATCCTCACCGGCGTTTCTGTCGCCTCCGTCTGCGCGGCTCCAATCGGCGCTTATGTCGGTGACATTTGGGGATGGCGAGCCTCGTTCAAGGTCGCCGCAATCGTGAGTGCCGTTGCGCTGCTCGTGCAACTCGTAACCATTCCGCCACTGCCTCCGATCGAAGTGCGCAGATTCCGCAGTCCGCTGGATGTCGCGAAGAATCCGGCGATGAAGGTTGCGGTGCTAGTCGTGCTATTGGTCGCTTCCGGCCATTTTGCCAGCTTCGCCTACATCCGCGCCTTTCTTGAGAGCGTTCCTGCGCTCGACAAGAAGTCGATCCCGCTCGTGTTCCTTGCTTTTGGCACGGCCGGCGTCTTCGGCAATTTAGCCGGCGCATTCCTCACCAAACACAGTCTCAAGGCGGTCGCGGCCCTGCCGCCCCTGCTCATTGCCGTAGCCGCTGTCTCGCTCCTGACGATGGGAGCATCGGCCTTGATCTCGGCAATTGCAGTTACCGTATGGGGCTTTGCTTTTGGCGCAGTCCCGGTCGGATTGCAGACCTGGATGGTGCTGCGCGTCGCTCCGGAACAGGCCGAGAGCGCTGGTGTACTGATGGTCATAGCCTTCCAAGTGCCCATCGCAGCCGGCACAGCTTTCGGTGGCCTATTGGTGGATCACACGGGTATTGCCAGTGTCTTTGTCTACAGCGCGGTTGCTACGTTCCTCGCTGTCTTGACAGTATTTTTGCTCGGCCCGAACCGCAAAACCTGACCGCCTGGTGGGGAGTGACGACGGTCGGCGGCGTTCACGCTATTGTCACCTCTGAGCTCGGCCCAAAGGCCGCGGCTTCGTCGTAACCATGCGGTCGATGGGGCAGCGCCAAATTGCTTCCTGCTCATCGCGTTGCGATAATACAGCGCGCTTATTGCGTCATCGTGTCCCCGATCTCGGCTTCAATGCCCGGCTACTGGCTGCGGAGGCAGATGGGCGCCGGCGTCCCACCGACGACGATCGGTCTTTTCTCATGTAGCTGTCGGGGAAACGAGGCAGGTTTTCCGCCAGAACCCGCCAGTCGTCGCGCTCGCGTTCGCCTTCCTTGCGCGCACCGAACAACTGGATGATAATCTTGCCGTCGGACCCATATGCTTCGAGCGAGGTGACGTGACTGTCATTGGTCGGCTTGCGCACGGCCCAAACCTCACGGATTTGGTGGGTCCTGAGATGCAGCCGGAACGTTTCGTCCAGCACATAGATGCACGGCCCGATCTGCTTGACCGACTTGATTAAGCCGGAATGGGTCTGGATAGAACCTCGGTTGCCGACGAAGCACATGATCGGCAATTCGTCTTCGGCCGCACGCTGGAGCACGGCGCCAACTGCGGCATTGTCGAGCAGCCAAGCGTAATCCTGGCCGACCATGCGCAAAGCCTGGCAGCGGCTGAGCTTGAGCGTCTTTAGAAGGTTGACGTCAGTCAGCCGGCTCCAGTGCTCGCGTAGGTCGTCCACCGTGCCGGCCCAGTCCGCAGTCCTCGCGCCCAGGTCGGCTACTCTCGCCTTAAGCGACATGGTCGGCTCCTGGTTGGCGGATACGAGCTCGGCCACCAGCTTTCGATAGGCATGAAGGTTGGAGACCGGCCTGAGATGCACCTTATGCACTGCTGCGCCGGTGGCGTCGAAGAATTGCAAACTGCGCTGGATTCCGCCGCGATGGCGCCTTTCAACAGCGAAACCATACCTCCAAGCCTGCGGGAAGACGCGAAGGTCGAATTCGTCACCAAGGACCATGGCGTGATTGTTGCCGGTTATCACTCTGTTGAAGACGCCAATCTTTTCGTGCACGGCACCTTGATTGCGGGTCAGCGCCGTCACTTCGCCCACGAATTCGAGGCCCGTCAGAAGGTGATTGACGCGCGGGTCGATGCGTGCCGCGCCGAAACCGCAATGGGCCGCGACCAGTTCCGCTTCCGAAATGGCCAATTGGGCGGCGAAATCACGCGCGGGAATGTTCGGACAGACTTCCCACGCACGCCGGATTTCGTTGGGCGACCGCTTCTTGCGCTGATCCATGTTTTTACCCCCGCCCCGTTCTTCTTTTGACGATCGATCGAAAAACGGGCCTCAGGGGTGTGCACGGCGGACGCGATCGATCGTCAGGCACATGCCAGTCGAATCCTGTCTCCGGGCGGTCAGCGGCCAATCGCCGGTAGAGAGCGATTGTTGGGTGGTCGGCGCCAATCGGCCGATCGAGCATTCGGGTACCACCGGCGGTGCTGCTTTCCCACTCAAGGCGGGTCTGATGGATCATATTGCTTTCCTTCGTTCTTCGATTGCGAGGGCAACCCAAAGGTGAATCGGCCGGCAATTTTGCCGCCGCAACGAAGGCTTCACAAAAATCGTGCCAGTTGCTCCGCGGCAAGCTCTGAACATCTTTGGCTCTGTTCATTGCTTTACGCGTGAGTGCATCGCGAACTCAGGCGCCCTTCCTGTGACGCGGACGCGACAAACCCGACAGTAAGTGTCGGTTGTCGGACGTCTCCCCAGCAATCGAGCATAAGAGACGTCGGGATGTCCTACGGTTTTTGACACGTCTTCCCTTTGGCACGGTCCATGCGAGATGATCCGCGAAAACGTCGGACCGAGGAGAAATCGAGCCATGATTACGCTCACCGACAACGCTGTTGCCGCCATCAAGGCCGCTCTTTACCGCGCCAGCGAGCCGGCGGAAGGATTTCGCATCATGGTCCATGCCGGCGGCTGCGCCGGCTTCCAATACTCAATGGGCCTGGAGAGCGTCTCACGTGAGGGCGATGCGATCATCGAGCGAGATGGGCTCAAGGTGTTCATGGATAGAGGCTCCCAACCCCATGCCGCCGGCATGACCGTGGACTTCGTCACTGGGCTCGAAACATCCGGCTTTGTTTTCGATAACCCCAATGCGCGTGAGACGTGCGGCTGCGGCAAGTCCTGCAAATGATTGCGAGGGAACAGGCTATGTTCGACTATAGCGACGCCAAGGAATACTGCGTCGAACCGGTAACCGCCGGCGCTCTGGAACCGGCCGACACGCACTGTCGGCCCGGAACAATTGCGTTCGGTGATGCGCGAAATCGCGATCATCGATCGTTGCCGTGGGCAAGCAAACAAAATTGCCCGAAACAGCTGAATTCCCGGCGGATGCCGCCACCAAAGGGCAATGTCGACAGCGACCGGTCAGCCAAGCCATCGCTCGCCCGGCCGCCCACCTTACCAGATACGATATGCGCCAGAGGTTCAATGGCCCGCCTACCCTTGAATCATTTCAGCAGTTGAAGGATCACTCCCAATGAGCCCTGTCTATCTCGACAACAACGCAACGACGCGGGTTGATCCTGCAGTCGTTGGAGCGATGTTGCCTTTCTTTACGGAGCAATTTGGCAATCATTCGTCCATGCACGCCTATGGCGCATCGGTTGCTGAAGCCGTGAGAAAGGCGAGGCAACAGTTGCAAGCCCTCATCGGCGCGGGATTCGAGGACGAGATCATCTTCACCTCGGGCGGGACTGAAAGCGACAGTACAGCCATCCTTTCGGCGCTGGAGGTGATGCCCGACCGAACGGAAATAGTGACTTCCGCGGTTGAACATCCGGCCGTTCTGAAGTTGTGCGCGCACCTTGAAAAGACGCGCGGCGTCAAGGTGCACATTATCCCAGTCGATCACCACGGCCGGCTCGACCTGGACGCCTACAGAACCGCCCTCACCCCACAAGTG
Source organism: Mesorhizobium sp. M9A.F.Ca.ET.002.03.1.2 (assembly GCF_003952365.1). Lineage (NCBI taxonomy): Bacteria > Pseudomonadati > Pseudomonadota > Alphaproteobacteria > Hyphomicrobiales > Phyllobacteriaceae > Mesorhizobium > Mesorhizobium sp. M9A.F.Ca.ET.002.03.1.2. Next base: position 2,472,227 of record NZ_CP034443.1, on the reverse strand, counting down.
GCAATCGTCTCGATAATGTGGGCGAACAATGAGACCGGTACGATCTTTCCCGTGGTTAAGCTTGCCGATCTAGCCAGGGAAGTCGGCGCGCTTTTCCACACTGATGCAGTGCAGGCGGTCGGAAGGCTTCCGATTGAGCTGAAATCGACCGCGATCGACATGCTGTCGCTCTCCGCCCACAAGCTGCATGGTCCAAAGGGGATAGGCGCGCTTTATGTAAGACGTGGCGTGCGCTTCTCCTCCATGATCAAGGGTGGGCACCAAGAGCGCGACCGGCGTGCAGGCACTGAAAACACACCCGGCATAGTCGGACTGGGCATGGCGGCCGAACTCGCCTTGAAATTCATGGACGAGACAAAACGAATAAAATGGTTGCGCGACCGCCTTGAGAACGGGATCATCCAGCGCATCCCAAACACATCCATCAACGGCGATCCGCAAGAGCGATTGCCAAACACTGCAAACATTGGATTCGAAGGTATCGAAGGCGATGCAATCCCAATTGTCTTGAGCCGGCTGGGAATCGCCTGTTCCGCCGGGTCCGCCTGTGCCTCTGGCTCACTGGAACCGAGCCATGTTCTGATCGCTATGAACGCGGCATGTGGGGCAGTCCGCTTCTCCTTGTCGCGTGACAACGGCGAAGATGACGTAGACCGCGTGCTTGAGGTCCTGCCTGCGATCACCGAGAAGCTACGGGCCGTTCCCAGTGCTGGACTGTGCGGGCGAGGTGCAGAACAGCTTCATTCCGGCCCGGGTCCGAGCGGCACAATAGCCGACGAGCCGTGAGGTCTTCCTCAACGTGACGACCCTGCGCAATGGAGAGCGGTCAAACCCGGGGTCGCCTTCACCACTTCAGAAAAGCTTGAGATCGCCAAGTCTCTTGCCCAGCCGCCGTGCCAGAGGTCGGCACGCCGTCAGCAATGTCACCAACGCATCGACACCACAATTTCGTGCCGGGAGAATACAATGAACTGCTCCGCTGACAGCCGCCCGATCGATCCCACCGATATCCTGGCGCGACTGAAGGGGCTGTCGGCTGCGGAGGACTTCTTCGCCTGCCTTGGCGTCTCCTACGACCCGAAAGTGATGAATGTCTCGCGGCTCCATATCATGAAGCGCGTGGGCCAATACCTTGCCGAAGAAGATTTCTCCGGTCTGCCTGACCAGGTAATCGCCGCGCGGGTACGCGCCAAGCTGGAACGCGCCTACGAAGATTTCGCGACTTCCTCGCCGCTCACGCAACGTGTGTTCAAGGTGCTAAGGGACCACGATCCAAACATATGTGCCGCACCTGGCCGCGCCTTCGTCCCTCTCGACTCTGCACTGAAGCGGTTCGGAAAGTAATGAGCCCGACACGGCTGCGGCGCGACAATGTCGAGAAGTCGACAAATCCAGTCCTCATGACGCCTCCTCGGAAGCAAACGAAGCCACCTTCTGGAATAGAGGCAGGAAGAAGACTTGGCATGAACGATGCAGGCATGAGGTGAACCGCCAAGCACGCATCCGGACTGGGAGCTTAGAGAAATCGCCAATGCACATCGTAATCTGCATCAAGCAGGTGCCGGATTCGGCACAGATCCGCGTCCACCCGGTGACGAACACGATCATGCGTCAGGGTGTGCCGACCATCATCAATCCCTACGACCTGTTCGCCCTCGAAGAAGCGCTCAAACTGCGCGACGTTCATGGTGGCGAGGTTACTGTGCTCACAATGGGTCCGCCCATGGCGGAGGACTCGCTGCGAAAGGCGCTCGGTTACGGTGCTGACCGAGCAGTTCTCTTGACGGACCGCTATTTTGCCGGATCCGATACGCTGGCGACCTCCTTTGCTCTTTCGCAAGCAATCGCAAAAATTGGGGAGACTTTCGGCAGGCCGGACATCGTCTTCACCGGCAAGCAGACGATTGACGGCGATACCGCCCAGGTCGGACCCGGCATAGCCAAGCGCCTGGATCTATCGCAACTTACCTATGTCGCGAAGATTGCCTCCATCGATCTCAAAACGCGCGAGATCGAAGTCGCGCGTCGCGCCGAAGGCGGCACCCAGTTGCTGAAGAGCAGACTCCCTTGCCTCATTACCATGCTGGAAGACACCAACGAAATCCGCCGGGGCTCGCTCCAGCAGGCTCTTTGCGCGGCGCGCAGCCAAGTCGTGAAGTGGACTGCAGCCGACGCCGGCATTGATGATCTCACCCGGTGCGGTCTGCGTGGCTCGCCGACAGTCGTCAAGCGTGTTTTCGCCCCCACCGCACGGGCAGAAAGCGCGGCGCAGATCGACACCGCGGAAAAGTGCTTGCAGGACATCGCCGATGAACTCATCGCCAATATCTTAACCCGCCGGCCGGCGCTGGAACATGAGTTGGCCTTCAACAGCGGCACGTGACGGCCAGGAGCAGAAAATGTCGACCGCAAGCCAAGCTACCCCTCGCCTCGCCCCCGGCCGTTCCGGTGTAAAGAAAGAACTTCCCGACCGTTTCAAAGACTACCGGCACGTGTGGGTCTTCCTCGAGCTCGAACGCGGCAATGTGCATCCTGTATCATTCGAACTGCTGGGTGAAGGCCGCAAATTAGCCGACAAGCTTGAAGTCCAGCTCGCGGGCGTCGTGCTGGGACCGCCGGGCGAGATGGTCGAGGACGCTGTTGCCGAGGCCTTCGCTTACGGGGCGGATCTTGTCTACATCGTCGATGCGCCGCCGCTCGCCGACTACCGGAACGAGCCGTTCGCCAAGGCGCTCACGGATCTGGTCAATACCCATAAACCCGAAATCCTCCTTCTCGGCGCGACCACACTGGGCAGGGATCTTGCGGGCTCGGTAGCGACGACCCTGCAGACGGGGCTCACGGCCGACTGCACAGAACTTGATGTAGATTCCGACGGTTCACTCGCCGCGACCCGTCCGACTTTTGGTGGCTCGTTGTTGTGTACGATCTATACACTAAACTACCGGCCGCAAATGGCGACGGTGCGACCAAGGGTCATGCCTATGCCGCAGCGGGTGGATAAGCCGGTCGGGCGTGTCATGCGGCACAAGCTGTCGCTCGTTGAGGACGATATCGTCACCAAAGTCCTCGGCTTCCTGCCGGATAACCAGTCGGCAATGGCAAATCTTGCCTATGCGGATGTCGTGGTTGCGGGAGGCCTCGGTCTCGGCGCGGCGGAGAACCTTCAGCTTGTGAAGAAACTTGCCCGAGCGATCGGCGCCGAGCATGGCTGTTCGCGCCCCTTGGTCCAGAAGGGCTGGATGCCGGCTGATCGGCAGATTGGCCAAACTGGCAAGACCATTCGACCGAAGCTTTACATCGCGGCCGGAATTTCCGGCGCCATCCAGCACCGAGTTGGGGTCGAGGGGGCCGATCTCATCGTCGCGATCAACACCGATCCGAACGCGCCGATTTTCGAGTTCGCCCACCTCGGGATCGTCACGGATGCAATCCGCTTCCTGCCCGCACTGACGGAAGCCTTCACCCGGCGGCTGTCGCCGCACAGTCGAGACAAGCTTGCGAGTTGAGGGAGAGGACATGATTGAACAATTCGATGCCATTGTGGTCGGAGCCGGCATGTCCGGAAACGCAGCTGCTTACACTTTGGCAAGCCAGGGGCTGAAGGTACTGCAGTTGGAGCGCGGGGAATATCCGGGCTCTAAGAACGTCCAGGGTGCCATAATGTACGCGAACATGCTGGAGAAGATCATCCCGGACTTCCGGGATGATGCGCCCCTCGAGCGGCACCTGGTCGAACAGCGACTTTGGGTGATGGACGACACGTCTCACACCGGAATTCATTACCGGTCGGACGACTTCAATGAGGCGAAACCCAACCGCTACACGATCATCCGCGCCCAGTTCGACAAATGGTTTTCCCGCAAGGTGCGCGAGGCTGGCGCGACGGTCCTGTGTGAGACGACCGCGACGGAACTCGTCCGTGATGGCAATGGCAAGGTGATCGGCGTCCGCACAGACCGGGCTGGCGGAGTGGTCTTCGCGAATGTGGTCGTTCTCGCAGAAGGGGTGTCGGGATTGCTTGGCACTCGCGCAGGCCTGCGCGAGATGCCGAAGCCGGAGACCGTGGCGCTTGCCGTCAAGGAAATGCATTTCTTGCCCGAAGAGGTCATTGGCCAGCGGTTCGGTGTCAAGGGCGATGAAGGCTGCGTAATCGAGGCCGTGGGCACGATCTCTCGCAGCATGGCCGGGCTCGGCTTCCTTTACACCAACAAGGAGTCGATTTCACTCGGCATCGGCTGCCTGGTCTCGGATTTCGCCGCGACGATGGAGAGCCCGTCCGCCCTCCTAGATGCGATGAAAAACCATCCTTCGATCCGGCCGCTGATCGCTGGCTCGGAGGTGAAAGAATATGCCGCCCATCTTATCCCCGAAGGTGGTTACAGGGCCATTCCGCAGCTCTTCGGCGACGGTTGGGTCATCGTCGGCGACGCAGCGCAACTGAACAATGCCATTCACCGTGAGGGTTCGAACCTTGCCATGACCTCGGGTCGTGTCGCGGCTGAGGCGATCATCAAAGTCAAAAGCCGCAACGGTCCTATGACCAAAGCGAACCTTGCGCTCTACAAGACGATGCTGGATGACTCCTTTGTGATCAAGGATCTTAAGAAATACAAGGACATGCCAGCCTTACTCCACACCAATTCCAGCAACTTTTTTGACAGCTATCCGCGGTTGATGTCGCATGCCGCTCAGAACTTCATGCGTGTCGACGGCACGCCGAAGATCGAGAAGGAAAAGAACACCACGGCCGCCTTCATCAACGCGCGCTCGCGCTGGGGGTTGGTCAGCGACGCGGTCCGCCTGGCATTGGCATGGCGCTGAAGAGGGTACAAGATGACGATCGCAGTGACGAAGGTTCGTGTCGAGGACAAGCTTTACCAGAACCGCTATCTGGTCGATTCCGGCCGCCCCCATATTATAGTGCGACCGCACGACAAGCCAAGCGCGAACTTGCTTGCGTTGACCTACGTCTGTCCAGCGAAATGCTATGAGTTGAATGACAAGGGTCAAGTCGAGATCACCGCCGACGGCTGCATGGAATGCGGCACCTGCCGGATATTGTGCGAGAAAGGCGGCGACATCGAGTGGAACTATCCGCGCGGCGGCTTTGGTGTCCTGTTCAAGTTCGGATGATCAGCCGGGACCGTGCCAAGAGCATGCCGGCAGCGAGCAACTGCGGCACACCATGAGCCTCTCCATCCACTTGCAAAGAGCTAGTGAATATTGGCCTTTCGCAATTCAAATTTCCTCGACTCGTTAGCGGTGTCCTCAGGCCACGGCGGTGCCCTGTGCGCCGGACTTACCACCGGTCACGTGGTCGAGCCCCTTTGGGACAACGTCCGGCCATCGTGCCGGATGGCAGCCACAACGGCCGGTGAGCAAGTGGAACGGCACAACCCATGACAAAGACGTATGTGCTAGTGCATGGTGCCTGGCATGGCGGATGGTGTTGGCGGGACGTGGCCGCCAATCTTCGCAAGATGGGATACCACGTGACCACGCCGACCCAGACAGGTGTCGGCGAACGCGCACATTTGCTGTGCAAGGACATCACGCCCGACACATTCGTGACCGACATCGTCAACCACATTGTGACGGAAGAGCTGAGCGATGTGATCCTTGTCGGTCACAGTCTAGGCGGCATCAGCATCACCGGCGCCGCCGACCGGATACCCGACCATATCAGCCATCTCGTTTATCTCGACGGCGCCATCGTCGAGAGCGGTCAAAGTGTATTCAGCACCATGCCCCCCGACATCGTCGCCGCCCGTCGAAAATTGGTTGCGGAGGAAGGACGGGGTATCTTCATGCCGACTCCGCCGCCAACAGCATTCGGCATTCCCGAGGGACACTCGCTCACGGACTGGGTGCGGCGCCGGATAACACCGCATCCGGCAGGCACCTACGAAAGCGGACTTAAGCTCGAGCACCCGCTCGGCAACGGCAGGCCCCGAACCTATGTCGTCTGCACTAATCCACTCCACCCGCCGATGGCGGGAGCGCGAGAATGGGTCGCGAAGCAGGATGGCTGGGCGTGGCAGGAACTCGCCACTGGCCACGACGCAATGATCCTCGCACCGACGGAAGTTGCTCTCCTTCTTAGCGCTGTCGGCTGAGGAACCAAGTAAAGGGTGAGCGGCGGCCGATTCTCAGGCCGCGGCCTTGAGTTCTGGTGCACGGATGTAGGCCCAACGGGTCGTTCCGGTGGCGCCACCGAAACCACCACCGGAACAAAGGCGGGAGTGGCCTGTCCTGCCGACGTCGCAAGCTTGCGAGCGTTCCGCCGCGGCCGCAGCCCGTAGCGCCGGGCAACCTCCGAGATCACCACGTTCGGCCCCAGGGTCTCGGCGATGACTCCGTCCCTTGTCGTCCATCGACCAATGCCTGCCGACTAACAGCGCCGTTGATCACCTTGAAACGCGAGGCTGCCGCTCAGGGTCAATCGTAAAGTTCAAGTTCAGACACAAGCCGATCTCCGATCCACCTCAGAATCGGCAGGCCCACAGATCGCGGGCACTCCTGGAAGGACACAGCGCTTACTTTTGAAATATGGAGAACCATGGCTTTACGCCGTCGGCAGTTGAGCTGATCTCGCAATGCTATTTCCGCGGCAACGTCCGCGAGCTGGAGAACTAGCGTGTAAAGAACAGCCACACTTGCGCGTTCTCCTCTGGAAGGAACCAATCTTTCGGAACGTGGCAATGGCATCGACGAGCTCTCACGGCCCAGCACGAAGCCGGTTAGGCGCATCGGCGCCCCTGAACACGAGATAGCCGGTTGCGATTCTAACGATACGGCCGGACCGGCGCTGGGACCGCGACGGACGGAGCGTGACCGGCTGATCGACACAATGGAGAAGGCCGGCTGGGTTCAGGCTAATGCGGCTCGAATTCTCCGCCTCACGCCGCGACAAGTCGGCTAGGCGATACGCCGGCATAGTATCGAGGTGAAGGAAATTCTAAGAGCCTGATGAGCCAATCGTCAGGCCAGTGGTCTTGCGCGCCCTCTGCGCGACAAGGAGTGCTTTGTGCTTCTGAACGGATTTGGACTTGCACTGTCGCAAGCAGGACAAAATTGTGTCGCGCCGGCCTCACACAATCCGACATCGACCCAAATAGTGAACTGAAGCCGCTTTTTTAAGTTGGTATGGCTCTTGCATCTTGAACCGCGACGTTACCAGCAACGGAGCCGTTTGATGTCCTCACCGACAGTTTCGATTGAGGGGCCGACCAGCACGACATCCGAGGGTTTTCTGGCAGCCGCGAAATCCGGTGGCTGCGCACCGTCCTCCTACGGCTCGTCGCCGACCAGCCCGGGCGATGTGGATCCGGCTATTTGGGACAAGATCAAGGATCACCCCTGCTTTTCGGAGGAAGCGCATCACTATTTCGCGCGTATGCATGTGGCGGTCGCGCCGGCTTGCAATGTCCAGTGCAACTACTGCAATCGCAAATACGATTGCGCCAACGAGAGCCGGCCTGGCGTTGTGTCTGAGAAGCTGACGCCCGACCAAGCGCTACGCAAGGTCATCGCGGTTGCCAACGAAGTTCCGCAGCTTTCGGTTCTTGGCATCGCTGGGCCGGGGGATGCCTGTTACGATTGGGAGAAAACGAAGGCAACGTTCGACCGCGTCATCAGGGAAATTCCCGACATAAAGCTGTGTGTCTCCACCAACGGGCTCGTGCTGCCGGACCATGTCGCCGAGCTTGCCGAAATGAATGTTGATCACGTGACGATCACCATCAACATGGTCGACCCGGAAGTCGGCGCAAAGATCTATCCTTGGATCTTTTATGAAAATCGCCGCTACTTCGGCATCGAAGCGGCTCGAATCTTGCACGCGCGGCAGATGCTGGGCCTGGAGATGCTGAGCGCGCGCGGCATCCTCACCAAAATCAACTCGGTGATGATTCCTGGAGTGAACGACCAGCACCTGTTTGAGGTGAACAAAATGGTGAAGGAGCGGGGCGCGTTCCTGCACAACGTGATGCCTCTGATTTCGGACCCGGCGCACGGCACCCACTACGGACTCATCGGGCAGCGCGGCCCAACGGCAATGGAGATGATGGCTCTTCAGGATCGACTTGAAGGTGGCGCCAAGTTGATGCGCCACTGCCGGCAGTGCCGGGCAGATGCTGTCGGCCTGCTCGGTGAAGATCGTGGCCAGGAATTCACGCTGGACGGGATTCCCGACGGTGTCACCTACGAGGCTGGCAAGCGTCAGGCCTATCGGCAGGTGGTCGCACACGAGCGCCGTGATCATGAGGCGGCGAGGAGCGAAGCCATCGGTATGGTCAAGGCAACAGACTCCGAAAAGTCGCTTCTGGTTGCGGTGGCCACTAAGGGAGGTGGACGCGTCAACGAACACTTCGGCCACGCGAAGGAATTCCAAGTTTATGAAGTCTCGCCTAGAGGGATCAGCTTGGTCGGGCATCGGAAGGTCGAGCGGTATTGCCTCGGAGGCGGGGGCGAAGACGCCATCCTCGAGGGCGTCATCGCTGCGCTGGAAGGCATACACATAGTGCTATGCGCCAAGATCGGAAATCGCCCGAAGGAACAACTCTCGCGAGCTGGACTGCGCGCAACCGACGCCTATGCCCATGACTATATCGAGACCGCAGTCAGCGCACTTTACGCGGCCGAGTTTGGGATCAGACCACTAGCGGCGACGGCCTGAGCCGTCTCGTCCGATAACCAGGAGTTAGAATGGCTTTCAAGATCATCGCATCCCAATGTACCCAATGCGGGGCCTGCGAGTTCGAATGTCCCTCGGAAGCGATCAATTTCAAGGGCGACGCCTATGTGATCGATCCAAACAAGTGCACCGAATGCAAGGAGGCCTTCGATACGCAGCAATGCGTGTCGGTCTGTCCGGTACCGAAAACCTGCGTTCCCGCTTGATTCCTACCGAAGGTCGGGTTCGCCGCACGAGGACGCCTGCAAACCGCGACCACACCAAAAGCCTCGAGAAAGGAATGGACAGCATGTGGTCCAGACGCGAACAGGAGGTCGAAATCGGCAGACCGCCACGGTTCATGCAGGGTGAGCGGGTCCGTGCGACACGCCACATAAAAAACGACGGAACCTATCCCGGCAAGGAGATCGGCGAAAACCTCGTGCGGAAGGGCGACGAAGGCTACGTGCGCGACATTGGAACCTTTCTCCAGCAATTCTTCATCTATGCGGTCGAATGGATCGATCGTGGCACGGTCGTCGGCATGCGAGCGCGCGAACTCATTAGCCTCGACAAAGTCGAGGTTCCCTGCGGAGCTGAAGGCATTTCCAACGGAGGAACAGCCGGATGAAAGTAATGATTCGCAGGACCGCTACTGGCTTGTCGGCTTATGTCCCCAAGAAGGATCTCGAAGAGCCGATCACCGAGATTGAGAACGCAGACTTATGGGGCGGGACCGTGACGCTCAGGAACGGTTGGCGGCTCATGCTGCCCGACCTTCCGCGCGATACGCGTTTGCCGATCACCGTCGAGGCGATGAAGATTTCCGACGGGGCCTGATGCCGGTGGGTTCAGTGGCGGAGAGGAAACGCGTATGAACACGATGCTGAGCTGGGACCATCTCGTCGTCGTCCGGGGCAGTTTTGCCAAAAAGCTGATTGACCTGCTGAAGGGCGCTCTCAAGGCCGATCGAGTGATCCCCTATCTCGGTCCTGGTCTTCTGCAGCTTAACGCGCCGGAATCACCTGTACCTTGCACCCCTGAAGATGTCGCCGCGGCGCTCAACAAGCGGGCGCCTGCCCCTTCCAGGATTCGCACCAATATGTGGTCGGTCGCGCAGTTTATCGAGCAGCGCCGACATCGTCGGACTCTTCAAGCGTGGATGGCGGAGATATTCGCAGCCCCCGCCGAGCCGACCGTTCTTCACGCCTGGCTCGCAACCCTTCAACTGTCTGTCATCATCGATAGCTGGTACGATGGCGCCATGCGAGCAGCCCTTGCAGAGGCCGGCCAAACAGACGTTGTCGAGATACAAGGAACGACGCGCGCGACCGGAATCGGTAACATCTGGACGAGAACTTACGATTTGTCAGGAACAGAACTCGACGCCGAACAAGTGGCTAGGACGGTGCTCTATGCGCCGCACGGCAGCGTCAGGCCGGCCGCAAACTTCCTCGTGGCTGATTCCGATTACGTCGAAGTCCTAACCGAAATTGATATCCAGACGCCGATCCCGGACGTGGTGAAGCAACGGCGCGTCAACCGGGGTTTTTTCTTCGTGGGCTGCCGCTTCAACGATCAGATGCTGCGCACATATGCCAGACAGATGATGAAGCGCTCCACTGGCCCACACTTTGCGGTGATCGATTCGGCTACGCTGACCAGAAACGAACGTCGTTTCCTTGCCGAAGGCGCGATCACGGTCATCGACATGCCGATCCGCAACGCCGCGGCTCGCCTCGTCGGGGTCGATGCTAGCCAGGATTAATGGCCGGCGATTGCTGGTGAGTCGCTTGCCTCCAAGGGCGAAAACTCAGTTGGGAATACATTCGTGAGCAGTAATGCTACTGGCAGCACAACGAAGGCTCTGAATTCGTTGGGCCATGTCAAAGGGCCCGCTGCTGCGGGACGTGAGCACGTTGCGGCGGCATTACGCACATGATTTTGTGACACCCGTGGCAAAAGAACTGAAGCGCCCGAGCCGAACCGCGACAAGATATGCAGCGCTCAATGGCTTCGGCAGAAATTTGGCACAGTTTCGACAGTTCGCATGCACCTCCAGGGTCAAGGAGGTTGATTATGCCTGTTTATGTGGGTTGGCGACGCGAGCAGGAATTCCCACTACCTTTGCCCCGGCGGGAACATCTCGTGTGACCACGCTGCCAGCGCCTACGACCGCATTATCGCCAATCGTGACGCCAGGCAGAATGATTGCTCCACCGCCGATCCAGACACGGCTGCCAATGCGAACAGGACGCCCGACCTGCAGGCCGGCCTGCCGCTGCTCGGCATCATGTGGATGATCGGCGGTATAAATCTGCACGGCAGGCCCAATTGCCGTTCCTTGCCCGATTTTGACCTCTACCACGTCAAGAATAACGCAGTTGAAGTTGATGTAGGCATTGGCGCCAATGCGGATATTGAATCCGTAGTCGCAAAAAAAGGGCGGACGGATGACCGTTCCGCGCCCAACCTCTCCCAGCCGCTCGGACAAAAGCTCATGCCAATGCCCCGTGGTCTGCCCCAGCGTATCATTGTACCGCTTGAGCCAAGCCCCGGTGGCCAACAGGTCAGCTTGGATCTCCGGATCCGCCGCATTGTAAAACTCGCCTGCGAGCATCTTTTCTTTTTGGCTACGCATCATAGTCTCCCGTCAGGTCGTGTCCCGTGCAGTGATGCAGGAACGCACATCAAACTGGCCTCGGCAACTTTGTAACTCGGTCTTGCCGGGCGCGCGGTCACGAGCCGGGGCGACAGTTTCGTCTCGACCAACTTCTGCGAAGTTGGAAATATCGCAGATCAACCGGTCGCAGGGGCCAATACCTGACGAAGTCGGCAACTGTCCAGCGGTCGAACTCACTTTCATGCCCATCTCAGATTGGCGCGATATCGAGCGGTAAGCGATCAGCTTATGTATCGACCAGGTCCCGCCAGCGGACATCTGTGCGTCGCCTCTACGCATGCTGGCGTGTCACCAATGATACATCGATTATTTCTGGATTTCAGGCACGTCGAATTGATTTGCCCTTGCGGTGTAGAGCGAAGTTACTAGCCATAGGATTACTCCTTTTTAGTTTGTCAGTCGCAGAGCCCCAGTACGACTGGTGGTAGAAAGCACACGGCCGGAATCTTGGCAGCGCTGTTCACACCCACTTCGTAAGCCTGGCCGATGGGCTCGGCGCCAGAGCACCAATGCTTGACCTGCTCCAGCTCTTGCTCGGCGGGTTGTTTCAGAGACGCTTGATCTCGATACCGCGTTTTCTCAGCACGTAGCCGATCTGGCGCGGGGTCAAACCGAGCAGGCGCGCCGCCTTTGCCTGCACCCAGCCACACTTTTCCATGGCAGCAATGACCGTATCGGCATCGGGCACCCTACCACGAGTCGTGGCAGGGCCTATCGGCGCTTGCCCGTCGCCGACGGGCGGGGCGGCACAGGCGGCGGAAGGCTCGATCGTAGTCGACTTCTCTGACGTCGGCGGTCCGTTCTTCCACAGCGCCGCGGCCAAGCACTGATCCGCGTAACAGGCAAAGTCAGTTCTGAGGATTGATGGACCCGTCGCCAGAACTGCCGTCCGTTGAACGCAGTTTTCGAGCTCTCGGATGTTACCTGGAAATTCGCAGTTCATTAGCACCTCAATCGCTTCGGGAGCGAAGGTCAGCGTGTGATCATTCTCAGTATTGAAATTCTTGAGAAACTGAGCGGCCAAGAGCGGAATATCACCTCGCCTTTCGCGCAATGCCGGCACGCGTAAAGTGACGACGTTGATGCGATAATAGAGGTCTTGCCGGAACTCCTTGCGTTGAACTGCCGTTTCCAAGTCCCTGTTCGTTGCGGCAATCACGCGAACATCAACTTTAATGGTGTGGTTGCTGCCGACGCGCTCAAACTCCTGCTCCTGCAGGACACGCAGCAGCTTAGCCTGGAACGAACCTGATATTTCGCCAATCTCGTCCAGAAACAATGTGCCTTTGTCGGCAGCCTCAAAGCGCCCCTTGCGCAAACTGCTCGCGTCGGTGAAGGCACCCTTCTCATGACCGAACAAGTCAGATTCCAGAAGCGTCTCGGTGAGCGCCGCGCAATTGACCTTGATGAAGGGCTGCTTGGCGCGAGGCGAGAGCTCGTGAATGGCTTTGGCAACCAGCTCCTTGCCGGTTCCGGATTCACCTCGCAACAGGACCGTAGTCTTCGCCTTGGCCACCTTGACAAGGTGCTCACGCAGCTTGCGCAGCGCCTGACTATCGCCAAGCATCTCCTTGCTGATCTTTTTACGTTCCATTTGGCAGCCCATCCCACTCCGCCACCCGCCGGTAGAACTGCACTGGACGGTGAGCTGTGTTGTATTTCGTCATCATCATTCTCGATCTCACCTTTGTTGCTTCGAAATTTCCGGCGCGCGGACGCCCTCGGCAAATGGCAATGGCGCCTGAGCATCGTTGCCTTTCACCAGGACGAGCGTCTTCTCCTCCGCGCGGGCGCTCGCAATATGCCGTTTGCGCAGGCCTTTACTCGACCGGTCGCCGTTCTGTCCGGCTTCTGCCGCACCGCAGCCTGCAAACCCATCGTTGACGCAAGAGAGGGAGGGGTCAATCGAGCTCTCCTTGCATTTGTGCAAGGAAAATTGTCAGTTTGATAGAATTCTATCAAAACGGCAGAAACGCCCCGCCCCCAATTTGGCTGTACCTGCGGCGTTCAGCGTACGTGACGACATGTGCGGACTTGTCCCAATTGCCATCCGAGTTGTGCGGAACAGTAGCCGCTGCGCTGTTCGCTTCAACCGCGTGATGCCGCTGACAGTAGAGGCGGCGGCTCGTCGAGCGAGGCTTCATTGTTCGGCTACTAAACCGGCTGTCCTTTGGTGGGAGTTGGTTTCGCCCAAGTTCTGGGCCTGGGGGGCGTCGGCCCGTTTCGCGGCACAGGCTCCTTCCACATCGTCGAGGCCGAGAAAGAGGGGCCACACAGCTCCCCCTGTATCACAATGCCCCGCCCCTCAAGCAGCTAGATACGACAGGTGACCTCAAATGAGGCGTCTTGCATGGCTTCTACACCTGCCTGAATGCCAGAACTGCGTTCGTGCCGCCCATGGCGAAGGCGTTGCTCATGGCGACGCGCACCTTGCGCTCGCGCGGCACATTGGGCGTGACGTCGAGATCGCAAGCGGGGTCTGGCTCGCGATAGTTGGCGGTCGGCGGCACGACGTCCTCTTGGATTGCCATCACGCAGGCGATCATTTCAAGCGCGCTCGCTGCGCCGAGGCAATGCGCGTGCGTGGACTTGGTGGAAGAGATGGACATCGAATAAGCGTGATTTCCAAACACACGCTTGATCGCCGCCGTTTCAGTCTGATCATTGCTCTTGGTACCGGTGCCGTGCGCGTTGAGGTAGTCGACGTCCTCGGCATTCAGCCCGGCATCGGCAAGGCAGGCGCGCATCGCCGACGCTGGCCCCTCGACAGATGGCGCGGCGATGTGGAAGGCATCGGCGGAAAGGCCGACGCCGGCGATCTCGGCAAGAATTGTGGCACCACGCCTCGTGGCATGCTCGTAGCTTTCCAGCACGGCCATGCCCGCACCCTCGCCCAGCACCAGGCCCTTCCTATCGGCGGAGAAGGGCCGGCAGGTATCGGGTGAAAGCACGCGCATTGCTTCCCATGCTTTCAGCACGCCCCATGCGAAGGGTGCGTCGCTGCCCCCGGAAACCATTACGTCGGCCCGGCCCAGCTTGATCTGATCCACCGCCGAGGCGATCGCATGGTTGGCCGAGGCACATGCGGAGTTCACCCCGAACACCGGCCCGCGCAAGCCGAGGCGCAAGCTCACCTGGCCGGCGGCGGCGCTTGGCATCGTTTTGGGTACAGCGAGGATGCCAACTCGCCTCGCGCCGTCCAAAAGGAGGGCCCGGTAAGTTTCCTCCATTACATCCCAGCCCAAGCCGCCGACGCCCACTGTAGCGCCGAAGCGATGGGCATTCCCTTCGTCGCAGGAAAGTCCGGCCTGCCGCATGGCTTCGCGCGCCGCAAGCACGGCGAGCAAGCTGAAGCGGGCCATGGAGACGAGCTGCTTGCGATCGATGTCGTGCTCGGGCAGCGCCTTGATCTCAGCGCCGGTCATGCCCTCCAGGTCATGAAGCTCGGAATTGGCGAGCGGGCCGATGGCGGAGCGGCCTTCGCGGATCTCTTTCCACATAGAGGCGGCGTCAGTGCCCAGTCCGCACAGGCCGCCCACTCCGGTGATAACGACGCGCCTGTCCATTCAAGCCTCCTTCGCAAGCAAGCCGCGGACGGCGTCCACGACGTCGCCGACATTCTTGAGATTCGACCAGGCATCGGCCGTGTTCATGTCGATCTTGATGCCGTAGGCCTGTTCCACATCCCAGAGGACGTCCGCCAAACCCAGCGAATCGAACCCGAGCGCGTCCAGTTCCGTGGCGATTGTTATCTCGCCGACGAATGACGCAGGCATTCCCTCACCGCTCTCCGACTCGGCGCGTTTCTTGATCAGGGCAATGACGTCCGTTGCGAATTGATCGGCCATTCTGTTTCCTGTCTTTCTTTCCCGCGTTTCGACCCGGACCCGCGGCTCAGTTCCTGAGGCGCGCCGCGTCGCGAAAGCCATCACGCTTGTGCGACTGACAAAGCCCAATGCTCATAAAGCCGGATCAGGTCCGGCCGATGTGTGGCGTAGGTGCAGTATGACGATGTGAGCCGCTACACCGTGCGCGTCTCCCAGTCTGTCCATAGGCTCGGAAGAAGTCGGACAGTTTGACATGGCCGGTCAGTTGCAACTCCCTTTCCCAGCACTCCACTGCCCGGTAGAGCGCATGAAAAATCTCCTTTCGGGCGGTTTCTTAAGACGCTCGCCACGCTATGAGGCAGTGGGGCATCGGTGTCCGTCAGGTGCTTCTGCCCATGCAGGATTCCAGAACATTGATGAAATCGTTTGTTTCGATGAAAGGCATCCACACTTTGGATAATTGACCACGCGTTTCAAAGGTCGTGAACTACATCTCCTCGTTGTGCTCGACGCACTCCCGACAGAGCGCAACCTCATGGGCGCGGCATGCAAGATTAACCGAGCCCAGCCGGTCATGAGTGCGGCCGGCGCTCGGCTGCTCGATTATTTGCGCGATGAGCTCGCGACCATGTCCGCGGAGGTATTCAAACTTAACGCTGCGTCCGGGAGCTCTTGCCCTCCAGTTCGCGACGCTCTCCTGCCCATCCAGTGCTCGTTTATTTCGTCGGATAGTTTGACCCGGCTCTACCGAATCGCCGCTTCAGGATCATTCTTTCCGATTTCGTCACGCTCGTATTTCTGCCGCGTCCTACACCGATTAGGCGCGAACAAACTGAGCGCCTTGGAACCCGAACCCGTGCGTCGTGACCGGGAGCATCCGGGGCGAACTCATGCGCTCGGGGGCATCGCATCACCGGACGGCGACAGGCACGGTCGACCGGCATCTCGGCATCGGCTGGGAATTCGTCCATGGTCTGCATTGACGACGCTTCCTGAGGCCACGTAGCTCTTATGCCAAGCTGGGCGCCCGGGTCGAGCGCGTAATGACGACAATTGCTTCGCTACAGGTCAAACGCTTTCCGGGCCACCTGCAAAGTCTTCACCCGGCCGTACAGCGCCCAAGACCACTGATGTGATCGACAAGAGCCTTTTTGATAAATCTGCGCTATTCTCCTGTCGGCCGCAATCCAGACTTCTGGCAAGAAGCCGCTGGCATAGAGCTGCGCAAGAACGTCGGCGTCGATCGTCGTTTTGATCTTGGCATCGGCAATGATACGCACCTGTTTCGGGTTGGCGATCCCCACCTTCTTCACATGCGGCGCAACCACAGCCGTAGCGGACGTCGCGTTGCCGGTGGCCTCGATCACCCCGACATCGTTCGGCGACAGCTTCGCGGCGAACGCCGCCAGCAGATCGCGCCGCATGTCGACGCGGCCGAGTCGCCTGAGCCTGCCATCCTCCCATGCCACTGCTTCGGCGAAGGCGCGGTGAATATCCAGTCCGATGATGCGCATGTCCGTTCCTCCTTCTTGGCTCGGTCAAAGACGGGAGCTGGCGGGTAACACGACATCTACTGATCCGCGCTCGCAGCGCCTCCGGGAAAGTCGCGAGGGGCGGCCATGTAACGAGCTCGGGCTCTCAGCCCACGGTCTATTGACGGCCTGCCTGCACCTTCGTGCTCCCGGTGCCCCACGTCCCGGATGGGCTCACCATAAGGGCGTTCCAAAACAAGAACAGCAGGACGAAAAGGCACCACAGATCACCACCGGATAACAGCAAGGCCAAGCGCTTCGTTCAGACAGGCTTGCGCCAATGGGCTTAGGCCGAGCCTACAACAGCTCTCAAAAACGCTGCCGAACTGCTGCATTGGCTTCGCCGATACAACACAGGCCTCACGGCAGCTTAGGATCAAACCGCCCATCAGTCGCCTCGGACTGGAAGGGTGCACCCTATTAGGTTCCACGCCTAGCTAGGTCGGGGCCGCCGAAGACGCTGGTTGATAGCCCGGCGCCATCGGCCCGGCATTTCAAACCGCCAATCTCTGACCAGCACAGTACGTACGATTGCTCGCTTCGGCAGATCACGCGGCTCATATGTCGGACCTTAACGTCATCCATCATAAACTTTTTGCGACAAAAGATTGCAAGAATGCTAAATTGTTAAAGTCGTTTGTTTCGGTTAAAGGCATCCATCCCATGGATGGCTGATGACATGCGTTTCAAAGGACTTGATCTAAATCTCCTCGTTGTGCTCGACGCACTCCTGACGGAGCGTAATCTCTCGGCGGCGGCACGCAGGATCAACCTGAGTCAGCCCGCCATGAGTGCGGCCGTCGCCCGACTGCGCGATTATTTCCGCGATGAACTGTTTACGATAAGAGGTCGCGAACGATTTCTAACCCCGCGTGCGGCAGCATTTGCCCCCGCAGTTCGCGACGCTCTCCAGCACATCCAGTGCTCGATTATTTCTTCGGATCCGTTTGACCCAGCTCGAGCCGATCGCCTCTTCAGGATCATTCTTTCCGATTTCGTCACGCTCGTGTTTTTCGAAAAGCTTGTGGAGCGTATTGCACGGGAAGCCCCCGCCGTCAGCTTCGAACTGCTGCCTGTCGACGATAGCCCCGATGAGCTTCTCCGGCGCGGTGACGTCGATTTTCTAATTCTACCGGATATGTTCACGTCGAGTGTGCATTCAAGCGTTCCGCTGTTTGACGAGAAGCTCGTGTGCGTAGGCTGTCCCACAAACAAGCAGCTGCCACAGCAGCTTACATTCGAGAGATACATGTCGATGAGGCACGTCGCGGTCAGGTTCGGGCGTACGATGAAGCCGTCTATCGAGGAATGGTTTTTGCTTGAGCATGGCCTTAAGAGACGTGTCGAGGTCGCCGTGCAGGGCTTCAGCATGATTCCACCTATGGTGTCCGGCACAGCTCGTATAGCGACCATGCCCTTGCGGCTGGTCAGGCATTTCGAAAACACGTTCCCCCTGCGGGTTATCGAACTTCCGCTGCCATTTCCCACATTCACCGAGACCCTCCAATGGCCGGCCCTCCACAATAGCGATCCGGCAAGCATCTGGATGCGGGAGATAATGATGCAAGAGGCATCTCGGATGGCTGTCCCGCTGTGAACCCACGGAAAATTCAGGCGCACCTATAGTCACTACTCCTGTCACCATCTACTCTGACGACAATAGCCCTCGCCGGATAAAGTCGATGCTGGCGGCAAGTGCGCCTGCGAGATCGTCCAGAGAATGGACTTCCTCGACCAGCTCGAACGAGAAAGGTCCCGCGTAGCCGCCATCCAGCAGCGCCTGAATCTGGCTGCCATTGTCGGAACCTGCAAGAAAGCGATCGGGGTAAATCCAGAAGGTCGGGTCGTTTACGCTTGAAATGTGCACCAGGCCGGTAAGCTCGCAGAACAGGCATGTCTCCCCGGCCAGGGTGTGGTGGAACGTGTCGTGCACGAGGCGAAAGACGGACTGGCCATCAACCGCGGCAACGGCCTCGGCCGCTTCCTTCTTTGATCGAAGCGAGCAGGTTCGGAAACCCAGCGGCTCGATAAGACCGATCAGACCCCGCGACTGGAGGATTGGCTTGATCTCGTTTAGAGCGAAACGAAGATTGTCCTGGCGCTCGCTATTGGTGGGCCACGAGCTGCGGTTGGCCGGCACCAACACGAGCGTCTCCGCCCCGCACGCCGTCGCATAATCGGCGAGGTTGCTTGCCTCGGCCTGACGCGTTGGAGTCCAGTCGTTGAACCGCTGCAAGGCGTTGACAGAGATGATCGTGATGCCCGCTTCGGTAGCGGCAAACCGGACGTCCGCAGCCGGAATGCCGCGTGCGACAGGATTGCTGAAATGAGGGTAACGGATTTGGACGTCGGTCAGGCCTTGGTCACGGGCAAGCGCGAAAAGCGCACTGACGTCAAGGCGGGGCGCCGCCATGTGATCGAGTGCAAAGCGGGGCGATACCTGGCGCATTGCTTGACTTTCCTTCCATGAAGCGCGGCTGCCATTTCGGCATCCGGCTTCTTTCAAGACGGAACCACGCCGGTTCACAGATCGGACAGAGACGGCCGAGTCAATCGAGCTTTCCTTTCATCGGTGAAAGGAAAATGGGCGCTCATGATAGAAATCCATCAAGCTCAAATATTTTCCGGAAGATAAATGTCGAACGGCAGAAATGTCTGCCCCGGGCTCTCCGCGACGCCGGCTTTGATGGCCCGCTCCATTGCCATTATCAGCTCCTGGCAAAGTCGGCGCATTGGCGTGCCGACCGCCATCGTCAAGATGTCATCCGCAAGCGCCCCACGTGACTGCGGCGTCATTTCACTCACGATCGCGACGAGATCCTGACCGCTCCCCTCTTCTCGGAGCGCGGAAATTGCCCCCTCTATCCCCCCGCCGGCCATATAGAAGCCGACGAGCTCTGGTTCCCGCTGCATAAGATCCAGCAATTTTTCGTAAGTGAGCTGCCGTTCATCAAGGTTCACGAGCGCATCAAGCACCTCGAATTTTGGCGCGTTCTCACGAAAATACGCACGAAAGGCCGTTTCCCGCGTCGCATGCGCCTGGAAGCGATGGCTTCCGACAAACACCGCCACCTTGCCGGGCCGTTTTGCGGTCTTGGAAAACACCCAAGCGGCAGTCCGTCCGACCTTGCTGTTGTTGAGGCCGATGTAGCCCTCGCGCACGCCATCGGCGAAGTCGGATAGCAGCGAAAATACCGGGATACCTTTCGCCTTGAGCTCCTCGACTGATGCTGTGATTTTCGGGTGATCGGCCGCCACCATGGCGATCGCCTGGCAGCGGCTCCCAAGGTCCTTAAGAAGCGGGAGCAGGTCACGCGGCAAATGTGACTGCGCGAACTCGATGATCGGAAGGCCGTGGAAGGATTTAGCCATACTGACCGACTCTTCGATCTTGCGAGCGAAATCTTGGTAGAAATCGTGGGTAGGTTTTCTCAAGATGAAGCCCAGCTTGTAGTGCGGCAGGTGCTGCTGCAAGCGCTGTTTGATGAGACCGGCAGCATGATAGCCGATCGCGTGCGCGGCCGCATGGACCCGCTGGGCGGTCTCCTCTCGCACCGGAAGGCGGACGTTCAGAACCCGATCGACTGTTGCTACGCTGACTCCGGCTTCGCGGGCGAGATCGGCAATTGTGACGCGCTTTCCCCTAGCGATTCTGATCGGCCGGTCCTCCATCATCCGGTGCGCTCCCGCGACGGCTTGGGGCGGCAAGCTGAAATAGTTCCCACACCCGGCGGTTGATAGCGCATTCGACGAACAGCGCTCCATGCGCACCCAGATGAGTTTCCGTGAACCGTTCGTTTGCTTAGGGGCTTCATGGTGTTGTATTACTCACTGCGTTAGTACTCTATTTCCAGCGCTCTTTGGAGGCTGGCAATTCGACTGTTGTGGCAAGGCCGCGACTTACACGTCGCGCTGTTGCGATTTTGCTTGCGGGGAGCCAGTTTGATGTAACCCTAACCGCGGAAAGCGGCTTCCATCCGTGACTGGTCCAATTCGCCTTCCCAGCGAGCGACAACGAGCGATGCCACCGCATTACCGACTAAATTCGTCAGCGCGCGGCATTCCGACATGAAGCGGTCCACGCCAAGAATTAGAGCCATTCCGGCAACGGGAACACTCGGCACGACAGAGAGAGTAGCGGCCAATGTGATGAAGCCGGCGCCGGTGACGCCTGCCGCACCCTTCGAGGAAAGCATCGCAATTAGCAGCAGGAGGATCTGATCGGCAATTGACAAATCTGTGTTCGTCGCCTGCGCGATGAAGAGGGCGGCGATCGTCATGTAGATATTGGTACCGTCCAGATTGAATGAGTATCCAGTAGGGATGACGAGACTTACGACCGAACGCGCGGCGCCGGCCTTCTCCATCTTCTCCATGAGCGAGGGCAGCGCGGCCTCCGAGGAGGACGTTGCCAGGACAAGCAGCAGTTCGTCCTTGATGTAGCGGACAAGAGAAAAGATCGAGAAGCCGTTGTAGCGGCAGACCGCGCCGAGAACCCCGAACACGAAGAGGAAGGCGGTAAGATAGAACGTCGCGACCAGTATCGCGAGGTTGGCCACCGAACCGATACCGTATTTGCCGATCGTAAAGGCCATTGCGCCGAAGGCGCCGATGGGTGCAGCCTTCATCAGAATGCCGACGAGCTTAAAAATGGGGGCGGTAAGCGCCTGGAGAAAGGTAACGACCGGCCTGCTCGTCTCTCCGGTCATCGCCAAAGCAATGCCGAACAGGACCGAGAAGAACAAGACTTGCAGGATGTCGCCTTCCGCGAAGGCACTGGCAATCGTTGACGGGATGATGTTCATCAGGAAGCTGGTCACGGACTGCTCGTGAGCCGTGGCCACATAGCCCTTAACGGCTTGGACATCGAGCGAGGCCGGATCGATGTTGAGGCCGGCGCCAGGCTGAACGATATTCGCGACAATCAGTCCGACAACGAGTGCAAGCGTCGAGAAGGTGAGGAAATAAACCATCGCCTTGGCGGCAACTCGGCCGACCTTCTGCAGATCGCTCATGCCGGCAATGCCGGTCGCAATTGTCAGGAAGATGACAGGTGCGATAATCATCTTGACGACTTTGATGAAGGCATCGCCGAGCGGCTTCAGGCTCTGGCCGGTTTCCGGATAGAGATAGCCAATTGCGGCACCCAGGACTATGGCGGCAAGCACCTGCACGTAGGTCCGGGCAAAATGGCGCTTGCGGGGCGCTGCGATCGCGCGGGGGACTTTTGGAACCAACACCGTTTCTCTCTCCCTGACCGGATCGGGGTGGGGGCTCCTCCTTCTCCCATGCTGCGCTCCGGTCGAGCGCTGCTGTCATCTCGGAGCAAGCGCCGTGCCAACTGGAGGCCTGTCCCGTCCAGCGAGATTGGTGCGGGTTGCGCACTGGAACCCTCCACCTTTGCCGGAATTTGCACTCAAGGCTCGCCAAAGATCGCGTGAAGAAGTGCTTCGCCAGAGAGGGAATTGACCAGGTCGCCTTGCGGCCGTGCCTTTGATGTTCGCCGCAGATCGAATGCCGGCCGATATCTGTCGTCTTGGTGACTTTGGTTGGTCAGTTTTGCGACGGAATGCGCGCAAACTGTAGGATATCCTACACGCCCATCAGAGCACGCGGGACAAGCGATTAAGCGTAGGAGCGCATCGAATCTCCGAGGTCAAAAAATCTTGAATAAGGTCCGCGTGCGAAGTGAATCCGCAACTCGTCAAAGTTCTCCACCGTTTGATCCAGCGGTCGCGTTTCCTGGCGCTGCAGGATGGCGTTATCTGATGGCTCAAGCGCTGGAACGCCCAGGAAATCCCAAACCGCTCCCAAGCATTGGGCAGGTTCATGAAGAAGGCTCTCGTATTCCATTACAAGCAGGTTGGTCGACGTGAAGGAGTCCATAACGCGAGCGTGAAAATCGTCGGCGGCTTTGAAATAAGCCTCACAGTCAGCGATTGACAACCTGACGCTCGGTGGCCGAGCGGTATCGTTGTCCGAGCTGAACTTCAGCCACTGACCGCTTTCCCTGGCCTGCACAAAGGAACGGAGCGATTCCAATACGTTTCGGCGAACAACGAGGATGACCTTGAGTGCTGGCCAACGAGCTAATTCCGCAAAGAATGCTGGACGCTCGCGAAACTGAGGTTCATTGATCTTGCAGCCAAGATGCGTCACATTCTTGTAGTCGCGCATAGGGCAGCGCACATAGGCAAGCTCAAGAAGCTCGCGATCCGTGCCTAGCAGGCGATCCGTGCTGGGCCAATTGGGATCATATTCGTTTAGCAACTCACCGTTACTCAAAACGGTCGGATGCTCGTTTAGCAATTCTTCTAAATAGTGTGTTCCGGTCCTTGGCATAGCAAGGATCACAAAAGGCTCAGGAGTTGGTTCGTTGTGGGTCATTGCATGTGTATCCAACTAAATAATGGCCGCGACGGTCTGGGGACGCGCACAAGAAGCTTGGCTGCTATCGCTTGAACGCTCCGGGTGGGTCCGCGCCTCACCACCCAGCCTGTACTCCGAGGTGTGGTCGCGAAGATGGGCGCGTGCCTGCAGCGGCTGGGTGGCGCCCGGCTTCGGCGTTGTTGTACCACTCGCGATTCCTGGCACACGCATGCCTCCGGGCCGCTGTGGGCAGTTTGCAATCCGGCATTGCGGACCTCCTTCTCGTTGATGGGCGTAGGTAAGCGTCAACGCATTAGTCGTCGATGAAACAGTCCAGCCGACACAAAAAAAGGCAATACAGCGAACATGCAAAGTGCGCCTATATGCAGCCCTACATTGTCGCCCAGGCGGCCGAGCATCACCGGACGGATTAGATCGATAGAATTCGCCAGCGGCGAGAAGGCCGCAATCTGCTGAAACACTCCTGGCAATTGGCCGACTGGAAAAACCGCGCCCGAAAGGAACAGCATAGGTGTGATGACAAGCGTCTGATAGAAAATAAAATAGTGATAACTGGGCGCGAGCGCGATGACGAGCATGGCCAGGCTCGCAAAGGCGAACCCGGTGAGAGCGATGACCGGCAGCACGTAGAGAACCGACGTCCACGCGGCATAACCTAGCGCGGCGGCAACAATCGCAATTGTCGTACCGGCCAGAAAGGCCTTTGTGGCTGCCCAGGTCAATTCACCGAGAACGATGTCGCCGAGGGTAAGTTGTGTGTGCAAGATTGCTTCCCAAGTGCCCTGATCGCGCATTCGACCGAAAACCGCGTAAATTGTTTCGAAGGTCGATGCTGTCATCGCGCTTGTCGCAACCATGCCGGCTGCCAGAAAAGCGATGTAGGATGCACCTTCGATGCGGCCTACCAACAGTCCAAGGCCAGTGCCGAGCCCGAAAAGGTAAATCATCGGATCAGCAAGGGTGCCGAGCATTGAAGCAAATGCCACCTTCTTCCATGCCAAATGATTGCGGCGCCACACCGCGATCCAGTTCCAGGCGTTGGCGGGTAGAGCGGCCGCAAGACGTTCACCCATTGCTCACTTCTCCATCTCACGTCCGGTTAGCCGCAAGAAAACGTCCTCCAGACTGGGTGGACGCTCCAGAATACGCAGACCCGCTCGACCGCGAAGCTGGATGCGCACATCCTCCGGATCAGGCGCATAGCAAAAGAGCGTCTCGCCGCTTACCTCGATACGCTGAACGTACGGCCTGATCAGCGAAATCAGCTCCTGTGGATTGCCGCCGAAGATCTCGATCACGTTGCACCCAATGTACTCGTCGATCAGCGCATGAGGACTGCCCTCGGCGATCTTGCGTCCCCGCTCGAGAACACACAGCCGATCACAAAGCCGCTCAGCCTCTTCCATGAAATGGGTGGTCAAAATGATCGTTTTTCCGCTCGCCAGCAGGAAACGAAGTCGCTCCCAGATCAGATGGCGGGCATGCGGGTCGAGGCCGGTCGTGGGCTCATCCATCACAAGCAACTGGGGGTCGTTGATCAGAGCACGTGCCAGCGTCAGGCGCCGCTTCATCCCGCCGGATAGCAGGCCGACACGTGAATCCGCCTTGCTCTCAAGGCGAGCGAACTCGAGGAGCCGTGGGATGACGGCGTTGATCTCTCTTGTTCTCATGCCGAAGTAGCGCCCGAACACCAACAGGTTCTCACGTACCGTAAATTCCAGGTCGAGATTGTCGAACTGCGGGACCACGCCTATGCCCTTGCGGGCCAAGCGGCTGCGTGCCGGCACTGGTAGACCGAGGACTGTTATATCACCCGCGTCAGGCCGGGTCATACCGAGGAGCATACGCGCAATCGTGCTCTTGCCTGCGCCGTTCGGCCCCAGCAGACCGAAGCACTCTCCCGATGCAACGGTGAAGGACAGCCCGTCCACAACGAGCTTGTTTCCGAATAATTTGGTTACGCCGGTAAGGTCGATTGCTACATTGGACATGCGTCTATCTCAAGCGGAATGAGTCCGATTGGCCACCGGCAGCTTACTTACGAATCTGGTTCAGAGCAGGCCACCGCCTTGAGATGGCACCTTTGGAAAGTCGCGGCCGGAGCGACGCGTGTATCGCTTCCGCCAAAGAATTAACGTCAAGATGCCACGTGTCGCTTCCAGATAGTTCCCGTTCTGACCATAGGTAACTCGACAAGCTTCACCACGTGTCGACTGACACAACTTACTCGGTCACCCGGCGCTGCAAGGCCGTCAGACTTCACCAGCTGTGAGCGAAAGATCTGCAGTATGAAGTGACTCCGCAATTCCAGAATTGCCCGCAGCATTTGCTCCGGCAAGCGGCGTCGCGCTTGTGATTTCCTTTGTGCTTCTGTTGGGCAGGGGAACACTTTTACGCGACAGCCAATCGCTATTGCTCAATGTACACAGGGCGTAAGCCTTCAAGGGGATCAACAGGAATATCCTGATTAACGCGTGCATTGAATAGCCGATGAATCGAAGCTGCCGAGTGCGGAAAGATAACACCGTAGATCTGATTATGGTCATGGTGACAATAGCCAGCACCGTCCACCAATTTACTGTATGTGAAAATAGTAGCTCACCGAGCGCCGTTACTACCGCGATGCCGAGCAACAATGGGCCGAGATTCTCTCCCATCACATCCAAAGTTAGATAGCGATCCAGGCCACGCAGTAGACCTCGCGCAAGCATCGTGTCCCGGAAAGTGCTCCGTGCCCAGCGGAGTTGTTGGCGCAAATAAGGTCCCATCTTGTCCGGAACGACTGTCGCCGCGACGGCACCTGGAACGTACTCGGTTCGAAAGCCTGCTTTCAGCATGAGGATCGTAAGATGACGGTCTTCACCGAAGTCGCTTGGTTTCCCCCTGAACAGCTGCGTCTCGTATTGATCCAGCAGAGAAAGGAGACAAGACCGGCGGTACATTGCACATGGGCCGCAGCAGCACATGACCGCACCAAAGCGACCTTGCGCCGCGCGCTCCTCATTGCAAGCCAGCCAGTATTCCATATCGATCAATCGGGTCAACCAAGTGTCGCTGCGGTTGTATGCCGTCAGCTGGCCCATGGCCGCTCCGACCATGGGATCCCGCATTTTTACTGCAAGCTTCGTGATCACGTCGGACGCAAGTGTCGTGTCAGAGTCGACGCTGAGCACGAAATCTCCAGATGAGCGGCGGATGGCGGCGATCTGCGCCTTGCGTTTGCCAACATTCTCGCGGAGCAGAATGAAATTGAATCTCGGGTCGCCCTCGTAGGCGTGATGTACCGGGATGACGGCATTACGATTTCCAGAACCGTCGTCAACCAGATAGACCTGAAATGTTCCGGCGTAATCTTGAATTGCGATGGAAGCTAAACACGCCGCGAGTGTGCGCGGGTCCTCATTGTAGCAGGGGATGATGACATCCACGCTCGGCCAACGGTCGGATCCGAACAAGCTTTCCGACGGCGGCGTAACATTTTCCGGTTGGGAGTAGACCGCTTGCATGCCTCTGTAAACAGTCGAGAGCACCGCATAAGACGAAACGGCAACAGTACTGGCTGTGGTGAGAAGGTCCATAGGATCTCTGTTTGTTCAGGGATGTTGAGGAAGTGATCGGATTACAAATCCGCGGCCGTGCAATTCTGGAATTAGGCGTGACAACGCTGTCACCGTCTGGTCGCGCAGACTGGCTTGATTGCCTGGTTGCAATTCGTCGGGAGCGCACCCGTCGTGCAACAGCACGATTGCGCCCGGCCGGATATCGGCGAGCACTCTGTCGACGATGGCGTCAACGCCGGGGCGAGACCAGTCGCGTGGATCAATGGACCAATGGACGGGCGCCAATGCCGCACCCGCTGATGCAGCGATTACTTCTTCGGTCCAGATGCCATACGGTGCACGAAAGTACCGAACCATGGCCTGCGGGCAAGCCATCCCTATGACTCTGTTTGCCTCAACTATCTGGCGGTCGACTTCGACGGGCCCGCATTTAGCCAGGTCCGGATGAGTCATCGTGTGGTTGGCTATACCGTGCCCGTCTGTAATAATTCGGCGAACGAGTTCCGGCTCGTCGGCCGCGTAGGCCCCAACAACGAAGAAGGTCGCCGGCACCTGATGTTGCGCCAGCACATTGAGTATCTGCGGTGTGAAAAATGAATTGGGACCGTCGTCAAACGTCAGATAGACGCTGCGCTCTGCAATGCCATCGGCATTGTCACTCTGCCCTTCGCATATGTAGTCCAGAGGCTTCATAGTTCCGGACCGTTCCGGTCGATCAGGGTACCGGACGGCCACTCGTCCATCGAGCGTCCGATCGGCGAAACCAACACGAGTACGTCTTCCAGGCGTGTGGGCGGCAGGTCGGGATGCACGTCTGGACGGGTCGACCGTACGCGAACGCCCGACACAATGTTCGCGAGGCCGGCTCTGCAGAATCTTTCGACATGGTTTCGCAGCGCGTGCCGAACCGTGCCGAAAGCGAATGGAACACCCAACTGATGGAGCACTGGGTACGCCACGCGCATCGAAAAACTGATTCCGAGCCCTTCAAGATCCGGACGAACCGCGTACAGGCCCAATTCAGCGACGACCAAATCGACCTCGCCAACCCTGATGAAGCGCCGCAGCATGCCGATGTGAGCCGCTACCCCTTGCGCGTCGTAGCCGATTGCGCGGAATTCCGGCCTCGCGCCGGCCCAACTGCGGCCGCCTTCGAATGGCTCTGCGTTGAAGGCGCCAGTCCGTCCATAGGTCTTTCGGAAAAAGTCGGAGAGTTCGACATGGTCGGCCAGTTGCAACTCATTTTCCCAGCACAACTTCCACTCGACATTCGGGCGCATGGAAGACCTTACCTTGTAGCTGTCTGGTTGAGATAAATGTCCAAGCATGGGTTAAATAATTGGCGTCGTGCCAACGGGGCGTAACTTGTGGAGACCGCCGAAAGACCAAGCCGCAATGCAGATGCGACTGACTTTGTACGCCCCGCACACCAGATGATGCTCCTCGGATCCAACGCAACCATCGGAACTACCTATCTTTCCAACTTGAAGCGCTTCTATGGGACCTGCAGCAAAAACGGTAAAATCCTTTGTTTAGATGAAAGGTATCCACGCTTTGGATAACTGGGCGAATGCGTTCCATATGGCTTGTCAATTATCGTCGTCACGCTCGAGGCACTTCTGACGAAGCGCAAAGCTCACGCCCGCGGCACGCGCGGCCGTTGCCGGGCCGCGCGATTATCTCCGTAAGAGCCGAGCGGAGCTCAGACACGACGATTGATCAGAATCTGATTCGCGGGTTCAGTATCTCTTTCGTGTATCCAGCTCTGGGCTGTCCTTTGGCGGGAGTTAGGTTCGCCCAGGTTCTGAGCCTGGGGCGTCGGCCCGTTCGCCGCACAGGCTCCTTCGCACATCGTCGAGGCCGAGAAAGAGGGGGCCACACAGCTCCCCCTGTACTTTCCACCACCCGACACCAGCGCTCACCCAGGGCGCCGGCCTTGCTCACCTCAACGGATAGCGCACTCGCGCCGCTTCACGATTAAAAGAATTCTACAAGCAGATGCCTGTTTGATCGTGAGACGTCCGCTGCCAATTCCCGCATCGCAGAGGCAGCCAATAGCGCTCGCTTCACATAGTGGTCCGGCAAGCAGCTAGATACGACAGGTGACCTCAAATGAGGCGTCTTGCATGGCTTCTACACCTGCCTGAATGCCAGAACTGCGTTCGTGCCGCCCATGGCGAAGGCGTTGCTCATGGCGACGCGCACCTTGCGCTCGCGCGGCACATTGGGTGTGATGTCGAGGTCGCAAGCGGGATCTGGCTCGCGATAGTTGGCGGTCGGCGGCACGACGTCCTCTTGGATTGCCATCACGCAGGCGATCATTTCAAGCGCGCTCGCTGCGCCGAGGCAATGCGCGTGCGTGGACTTGGTGGAAGAGATGGACATCGAATAAGCGTGGTTTCCAAACACACGCTTGATCGCCGCCGTTTCAGTCTGATCATTGCTCTTGGTACCGGTGCCGTGCGCGTTGAGGTAGTCGACGTCCTCGGCATTCAGCCCGGCATCGGCAAGGCAGGCGCGCATCGCCGACGCTGGCCCCTCGACAGATGGCGCGGCAATGTGGAAGGCATCGGCGGAAAGGCCGACGCCGGCGATCTCGGCAAGAATTGTGGCACCACGCCTCGTGGCATGCTCGTAGCTTTCCAGCACGGCCATGCCCGCACCCTCGCCCAGCACCAGGCCCTTCCTATCGGCGGAGAAGGGCCGGCATGTATCGGGTGAAAGCACGCGCATTGCTTCCCATGCTTTCAGCACGCCCCATGCGAACGGCGCGTCGCTGCCCCCGGAAACCATTACGTCGGCCCGGCCCAGCTTGATCTGATCCACCGCCGAGGCGATCGCATGGTTGGCCGAGGCACATGCGGAGGTCACCCCGAACACCGGCCCGCGCAAGCCGAGGCTCAAGCTAAGATGGACGGAAGCGGCGCTGGGCATCACCTTTACTCCAGTGAAGAGTTCAGCACGGATTGCGCTACCCAAAAGCAGTGAGCGGTAAGTTTGTTCTGTTGCGTATGAACCGGTAAATCCGACGCCCACTGTCGCGCCGAAGCGATGGGCATTCCCTTCGTCGCAGGAAAGTCCGGCCTGCCGCATGGCTTCGCGCGCTGCAAGCACGGCGAGCAAGCTGAAGCGGTCCATGGAGATGAGATGCCCCCGGTTGATGTCGTGCTCGGGCAGCGCCTTGATCTCAGCGCCCGTCATGCCCTCCAGGTCATGAAGCTCGGAATTGACGAGCGGGCCGATGGCGGAGCGGCCTTCGCGCATCTCTTTCCACATAGAGGCGGCGTCGGTGCCCAGTCCGCACAGGCCGCCCACTCCGGTGATGACGACGCGCCTGTCCATTCAAGCCTCCTTCGCAAGCAAGCCGCGGACGGCGTCCACGACGTCGCCGACATTCTTGAGATTGGACCAGGCATCGGCCGTGTTCATATCGATCTTGATGCCGTAGGCCTGTTCCACATCCCAGAGGACGTCCGCCAAACCCAGCGAATCGAACCCGAGCGCGTCCAGTTCCGTGGCGATTGTTATCTCGCCGACGAATGACGCAGGCATTCCCTCACCGCTCTCCGACTCGGCGCGTTTCTTGATCAGGGCAATGACGTCCATTGCGAATTGATCGGCCATTCTGTTTCCTATCTTTCTTTCCAACGTTTCGACCTGGACGCGGCTCCGTTCCTGAGGCGCGCCGCCTCGCGAAAATAGCCACCACGCTTGTGCGACTGACAAAGCCCAATGCTCATAAAGCCGGATCAGGTCCGGCCGGTGTGTGGCGTAGGTGCAGTATGACGATGTGAGCCGCTACACCGTGCGCGTCGTAGCCGATTGCGCGGGCTTCCGGTCTCGCGCCGGCCCAACTGCGGCCGCTTTCGAATGACTTTGCGTGGAAGGTTCCCAGTCTGTCCATAGGCTCGGAAGAAGTCGGACAGTTTGACATGGCCGGTCAGTTGCAACTCCCTTTCCCAGCACTCCACTGCCCGGTAGAGCGCATGAAAGTTCTCCTTTCGGGCAGTTCTTAAGACGCTCGCCACGCCATGAGGCAGTGGGGCATCGGTGTGCGTCAGGTGCTTCTGCCCATGCAGGATTCCACAACATTGATGAAATCGTTTGTTTCGATGAAAGGCATCCACACTTTGGATAGTTGACCACGCGTTTCAAAGATCGTGAACTACATCTCGTCGTTGTGCTCGACGCACTTCCGACAAGTAACCTCACGGGCGCGGCATGCAGGATGAGCCCAGCCGGTCATGAGTGCGGCCTTGCCGGGTCGGGCAATAGGCAGTCATGCCCTTCCTTCTGGTCAAGCACTCCGAACAACATTTCCCCCATAAATGCTAGATCTTCCGTTGCCTTTTCGCGTCACAGGCCGTCAAACGCCCGGCCGTTCACAACAGTGATCCGGCAAGTGTTTGGCTGCGCGAGACGATGCTGCAGGGAGTCGTCCTGCATGGCACTTCGCTATGATGCTGCGGTGCCGTCTAACGGCGCCTCGTGTTTGAACACACTGAACGGCCACCGCGATCAAAATCGATGGTTCGAGGACCGTTGATCATCACCCCGCCAGCCTCGATCTTGTTTGCCGCCACGAGAGCGACACAGAGACTGCTGGTGAAGATGCCCGCCTGCCCGCTATGTTCCGGATGGTTGACCATCCCGGATGGACCCATCGAGGGTGTCAAGGCGAGCATGACCACAGGCGCGGACAGTTCACGGGCAGGCGCGACGGTGGCTGCAAAGCAACGTCGCGCCAGCATGCGATCTCAGCAGGATCGGCACCATCCTGTCAGGGAGCAATGCGAGTGGCTGGCTTAGCCGCTGCGACGCTGCCCGGCATCGATGACGAGGACCTGGCGCCGTGCGAGGAGCAAGAGTAGACGGATAGTATGCGCGGGAGTGGCGACCGACCACCTTGTTTCTAAGGCAGACTGAAAGCGGCTCTTACCGGGCGGCTACGCTGTTTCAGAGACTGGGGCGTCGTGCACATCCAGCCGATACTCTTTGTTGCGGATTGCGAACCGATTGCATTGCCGCAGTTACTGGCATCATGTTAACGCGTCGGACGGCGACATTGGCGAGCACGGTTTTGTGGCCGCAGTTGACAAAGCCCATAAGTTCTAGATGCTGCGTGCTAGAATAGATGTTTGAAATCGCAGGGAGTTTCTGATGTCCAACCTTAAGGAAACTGAGGCAACCCAGGCAGCAGGCGAGGTGCCCGTGAAGGAACAGACACCCGATATAAAGGCGCCGAAGACGCGGAAGCGGACCGCGCAGCGCGCAGGTGCTATACGAACCAGAGCCGCCAACTCGGCTCTTCAGGCGTCTTCATCTAAAGCGATCGCTTCGCCTACAGTCCGGGCAGCGCGGAGAAATTACTCTGAGAACGAGCGTGCCCAGAAGCTCGGCGAGATCGAGAAGCAGATCGGACGGGGAGAGAGTATCAAGGCAGCCGTTCAGAACGCTGGAATATCGGAACAGACGTACTATCACTGGAAAAGGGCTGCTGGGCAGACAACACAGAGCGATGAGCTCAAGGATCTTGTGAAGCTTGAAGAAGAGAACGCCCGTCTGAAGAAGCTCCTCGCTGACCGGCTCCGGAAAGAAAACGCCGAGCTCAGGAAAAAGCTCGGGCTTGCTTGAGCCCTTTGCCGCCATAGGCAAAAAGCCCGAAGGGCGACTTACCTGAGCTCCAAGGTGACCTTCTTTTCTTCCTGTGACACAGCGAACAGCGTCGCGCCCCAGCAGCCGATACTGGCGCAACAAGCTGTTTCGACCTGAGACCGGGCAGCCGGCAACTGAAGACGTTCTTGACGAACGCGCCCAGCCGCTCCCGCCGCCAGTGGTGATCGAGCTGGAGGTCGCCGGCAAGGTGCGGCTGCGGATTCCACTGACCACGCCGCCAACACTGGCAGCGGCGATGGTGAAGGCGCGGGGCGTTTCATGATCCCGGTCCCGAGCCAGGTGCGGATCTGGTTGGCGGTGGGCCGGACCGATATGCGTCGCGGAATGCAGCGTCTCGCTCTGCAGGTTCAGGAGACATTGGGCCGGGATCCGCATTTATGCGTCGGGCGAGATTATGTGGCGGAGCCGCCCTGACCCCTTCGGACCGGCCAAACCCAGCTTGCCTCCGCCACATAAACATTCAGATGGAGTTCAGCAGTTGCAGAACGGAGTCATTTGGTCGGAAACGCACGCCGTGATCGCCGGTGACGCCCGCCTTCTCGAGTCCATTGCGCATCATCTCTACATCCGCTGTGGCATAGCGGTGGGTCGTGGCGACCCGTGCATGCCCGAGCCAGGCTTGGATCGTCAAAAGGTCCACGCCGGACTGGAGAAGCTTCATGGCGAGGGAGTGCCGGAAGATGTGCGGCGATATGGGCTTGTCGGCCAAAGCCGGTCTGGTAGGCCCGGCGCTCGTTGCGGGCGCCGAGGAATATCGGTCGCGGCTCGTGATGGGCGATCCCGCGCTCGCTCAACAAGGATGTCAGCGCCCGCAGCCGGGTCCTTAGCAATGGGGACGACGCGGTCTCTACGCCCTTTGCCGCGCAGCAGCACTTGTGGGTGCGGCCGCTCCAACTGAAGGTCGTTTGCGTTGACGCCGGTGGCTTCGGAGGCCCGGGCGCCGGTTCGTGCCAAGAAGAGCAGAAAGGCTCGGTCGCGCCGACCACGGGGCGTCTTTGGATCGGGCGCCGCGATGAGGGTGTCCACTTCGGCCGTGGTGAGGTGGTACGTCACGTCAATGTGCGTCCGTTTAATGGGAATCGTCAGCACGCGTTGGGCGACGCCGAAGGATGCTGGGTCGGCGGCAGCGACGTGGCGGAAGAAAGATCGGATCGCGGCCAAGCGGGCGTTGCGCGTGGTGACGGAATTGTTCCGCTTCTCCTCGAGTTCGTCGAGAAAAGCGAGAACGAGATCTCGATCAGCTCTTCGAGCGCCAACGCCCCCGGCTTCTTCCGCAATCGGGCGGCGGCAAAGAGGATCAGCATGCGCAAGGCATCGCGATAGCTGGCCACGGTCGCGGGAGTCGCATTGCGCTGCTTCGTCAGGCGCCGGCGGAAATAGGACTCCAGGAGCGGCGCTAGGAGTAGGTGTTAGCTCATGCTGCTCCTTGAGCGCGCCGCCATCGAGTGCCACCTCGGCTTGATCAATCAGATCAACGAGGCGTTGACGGTGGTCGAGGCGGATATCGCGGTGCATGCCCACTAGGATCCGACAATCCGTCGCCTGATGACGTTGCCTCCGACGTCACCGTGGGTGCGAACGTTGCCGCGGCAATCGGCAACATTCGGCGCTTCAGCGATCCACAGAGGCTTGTCGCCTACCTTGGCTTCTTCCGAGCGTGCGGCAGTCGGTGAGGGACCGGC
This sequence comes from Mesorhizobium sp. M9A.F.Ca.ET.002.03.1.2, assembly GCF_003952365.1. Lineage (NCBI taxonomy): Bacteria > Pseudomonadati > Pseudomonadota > Alphaproteobacteria > Hyphomicrobiales > Phyllobacteriaceae > Mesorhizobium > Mesorhizobium sp. M9A.F.Ca.ET.002.03.1.2. The sequence goes on along the minus strand of NZ_CP034443.1, from coordinate 2,438,200 downwards.
CTATCATGGCCGCATCACGAAGCACGTCTCCTGAATCGAAACCTCTATCCGATCGACGAACGCCTCAAGTCTCGCAGGCGAGCAGGGCCGGGCGGGTCCAGATGTAGTCGGTATCCTAATCATCGCCGAGCGTGTTTAGCTTGGGTCGCGCAGAAAGGTGGATGGCGTGAGCGCGCTGAGATGGATCGCCATTTGGGCTAAACGACGGGCCGGCTGACTGGTATGCGCGTTCAATTGATCTGGCGCCTTAAATGCAGGAAGGCTTCGCGGCCGGTACGAGGCGCATCCCTCCTCCGAAGCACGCCCAAGTATCATCACAAGCCCCGAGCGCTCGCGTTCGGCGATGTCCAATTTCCGACAATGTCGAAATACAGTCAGATCTGCTGGATTGACTTTAAATGGTTTTCTCATTTGGCACAGCGCATGCTGGTTATCCGCAAACACGTGACCGACCAACAAGAAGTCGCATGATCACCTCACCAAAACATACAGCCGCGGAACAATCACTTGGCCCGAACTTGCTTATCGCCCTCCCCGTCACCACAACCGGAGCCATCGATGTCTGACGGGCTGCGACCGCGCTTGCCCGGTGACGACCGCTCCGGCTCCGCCCGTTACCGACGAGGCAAAGTGACGGATTTCCTGCTTTTCAACGACATGGAGGTGGTTGTCATTCCCGCTGGGGGACAGACTCGGCCTGTTCAAGGCATTGCGCGAAGGCGGCAAGATGACGGCCACCCGTGCGCGAACTCAAGGAGCGCAGCCTGTATCGTGTATCAGGCAAATAGGCCGTCGGTCAGTGACCTTGACACAGGGGACATGCGCAAGGTCCTGAAGTTTGATGTAGCGATGGAAGGGTGCCAATGACAACAATAGCTTACAGGAACGGAACCATGGCTGGCGACGGCCGAGCCTTGGGTTTTGACTCAGTATCCGTCGGTGAGAAAACGAAGGTGTTTCGCTTATGCGACGGCACACTCATCGGCGTTTCCTCTTCGTCCTTGGGTATTCCAAAGGCCGTTCGAGACTGGGTTGAGAAGGGCATGGATGTTTCTGATATTCCTGTGCCGCGCAACAACGACAATTTTGACTTTGAGGCGCTGATAGTGCGCAAAAATGGGGAAGCCGTACTGTTGGACGGCAATTGGCTGCCAAGTGATCCCGTGAAAGGTGAATATTATGCCATCGGGAGCGGCAAGCAGTATGCTTTGGCCGCGCTGGTTTTGGGCAAGTCAGCTAAGGAAAGCGTCGAAGTTGCCGCGAAACTCGACGTTTTGACTGGAGGCACAGTCACTGCCATAACTCACTAAACCCGCCTTTCGGCGGGAGTGTGACAGTGCGAGCGTGGAAGTAGGGCGCCACCCCGGGGCACGTCGAGCCCTGTCATCTGCTTGCGTTGTTGGACACTGTGAGCTGGTCCATAAGCGCGCGAAAGCGTCCAGTTGTGGCCAAAAGCACGATTTGCGACAGAACCGGCCCGCTTCTATGAGTATGGGCCGCTTTTTGCGGCCAGCGTGCTTGCCATCCTGCCGCCAGTGGCCGTCGCGTTCTTCTTCCAAGGTTACCTCGTCATGAAGTAGAGCACCACGATCTTGTCGGAGAAATCGGAAAGGCGGACGGCCCTTCCGTCCGCGTCGGCCAGTTCGAAAGGCGGCGCGGCCTGCTCGTCGATCGCCTGGAAGAACCTCTCCGCGCTGTCCATCATCTTGTCGAGATCGGCGCCCGGATGGTGGGCCAGCGCGGAGGTCGCGAGGATCAGCGCCAGAAATTGAATCGCAAGCGACGGTTTCGCTTTCATGGACAATGCATTCCGGTTGGGGGCGTTCGAGGGCTCCGCGGCTAGGATTGGTCTCACTGTGTCTGCTCCCGCTCCCGGCGGCTCATCTGCCTGATAGGCGCGTTCCCGCTCGGGCCATGTGCTTTTGATGAAGGCCAGAACGGCCCGGATCTCCTCGTCGGTGAGGACATTCCCGAAGCCCGGCATGTCGCTCTGGTAGCCGCCGCCGACGACCGCGGCCGGTCCCGGCGCCGGCATGCGTCCCGAAGGCAGCGGGCTTTCCAATCGCGCTGACCTTCGCCTGGCTAAAACCGTCTTGCCTAGCGCTATCGCCGCGGCCGGGGCGCCGCCACCGGCCATCCGGTTGGCGAGCCAAGGCAATGTCCAGACCAATCCGTGGCCTGCCGCGGCCACGCATCGATAAGAGGACCGACGCCCTTCTCCTTTGCCGCCGCTGGAGAACAGGTACTTGATCAGCGCGGCCGCCCCGAGGACGAGCACGACGACGACAAGCAGCCACACCAGGCCCATGCCGAACATCATCATGCCGCTCATGCATTCCATCATCGAAGCCTCCTATTCCGTGGCGTAGACGCCGCCGGTCCCGTCAGACTTCCGGATTTCGAGAATCTCGAAGGGCGCTTCCTTCGTGCCACTCATGCCGGGGGAGCCCATCGGCATGCCGGGCAGCGTCATGCCCGTTGATGTCGGGCCGCTCGGTCAAGAGCTTGTTGACCGTGCCGACCGGCACATGGCCGCTCACCACATAGCCGTCGATGAACGAGAGAAGGCAGCCATCGGCTTCCGGCGGAATGCCCTCTTCGCGGCTCATGGCGAAAAGGTCGTGCGTCGGCCTTGACGGTGACAGCGAAGCCGTTTCCTGCAAATAGCCGGCATAACCTTCGCAGCAGCCGCATTGCGGGTTCTTGTAGAGCGTGACGTCCTTTCGCCGGCGAACGCCGGAGCGGCGCCTGACAGGATCGGGCGAGGACAAGAGCTATCAGGGTATTGGACATTTTTGCTTCTCCTTCGGCTTGTGGACTGGTCAGGCGACCGGCCGCCTGGTGTTCGAGAACGTGGCAGTGGAACATCCAATTGCCGGGATTGTCGGCGACGAAGGCGATCTCGACCTTCTCGCGCGGCGAAACCAGCGCCGTGTCCTGCCATTCGCGTTGCTGGAATCGATTTTGCGGAAGTAAAAAGGCCCCGGCGCTGGGTCGGCGCGCAGGGCCTTCAGGCATGTACGAGATACCAGCATGTCCAGTTATGATCGTGCGCTATCATAATGAACAAACGGTGAATGATCGCTATCCGAGGTGCAGGGCGGGCGAGATGGTGGGGCGGTGGGGGACCTGTACCGCTGCAGCGGGGCCACGAGCAGCGACTCGAGCCATGCGCCACGCTGCAGGACCTCGATTTCGGGCCAAGCCTCGAGCCCGCAACTCGCCTTGCTTCTCGGAAATCATAAGGCTTTGTGGGGCGGTTAAGCAGCGCGATATGGCCGCGGCGATACGAAGTTTTCATCTTTACCCTGTTCAGACGGTCAGGCTGCCTTCGCCGCCGGCTTGGCTGCCTTGACACGGGTTATACTGCGGCGACCGTCGACGCCGATCGGAACGTCACCGTCAACCGTAGCGCGACGCACAACCCGGTGCTGGTCGCCATAATCGTTGACCGCATAATGCTGGGTAGCACGGTTGTCCCAGATAGCGACGTCGCTTACTTGCCAGCGCCACCGCACGGTATTTTCCGGGGCAGTGACGTAGGACTGGAACACCTCGTAGAGTTTGGCGGAATCGCTCTTGGAAAGGCCGACGAGGCGCTGCACGAAATTGCCGAGCAGCAGCGACTTCTCCCCGGTTTCCGGATGGACGCGCACGACCGGATGCTCGGTCTCGTAGATCGTCGATGTGAAGACTTCCTCGAAGTGCCTCTTCTCTTCGGCTGTGGCGCGCGGGCGCACGGCTGCGTAGTCGTAGGCATTGCTATGAATAGCCCACAGATTGTCCGCCAATATTTTGAGCGGCGCCGGCAGATTCTCGTACGCGGCGTGCGTGTTGGACCAGATCGTGTCGCCCCCCGCCGCCGGAATGACGACGCCACGTAGGACCGAGAATTTCGGATAGGCATCGACGAAAGTCACATCGGTATGCCACTGGTCTGCCCTGCCACCGCCACGGCCGGAATCGAGATTGAGGATTGAGGCCGTGCCGGCTGCCGGCCCCTGCGTGGGATGAGGTACAAGGTCACCCAGACGCCGCGCGAACAATTCCTGCTCCGCATCGTCGAGATGCTCCTGGCCGCGGAAGAAGATCACCTTGTGCTTTAGAAGAAGCTGGTTGATGGCTGCTATCGCTGCGTCCGAAAGGTCTCCGCCAAGGCGAACGCCTCTGATTTCAGCTCCGACACGGCTGGTCAGCGGTACAACGTCGGAGTCAAGAATGGTCCGGTTGACAAGGACTGGACTGCTCATGGGTTCTCCTGTTTGATCTTGAAAGGGATAGCAAGTCACATCCGGCCAGCGGATGTCCGCGCTGCGTTGAAAAGTCTCATCGCTAGTCGACAGAGCTATCGAACAGGATAATTGACGTAAACTATAGAAAGAATGTTCTAAATTAAACTGGCTCGACGAAAGAGCAGTCTCCGTTGCTCCGGTCTCGGTGTTGAGTTCTCTAAGGCTGCGCCACACCTTGGTCTCCACGCCGGCATATGATCTCATTGTGCAGCCCCGTGCTCGCACGCCCCGTAGTGGCGAAACTAATTGCAAGCTGCTGCAACACGCCCCCCTGGCGGCCTGCACCGAAACGACGACAGGGGTGCATCTGATTAGCCGTGAACCCAGGTCTCAAAAACCATCCGGCGTGACGAGCGGACGCACCGCACGTGTGACACCCGCCTTGTGGGGCAGGGTTGCCTTTCTCAATCCCGGCGTTGGTCGACGTCCCAATGAGCAGCAAGCTATTATCGGCCGCCGAATCTTGGTGGCTTCGTCGAGAGCCTCAATCAACCAAGCGGCGAAAGCCTCGCTAGAGTCTCGCCCGCCTGTCGCTATGAAGCAGTTGCAGGCAGCGCTGCTTCAGGCGCATGAACTCGCCCGATGCAATGATTTCCGTTGCCCTGGGTCTTTCGAAGGGCACTGTTTCGATTCCCTTCTTCTTCGGCGCGCGGCTTGATGCCGACATACGGTTTCTTGACCTGCCGCCTGAACGGCTGCCGAAGCGGGTGCCCCGCCAGCGACCCCGACAATGCACTGTTCCGCAACTGCTGAAGAGCCGACTGCGCTCGCATCCCGATGCTGCGCAACGGCACTATGCCGACATTCTGGAGACCGCAGCCGCATGAGCCTCGAGATGTTCCGCCGACCGTCGACAAAGGCGTCCTCTCGCCTGCGTCCGCCATTTGCGTCAGTGCTCGATCTGATTGGGGAGACGCCGGTCGTCGAACTGAAGAGCTTCGATACCGGCAGGTGTCGTCTCTTCGTCAAGCTCGAAAGCCAGAATCCCGGCGGATCGATCAAGGATCGCATTGCGTTGTCGATGATCGTTAATGCCGAACAGCGTGGCCAGCTCGCGCGGGGCGGTACAATCATCGAAGCGACCGCTGGCAACACAGGGCTCGGCCTGGCCTTCTGGCGGCACGAAGCGCGTGATCGCGTGTCCAAAAGCTGACAGCGTCAGACAAATGTCAGGTTCATTACAACCAACATCTGGGCACTGTCGAGGTTTTTCGAAGCAATGGGCGCTAACTGCGCGCTGAGCGCGTTGGCATGGCTTTTGAGACTGAGTGACTGTGACTGCACTCAATGGGGCAAGACGAGCGATCCGCTCCTCCCTGAACCCGTGTGCCGTCTCTGAGAGGAAACCAGCTCGTGCAGAAACCTTTGGAAATAGCTTTGGACCGCAACGTGGTATTGCAGATGGAGTCCCCGGCTCCTTCGATTAAAGTCGAGAACTGGCTGCGTGGCGAGCCCCTCACCAGCTTTGAGCCCGGCAAAGTGTGCATAGTCGAATTTTGGGCAACTTGGTGCGGCCCGTGTGTGGACGGGATGCCCCATCTGATCCAGTTGCAGGAGAAATACAAGGACAACGGCGTTGAGATCGTCGGAGTCGCGGCTTCTGAAGACGCTCCAACGGCCGACGAGGCCCGAAGCACGTTGGACGCTTGGTTGACCGAAAAATTCCCGAATCTGAACTATCGGATCGCATTCGACTCCACAGGCGAAATGGACAAGCTTTGGATGGAGCCCAGCTTTTCTTACGGGGTCCCGACCTCGTTCGTGGTCGACCGAGACGGCCACATCGCCTTTATCGGTCATCCGACGCAACTCGATGAGGTTTTGCCGAAGGTGCTTAACGGCAGCTGGCGCACCAGCGATCAGGCAAAATCCGCCGATACGGAGCGGATTGCGGAAGGCGAAACCATAGCGCGCGAACAAGCGCTGACCAAGCCCATATACGACAAACTTCGGCCGGCAATGGAGGCCGAGGATTGGAAGACGGCGCTCTCGGCGATTGAAGAAGGCATCGCCTTGATACCGGACAAACTCAACTTCCGAGTGAGTCATGTCAATCTGTTGCTTCACAGAATGCGCGACATGCAGGCCGGCTTGCCCGTAATGCGCCAATTCGTTCGCGACGCGATCGACAGAAAGTCCGAGGGATGGATGTATTGGGCGCTATACCAACTCTTCGCGCCGGGCTTTGATTATTCCGGCTTTCCGTCTGCTGAGCGCTTCGCGATGGGCGAAGAGCTGTCCAAACACATCGTGGCACTGCCGCAAGGCGGCGGCTCTAAGTTCCTGTCTTATCCGGTGGTCGCTCAGTACTATCATGAGAGCGGCAACAAAGATCGCGCCATCGAGTTGCTCGAGCAGACACTGAAAGCGCTGGAGGGTCCGGAGCCTGTCTCGGACGACCTGAAACAGCACCTTCTACCCGAGTTGCTGCAGGCTCTGGCCAACTACAAGGGTGAGAAGGTTTGTTACGGCGCTCTCTGTGTGGCTCCGCAAGAGGATTTTCCCAAAAGGTGAAAGGGGGCGGCCAAGGAGGAAACCAAAGAGGGGCGATAGTCGAATGGCTTACTGGCCAATTCGTCCATTTCCCTGACGTGGTTGTACAAATAGGCCGGCCCAGGCGTCCAGCCCAGCCTCGCCGTTATCCGCAAACACGTGACCGAGCAAGGAGAAGACGTGCCTGATCAACTCACCAAAACATACTGCCGCTAAGGGTCTCCCGGACCCGTCAAAGATGGCACTGGAGTAAGGCTGGCAACATGAAGCTCGGCGCTGCCCACCGATCCCGGGAAGACGGGGGACGCAGCCGACCGCCTGTCTCTGCGCCAGGCAAGAACGGAGGACAGGACGATGACGGAAGTGACGCCATCTGCGACGAACGGCCCGGCCGCGCAGACGAAAGCGCCAGCCGTCAAAAATCCGTCCATCGCCACTGGCCTGACCAGGATCGGGCGGACCCCTACCGGGTTCGCCGCCCACGGCCTCTACGATCCGCGCAACGAGCACGATGCCTGCGGCGTCGGCTTCATCGTCAATATGAAGGGCGTCAAGTCGCATCAGATCGTCACGGACGGCCTGGCGGTGCTCGAAAATCTGACGCATCGCGGCGCCGTCGGCGCCGACCCGCTGATGGGCGACGGCGCCGGCGTGCTGGTGCAGCTTCCCGACCGCTTCTTCCGCGAGGAGATGGCCAGCCAGGGGGTCGAACTGCCAAAACCCGGCCATTACGCCGTCGGCCATGTGTTCATGCCGCGCGATCCTGAGCTTCAGGCGCATATCGAAGGCATCATCGCCGAGGTCGCGCAGCTCGAAGGCCAGCCGCTGCTCGGCTTTCGCGACGTGCCGGTCGACAATTCATCGCTGTCAAAGGCGCCTGATATCGCTGCTTCAGAACCGGTCCAGCGGCAGGTGTTTCTGGGTCGTGGCGCCGAGATCGAGAGCGACGACGATTACGAACGGCGGCTCTACATCCTGCGCAAGGTCATTTCCGGTCGTATCCATGAAGAGACCAAGGGCGTCGACAATGGCTTCTACGTCGTGTCGATGTCATCGCGGACCATCGTCTACAAGGGCATGTTCCTGGCCTATCAGGTCGGCGCCTATTACAAGGATCTGACCGATCCGCGTTTCGAGACGGCGCTGATCCTCGTCCACCAGCGTTTCTCGACCAACACCTTCCCGTCGTGGAAGCTGGCGCATCCCTATCGCATGGTCGCCCACAATGGCGAGATCAACACGCTGCGCGGCAACGTCAACTGGATGGCGGCGCGGCAGGCCTCGGTCGATTCCGAACTGTTCGGCAACGACATCTCCAAGCTGTGGCCGATCTCCTATGAGGGGCAGTCGGACACCGCCTGTTTCGACAATGCGCTCGAATTCCTGACGCAGGGCGGCTACTCGCTCGCCCACGCGATGATGATGCTGATCCCCGAGGCCTGGGCCGGCAACAAGCTGATGGATCAAGATCGCAAGGCCTTTTACGAATACCACGCCGCCCTGATGGAGCCGTGGGACGGGCCGGCGGCGGTGGCCTTCACCGACGGCCGCCAGATCGGCGCCACGCTCGACCGCAACGGGCTGCGCCCGGCGCGCTACATCGTCACCGACGACGATCGCGTCATCATGGCCTCGGAAGCCGGCGTGCTGCCGGTGCCGGAGGAAAGGATCGTCAAGAAGTGGCGGCTGCAGCCCGGCCGCATGCTGCTGATCGACCTGGAGAAGGGTCGCATCGTTTCCGACGAGGAGATCAAGTCGGAGATCGCGACCAGGCATCCCTACAAGAGCTGGCTCGCCAACACCCAGCTCATCCTCGAAGACCTGAAGCCGGTCGAGCCGCGGGCGCTGCGCAGGGACGTCAGCCTGCTCGATCGCCAGCAGGCGTTCGGCTTTACCCAGGAAGACACCAAGCTGTTGATGTCGCCGATGGCGACCACCGGCCAGGAAGCGGTCGGCTCGATGGGCACCGACACGCCGATTTCGGCGATGTCGGACAGATCGAAGCTGCTCTACACCTATTTCAAGCAGAACTTCGCCCAGGTCACCAACCCGCCGATCGACCCGATCCGCGAGGAACTGGTGATGAGCCTGGTGTCGTTCATCGGGCCGAGGCCGAACATCTTCGATCTCGTCGGCAATTCGCGTCGCAAGCGGCTCGAAGTGCGCCAGCCGATCCTGACCAATGGTGATCTTGAGAAGATCCGCTCCATCGGTCACACCGAGGACCGTTTCGACACCAAGACGATCGACATCACCTATGCTTCGAACGAAGGCGCGGCCGGCATGCAGGGCGCCATCGACCGGCTGTGTGAGCGCGCCGAGGCGGCGGTCGCCGGCGGCTACAACATCATCATCCTGTCCGACCGTCAGCTCGGGCCGGACCGCATCGCCATCCCGGCATTGCTGGCGACGGCGGCGGTCCACCATCATTTGATCCGCAAGGGATTGCGCACGTCGGTGGGGCTGGTCGTCGAGTCCGGCGAACCGCGCGAGGTGCATCATTTCTGCTGCCTTGCGGGCTATGGCGCCGAGGCGATCAATCCCTATCTCGCCTTCGACACGCTGCTCGACATGCACAAGCGCGGCGAGCTGCCGGCCGAAGTCGACGCCAATGAGGTCGTCTCCCGCTACATCAAGTCGATCGGCAAGGGCATTCTCAAGGTGATGTCGAAGATGGGCATCTCGACCTACCAGTCCTATTGCGGCGCGCAGATCTTCGACGCCATCGGGCTGAAGACCGACTTCGTGCAAAAATATTTCACCGGCACCGCGACGCTGATCGAAGGCGTCGGGCTGGAAGAGATCGCGGCCGAAACGGTCAGCCGCCACGCCGACGGCTTCGGCAACGACCCGGTGCTGCGCAACAGCCTCGAGGTCGGCGGCGAATACATGTTCCGCATGCGCGGCGAAGCGCATATCTGGTCGCCCGATGCGGTGGCCACCCTGCAGCACGCCGTGCGCCAGGGATCGTGGCAGACGTTCAAGGACTATTCCGCTCAGATCGACAGCGAGACGGCGCGGGCGCAGAGCATTCGCGGCCTGTTCAAGATCAGGCTGGCCGAAGAAACCGGGCGCAAGAAGGTCGCGCTCGACGAGGTCATGTCGGCGGCCGATATCGTCAAACGGTTCTCGACCGGAGCGATGTCCTTTGGCTCGATCTCCAGGGAAGCGCACACCACGCTGGCCCGCGCCATGAACACGATCGGCGGCAAGTCTAACACCGGCGAGGGCGGCGAAGAGGCCGACCGTTACCTGCCGCTGCCGGACGGCGGCAAGAACCCCGAGCGTTCGGCGATCAAGCAGGTCGCTTCCGGGCGTTTTGGCGTCACGGCGGAGTATCTGGTGAACTCCGATGTGATGCAGATAAAGGTCGCGCAAGGCGCGAAGCCCGGCGAGGGCGGGCAGCTGCCCGGCCACAAGGTCGATGCCACCATTGCCAAGGTCAGGCATTCGACGCCCGGCGTCGGCCTGATCTCGCCGCCGCCGCATCACGACATCTACTCGATCGAGGATCTGGCGCAGCTCATCTACGACCTCAAGAACGTCAACCCGGCGGCTGATGTCTCGGTCAAGCTGGTCTCGGAAGTCGGTGTCGGCACGGTTGCGGCCGGCGTCGCCAAGGCGCGCGCCGATCACATCACCATTTCCGGCTATGACGGCGGCACCGGCGCATCGCCGCTGACCTCGCTCAAGCACGCCGGCAGCCCGTGGGAAATGGGCCTTGCCGAGACGCACCAGACGCTGGTGCTCAACGGCCTCAGGTCGCGCGTCGCGCTGCAGGTCGATGGCGGCCTGCGCACCGGCCGCGACGTCGTCATCGGCGCGCTGCTTGGCGCCGACGAATTCGGCTTCTCGACCGCGCCGCTGATCGCGGCCGGCTGCATCATGATGCGCAAGTGCCATCTCAACACCTGCCCGGTCGGCGTCGCGACGCAGGATCCGGTGTTGCGCAAGCGCTTCAAAGGCACGCCGGAACACGTCATCAACTTCTTCTTCTATGTGGCGGAAGAGGTGCGGGCGCTGCTCGCCGAGATGGGCTACACCCATCTCGACCAGATCATCGGCGACACCGAACTCCTGGAGAAGCGGGCGCTGATCCAGCACTGGAAGGCGCGCGGGCTCGATTTCGGCAAGATGTTCTTCAAGCCGGATGCGCCGCATGAGGCGGTGCACTGGACCGAGCGGCAGAAGCATCCGATCGACGACGTGCTCGACCGCAAGCTGATCGAACTCGCCAAGCCGGCGCTCGAAGCCCGGCAGCCGGTCAGCATCGAGCTGCCGATCCGCAATGTCGACCGTTCGACCGGCGCCATGCTGTCGGGCGAAGTGGCAAAGCGCTTCAGGCACAAGGGCCTGCGCGAGGACACGATCTCGGTGAAGCTCAACGGTACCGCCGGCCAGTCCTTCGGCGCCTTCCTAGCGCGTGGGGTTTCGTTCGAGCTGGTCGGTGCCGCCAACGACTACGTCGGCAAGGGCCTGTCGGGCGGACGCATCGTCATTCGCCCGCCTGAGAACACGAAGATCGTCGCCGCGGAGTCGATCATCGTCGGCAACACGGTGCTCTACGGCGCGACCGAGGGCGAGGCCTATTTCTGCGGCGTCGCCGGCGAGCGTTTTGCGGTTCGCAATTCGGGCGTCGCCGCCGTCGTCGAAGGCGTTGGCGACCATGGCTGCGAGTACATGACCGGCGGCATTGTCGTCGTCATCGGCCAGACCGGCCGCAACTTTGCCGCCGGCATGTCGGGCGGCGTCGCCTATGTGCTCGACGAGGTGGGTGATTTCGCCGAGCGCTGCAACATGGCGATGGTCGAACTGGAACCCGTTCCCGAAGAAGACGACCTGATGGAGAAACTGCTCCATCATGGCGGCGACCTCGATCACAAAGGCCGCGTCGACGTGTCCGGCGACATGACCAGCCATGATGAGGAGCGGCTCTATCAGCTGATCTCGAACCACGTCCATTACACGGGTTCGGTGCGCGGCCGCGAGATCCTCGACAACTGGGCGACTTTCCGGCCGAAATTCCGGAAGATCATGCCGGTCGAATACCGCCGCGCGCTGATCGAAATGGAACGCATGCGCATGGGCGTTGCGGCGGAATAGGCTTTGGGATTTGCCGGGAAGCAAAGCTTCCCGGTCGATGCCTTCATCAACAATCCTGGCCTCGGACTGAAGGTTGCCATGGCTGCCTTATGAGGTTAACGGGTGCGTCGTCGAGCGCGCCATCTGGACAGCAGGGACTGGACTATGGGCAAGGTAACAGGGTTTCTCGAGATCGACCGGCAGGTGCACAAGTACCAGCCGGCTTCCGACCGCATCCGGCATTTTCGCGAGTTCACGCTGCCGATGTCGGACAAGGAGGTCGAGAAACAGGCCGCGCGCTGCATGGATTGCGGCATTCCGTACTGTCACGGGCCGACCGGCTGCCCGGTCCACAACCAAATCCCGGACTGGAACGACCTCGTCTACAATGGCGACTGGGACAATGCGATCCGCAACCTGCATTCGACCAATAATTTCCCGGAATTCACCGGCCGCATCTGTCCGGCACCTTGCGAGGAAGCCTGCACGCTGAACCTCGAGGACATTCCGGTCGCCATCAAGACGATCGAGCAGGCAATCGCCGACAAGGCCTATGAAACCGGTCATATCCGGCCCTATCCGCCGGAAAGGAAAACCGGCAGGCGCGTCGCAATCATTGGCTCGGGGCCGGCCGGCATGGCGGCCGCCCAGCAGCTTGGCCGCGCCGGTCACGACGTTCACGTCTATGAGCGCGAGAGCCGGCCGGGCGGGCTGATGCGCTACGGCATCCCCGACTTCAAGATCGAGAAGCACTACATCGACCGGCGCATCGAGCAGATGCAAGGCGAGGGCGTGAGCTTCCATTGCGGGATCAATGTCGGCGTCGACAAGCCGGTGGCGGAACTGCTCGCCGAATATGATGCGGTGCTCTATTGCGGCGGTTCGGAAACGCCGCGCCCGGCCAACATTCCCGGCGACGATCTCGATGGCGTGCATGACGCGATGCCTTACCTGGTGCAGCAGAACAAGCGCATCGGCGGCGAGCCGATCCAGTCGGTGGCGTGGCCGTCGCCGCCGATCGTCGCCGGCGGCCAGCATGTCGTCGTCGTCGGCGGCGGCGACACCGCGTCCGACTGCGTCGGCACCGCCTTCCGCCAGGGCGCCGTTCGTGTCACCCAGCTCGACATCCGGCCGCAGCCGCCGGAAAAGGAGGACAAGCTTTCGGTCTGGCCCTACTGGGCGACGAAGATGCGCACCTCGTCCTCGCAGGCGGAAGGCGCCGAGCGCGAGTTCCAGGTGGCGACGCTCGAATTCATCGGCGAGGACGGCGCGTTGACCGGCGTCAAATGCTGCGAGGTCGATGAAAAGCGCAAGCCGATCGCCGGCACGGAATTCGTCATCCGCGCGGATCTGGCCTTCATCGCTATCGGCTTTGCCGGGCCGGCCGCGGTCGGGCCGGTGTCGGAGCTGGCTGGCCAGATGAAGATCGCCATCGACAGCCGCCGCTCGAACAACGTCGAGGCCAATGATCGCGACTACAAGACCAGCGTCGAAAAGCTCTATGCAGCGGGCGATGTGCGCCGCGGTCAATCGCTGGTCGTCTGGGCGATCCGCGAGGGCCGTCAGGCAGCGCGTTCGATCGACGAGGCGCTGATGGGATCGAGCGTGCTGCCGCGCTGAGACCGTTTGGAAACGCTACTCCCGCGGCCATCTGAGGGCGCTTTGCCCTTCAGGTGTCCCGGGGGCAGGTTTACGGACTGATCGCCGTGGTCGTTTCGGTTGTGGCCGCGGCCGCAGGCTGCCGCCTTGGCGGCCAAGAAAAATCGTCGGCGCGGCCGGGCGAAGCAGCGGGCGCCTTGCCCTCGACGACGAATTTTTCACCGGGCCCGGCTTGGCCGGCGCTGCGGCACCGAGGAGTTCCGAACCGCCGTCGAGTGCCGGTGATTTCGAGTCGGCGTCGGTAGCCGGGGCGGCGGCCTCAGTCTTTTCGTTCGAGGGTGGACTACGCTACTGGCCCAGTACCGGCAAGCATCGAAGGACCTTTACAATCATAAAGGTACGTCACCGGTCTCGCGGCTCACCTATGACGATCTAGACGCGCATTCGAGTGAAGTCTTCTTCAACGCGATCCACAATCCGACTGGCATTTTCGTAAAGGCCTCCTCGGTGCCGGCGGCATCAGGGAGGGTTTTCTCATGACGAGGACTTCTTACGGAAATGGGGGGCTACTCAAACACATTCAGTGATCAGCGCGGGGGCGGCGTCAGCTATTTCACCGCCGATCTTGGATATAATTTCTTGAACGCGCCGCGCTACCGCATCGGTGCTTTTGTTGGCAACAATTTCTGGCACGAGAGCTACGACGCTTTCGGTTGCACGCAGCAGGCGACCAACTGGAGGACCTGTGTGCCAACCGTCCCGACCTACGTCAACCTCATCAGCCAGGACAACGATTGGCATTCGCTGCGACTCGGCTTGGCCGGGCAGACGCAACTCACCGCGCGACTCAGCCTTTCTGGTGACGTGGCGTTCCTCTTCACGCGGCTCGACGGCAAAGATCAGCACCACATGCGCCCCAAGATCAAGCTAATTCCCGAAGACGGCGATGGGCATGGCGTCCAGCTCGAGGCGGTGTTGAACTACAAGGTCACGGATTTGTTCAACATCGGCGTCGGCGCCCGCTACTGGGCCGTGGCGAATAACGGCACGGCTCATTTCGAAGAGGCAATGGGCGGTCGTGGTTCCCCGCAGGCCGACGATTGGAAGGCAAAGCGCTACGGCGTGTTCGTGCAGGCTAGCATCAAGTTCAACTGAGAGAGCAAGAACCGGGGAGAGCGGCGATGCCACTCCAGCTCATTACGATCATTGGATCAACAGAAGGAAGTTTTCCGAAGAGTTCTGCAGGCGTGCGCAAAGTCGCCAGACAAAGTTCTCTGGTCCATAGTGTACGTGCCGTCACGCCCGTTCTCGACATGGTTGAATGATACGTTTCGCGCGATAGATCAAAGTCGTTCTTCATTGGTTTTCCGGAAATCGCGGGAGCACAGCGTGCAGTGACCCTCGGCTGCTGGTTTTCTGTCAACGCGCAGATGAGGGAGAATGAGCGTACAGCAAAAATCATCAGTGCTGTCGCTTTCGCCAAAGCCCGCCGCAGCTAAACGGGGCCCCACGTCCGGTAGCGCCCCTGCCGGTCACCTCACGGATGCCGAGTTCGGCACCAGCCCGAGCGCAGCGCGCTGGCTAATTTTCAGCTCGGCCGCGACCAGACCTGCCGACACCAGCGGCCGCGCCAGCACCAGCTCGATCAGCGCCGGCAGGCTCGAGTTTTTGCGCCGGTTCCTGAGCCGGCGCTCCATCTGGCTTTTGGCCAGCGCCTGGATGATTGCAAGGCTGAAACAGTCGATGGAACGCCCCTCCAGCGAAGCCGAACCGGACGAGGCGCGCGCGCCAGGTCCTTCGGCTGCCATCGGCACGCTGGGTTTAAGTGCTTGGGGTGACACGGCGTGATCTCCGCCGTTGGCGGGAACAGGGCAGTGCAATAGTACTGCCCTGTTCCTTTTGATCAGAGGCCAGTGCGGATTTCTTCGGCAAGCGCCCTCAACGTCGTCTCGACGTCATCGCCGTTTACCATCTTCTGCATCGCCACGGCCCATGCGTTCATGGCTTCGCCGAAGCCGACACGCGGTGTGAAAGCCAGCGCGGCGTGGTCCTGTGTCTTTTTGAAGCTGTCAACGAAGTTGTTGAACTCGGGCTGCGAAGCGTACTTAGTCCAGGTGTCGTCCTGCCAGGTCGACGTGCGCGGCGGATTGACGAGCTGGCCGGCAAGGGCACCCTTGAGCGCCACCTGCTTGGAGGTGGCCCACGGGATGAACAGCCAGGCCGTGCCCTTCTTTTCGGAAGCCGCGTTCATGGCGAGAGCCCAGATCCAGATGTTAGAATCGAAGCTCGTGGCGCTCGGTGCGTGCAGCGGCGGAGCGAAGGCGATCTTGCCGGATGCCGGCTTCCCCGCAACATCGTTCCAGAAGCCGAACATATTTGAGTCGATCGCCATCGCGGTGCGGCCGGAGGAGATGCCGTCCACGAACTCGTACCAGTTATCATTGGCGAAGGAAGGAGCCGCGCACTTCTTGATCATGTCCACGTAATCCTTGTGGAACGCGATCGATTCCGGCGAATCCAGACCCGTGTCGAGCTTGCCGTCCGTGACGACAAAATCCGTGGACACCGTAGGAGCGGGCGATCGAGACTGCGGCGGTGTGGATACTGCTCCAGAAACGCACGCCTCGCACCCCCAACGGCGTGATGGAAGGATCGGCGGCTTTGAGTTGTTCGCACGCCTTTGCCATTTCCGGCGGAGACGTCGGAACCGCGATGTTATACTTCTCCAAGGTATCCTTGCGGTAGAACAGCTGGATGTTCTCAAATGCATGCGGGATTGCCCAGATCTGGCCGCCCTCCCCCGTTGCGATCTGACCGGCTTCCATCTTCCAGGTAAGCGCCGCACGCAGGCTCGGGAAGGAGTCGTTGTAGTCGTATCCAGCATCGGGTAAAAACGGGTAACCGGCACTTAAAGGCGTTGTAGTGTCGCCACCAGAAATACTGCTCCGTGGTGCTGGCCTTTGCGTGGGGGCGCAACACGGCAACTACCCGCTCAAAACGGTTGGTCCTCTACCTCTTATTCACCGTCGCTTTCCTCGCGGCCTAACCCGGCCGGAATATCCGTTGCCAGAAAAAGGCCTCGCGGCCGGTTCGAGGCGCATCCCTCCTCCGAAGCAGCACGCTCAAGTATCGTCACAAGCCCCGAGCGCTTCGCGTTCGGCGATGTCCAAATTCCGACAATGTCGGATACAGTCAGATCTACTGGATTGCGTTTGAATGGTTTTCTCATTTGGCACAGTACATGCGGGTCATCCGCAAAACACGTGACCGACCAACAAGAATTCGCATGATCACCTTACCACAACATACAGCCGCCTCGGAACAATCATTTGGCCCCTGATCGCCCGCCCCGGCACCACAACCGGAGTCATCGATGTTCTGACGGGCTGCCCTAGGATACCTGCTGCGACAGGGCTTGCCCTGGTGACGACCACTCCGGCTCCGCCGGTTACCGACGAGGGCAACGTGACGGATTTCCTGCTTTTCAACGGCATGGAGGTGGCTGTCATTCCCGACCACCGAAGCGAGCGACAAATTCTATCTCAACGCCGAGCAAGAGCTGGTGTTCGCCGATGAAGACAGCCCGGCCTTCATGGCAGGCGCATTCGAGTTCCTGTCCGCGCTGTGGCTCGATGAAGAAAAGGTGAGGCAGGCATTCCAGTCCGGCAAGGGCGTCGGGTGGCACGATCATAGCGCGTGTCTGTTTCGCGGTACGGAACGGTTCTTCCGTCCAGGCTACAATGCCAATCTGATCGACTCCTGGCTGCCGGCCTTGGAGGGCGTCGTCGAGAAGCTCGAACGCGGCGTGGACGTCGCGGATGTTGGATGCGGTCATGGTGCATCGACCGTGCTCATGGCACAGGCCTTCCCCAATTCGCGCTTCGTCGGCTTCGACTATCATGCCCCTTCGATTGAGCGCGCCCGCAAGGCGGCCGAGGTAGCCGGCGTCGGCGTCAACACGCGGTTCGACGTCGCGGCCGCCAAGAGCTATCCCGGAACCTATGACCTCGTCACATTCTTCGATTGCCTTCACGACATGGGCGACCCGACGGGCGCCGCCACCCATGTCCACGGATCGCTCAAGCCGGATGGCACGTGGATGATCGTCGAGCCGTTCGCGCATGATCATCTGGCGGCGAACCTCAATCCCGTCGGACGCGTTTACTATGCCGCTTCCACGTTCGTGTGCACGCCCGCGTCCGTGTCGCAGGAAGTCGGGCTCGCGCTTGGAGCCCAGGCCGGTGAGGCGAGGCTGCGCAAGGTGGTGACCGGTGGCGGCTTCAAGCGATTGCGTCGCGCCGCGGAGACACCGTTCAACATGGTGCTGGAGGCCCGCCCTTAGCGTGGCCGTCGCCAGAAATTGCAGCTCATCGCATTTGATGAAGATCACCGCCAAAATCCGGACGCATCGGGCTTTTCAAGGCGTCTGGGTTCACGCAGAGGTCGCTGCCGAGCCGCCTTCTCTAAACCACTGAAGTCGATGTCCGGCGGCAGATTCTTTCCCTCTCTGCGGCCACAAGGCGAGCAGCCTCGCTGTAGGCGTCTTCCCGCCCAGTGCTTTCTCGACCCGCCGCGGTGGGCTGATCGTCTCGGATCGTCATCAAAGCGGTGGACGCCGGTGCGAAGTCTGGGCATGGAGATCGGCACCTCCGAGGTCGAGCGGATCTGCTAAAAGCGCCAGGAGCGGCACGCGACCAGTGGCCTATTTACGACACGATGGGCTTCCACCTTCGCAATACGCTCGGTGAGTGTCATCTGGATAGCCTCATCGTGTTTGCAGCTTCACGACGCCTTACGACGCAACGCCGTTTGGTATCCAAGCCATTGGTGGATTTCAGCGGCTATACGCTCGGCATGCGCGGTGACTTCGGGAATTCCCATCAATTCGCCAACGCTGCCGCGCGCCAGCGGCCCGCTGACGAAAATGCTGTCGGTCGGTCGGCCGGAAGTGCTGACCGCACGGCCTTGGCTGTCGGTCGCCAGGCCAAGGCCAATCGGGTCTAGCCGGACCAGTCCCATTCGCCCGAGATCGGCAATTGCTGTGTTGGTCCGGAAAATATCGGCATGCGCCGGCCCGGTCGTGACGACCACCCTGTCGAACGTCTCGGTTGTCTGAGTGGGTTGGCGCCTTGGCCGCAGCGTGACCCGAATGCGCCCGTCGACCTGCTCGGCGCCGACGATCGATGCGGCGCGATAGGCGAGCATGCCTTCGGCAACGCGGCGATCGAGCACGTCCGCGACCTGTGGCGCGATGCGGAAGCGATGCACATCCCACAGCGTGCGCAAATGGCGCACGAGGCGGCGTTGCTCGTCGAGCGGCAGGGCCTGCCAGATGATTTGTCCCTGACGTCGGACGGCATCGAGCACCGGGTGCCAGTCTTCGCCCCGACGCTTGGCATCTAGGATCGTGGCCCGGATGCGTCTGAGCATCACTGTTGCGCTGCGTGAAGGCAGACTGATGAAATCACCAATCGGGTCGCCCGGGAGCACCGCGTGGCTGCGCGAACGATAACCATGACGTGACAGCGCGACGATGCGGCTACGATGCCCATTGCGGTCCAGCGTGGCAATGATATCCGCCGACGTCAATCCAGTGCCGACTACGAGCACTTGGTCGTCGCGGCCGATCGCTTGCAGCCCTCCGAGATCATAGGGATTGGCCACCAGCCGGGCAGCAGCAGCCACAGACCGCAGGGCCGATGGCAAGGCCGGTGGCGGATGCGTCGCCGCAATCACTAGGGCGTCGGCTGCGAGCGTCCTTCCATCAGCGAGAATCAGGATGTAGCCCTGGCCACTAAGCTCGACTGACGCGACGGCGGACCTGACATGACGGATCACTTTGCCGAACAGAAAGGGTTGGAGATAAGATTCCACGTAGCGCCCGAAAACGCGTCGTTGTGGGTAGAGTGCTCCATTTGCGGCAATAGCCTCGGCATCGTCGAGAATCGCGCCGGTCTGCTCCAGCCAATCGGCAAAGTGGCTGTCCTGGCCGGAGATCAGCGTCATTCTCGACGCCGGCACATTGATGCGGTGTGAAGGATCGGCCGTCGAGTAGGCCAGACCATAGCCGAGCCCCTCTCTGGGCTCGACGACCACGATATCGGCAGCACCGGCGGGCAGCAGCCGCGCAAGATGAAACGCGGTCGCCGCACCGGAAAAGCCGCCACCGATGATGGCTACGACCGGTCCCCTGCCCAAGTCTCTGGCGCTCAAGACTGACTCGCGCGCAGTGCCGAAGGCCGATGGTCGCCGGCCACCGTTTCGCCGAACGGTCCCATGTTCACTGCCGTCGGGCGCGTCGAGATTTCATGATCGAGCGGCAACAACGGCAACACCAGTTCGCCAAACCGATAGGCCTCCTCCAGATGCGGATAGCCGGACAGGATAAAGCTATCGATGCCAATGCGCCGGTATTCGTCGATCCGTTCCGCAACTGTCGCCGCATCGCCGACCAGGGCGGTGCCGGCGCCGCCGCGCACCAGGCCAACGCCAGCCCACAGGTTCGGACTGATTTCGAGCTTGTCGCGGCGGCCGCCATGAAGCCGGCTCATGCGCGACTGGCCGACGGAATCCATGCGCGCGAAAACCTTCTGCGCCTCGGTTATCGTGTTGTCGTCCAGGCGGCTGATCAGGCGGTCGGTCGGCCCAGGCCTCATGATTGGTCTCGCGGACGATGACATGCAGCCGGATGCCGAAGGTCACCTGGCGCCCGGCTTTCTCGGCAAGACCGCGCACATGGGCAATCTTTGCCGCGACGTCCGCCGGCGGTTCGCCCCAGGTCAAATATTTGTCGATCTGTTCGGCGGCGACCGCGTTAGCGGCATCGGACGAGCCGCCGAAATAGAGCGGCGGATGTGGCGTCTGCACGGGCGGAAACAGTAGGCGACCGTCCTCGATACGGAAGTGCTTGCCTGCGAACGCTACGGTCTCGCCGCGAAGCACCGCCTTGTAGATGTCGAGGAATTCCCGCGTCACCTCATAGCGCTCGTCATGGCTGAGGAAGATGCCGTCGCCCTTGTTCTCGACCGGATCCCCGCCGGTGACGACGTTGATGAGCAGCCGTCCGCTGGAAATGCGGTCGAGCGTCGAGGTCATGCGCGCGGCTAGCGTCGGCGATTGCAGGCCCGGCCGGACGGCGACAAGGAAGCGAAGCCGCTGCGTCAGCGGTGCCAGCGCCGACGCCACGACCCAGCTATCTTCGCAACTGCGTCCTGTCGGCAGCAGCGCGCCATAGTAGCCGATGGCATCGGCGGCTTTCGCGACTTGGGTGAGATAGGGCAAGTCGACCGCCCTGCCCCCCTCTGAGGTGCCGAGATAGCGGCTGTCGCCATGAGTCGGCAGAAACCACAGGACCTTGATCCTGTCGGGAGTGGCAATGCTCATGAATGGTCCTCTGTGATTTGGAGGCGCTTCGCTCAGCTCCAGGCATGGAGCGGCGGATTTACGTCGTTGAGGTAGTAGTTGCCGAGGATCGCGTATTTCCAGCGCACCGGATCGTGCAGCGTGTGGGTGCGGGCGTTGCGCCAGTGCCGGTGGAGATTGTGCTCGGCCAGCGTCGAGCGTGTGCCGGCGAGCTCGAACAGCTTGTTCGTGGCAATGATGGCGATCTCTGTCGTGAGGATCTTGGATTCGGCAACCGCGATCTGCGCTTCCGCGACGGTCTTCTCGTTCGGGTCGGCCACGGCGCGATCGACCGCAAGCCCGGCCCTTTCCAGAACCGCCTCTGCCGCTTTGGCCCGCAGGCGAAGGTCGCCAATCGCCTGGATCGTATAAGGATCCTGCCAGGCATGATCGACGCCGCTGTCGATCCAGGCGCGCGACTTGGTGCGCACGAAGCCGACAGTCTCGTCGATCGCCGCCTTGGCGATGCCGAGATCGACCGCGGCCTGGATGATCTGGAAGATGGCGCCGTCGGCCGTCGGCCTGTCATAGCCCTTGTAGCCGGGGACAAGATGCGTTTTGGGCACCTTGACATTGTCGAGCAGGACCGTGCCGGACAAAGTCGTCTTCTGTCCGAAGCTCGACCAGTCGTCGATCACCGTCAGTCCGGGCGCGCCGCGATCGGCGATGGCATACCAGGCGCGCCCCTCGTCATCGAGCGCCACGATCGGAACCAGAGGGGCAAGCAGAGCACCGCTCGAATAGAATTTCTGGCCGTTGACCACGACATGGTGGCCGGCGTCGACGAACTTTGTCTCGAAGTCGGCCGCGCGCTTGGAGCCGAACTCGGAGAACGCGTTGCCGAAGCGCGTGCCGGACAGCACCTCAGCGAAAAGCAGCTTCTTCTGCGCCTCGTCGGAGACGGTGCGGATAGCGGCGACGACGCCAAGATGGTTCTGCGGAATCTGGCCGAGCGACGGATCGGCCGCCGAGATGATGCTGATCACTTTCGACAGGGTCACATAGGAGAGCTCCGGCCCGCCATAGGCTTTCGGCACGTTGATCGACCACAGGCCGCTCTGCGAAAACGCATCGAGCTCTTCCTTCGGCCAGATGCGTTCACGATCCCGCTTGGAGGCATCCCTGGCGAATTCGGCGGCGAGTTTTTCGGCGACAGCGATTGCCTCGGCATCGGCCTTGATCACATGCGCCTTGGCAGAGGGTCGTTCGACCGGCGGGACGGCACTGCGGCTATCCGACGCCTGCCTGGATTGGATGGTCATGCTGCTGTCTCCTTGGGAAAATGTTGCGGTGGAAGCGGCGCGCCGCCGAGGTAGTAGGTTTTGATATCGGTGCGCTGGCGCAAGTCGGCAGCCGATCCTTCCAGCACGCTGACGCCGTTCTCGAGCACGGTGGCGCGGTCGGCGTATTTCAGCGCGACCGCCGAATTCTGTTCGGCAACGAGGATCGAAAGGCCTTCGTCGCGGTTGAGCCGTTTCAGGGCGCTGAAGATCTCGTCGACGATCAGCGGTGCCAGCCCCATCGACGGCTCGTCCAGAACAAAGAGTTTCGGCCGCGACATCAGACCCCGGCCGATAGCCGTCATCTGCTGCTCGCCCCCGGAAGTGAGGCCGGACCGGGTTCGCCGCTTCTCGGCGAGCCTTGGGAAAAGTGAATAGACACGATCGAGGTCGGCCTTGACGCCCGTGCGAGAGGACGAGCGTCCGAGCGCGCCGGTGAAGAGGTTCTCTTCGACCGTCAGCGAGCGGAAGCAATGCCGGCCCTCGAGGAATTGGACAAGGCCGCTGCGGACTAGGTGCGAGGGGCTTGCCCTTGAAACATCCTCGCCACCGAAGGTGATCCGACCGGCGGTAATGGCGCCGCGCTCAGCCGGAAGGAGATTGGATACGGCGCGCAGCAGTGTCGTCTTGCCGGCACCGTTGGAGCCGAGCAGCGCGACGATCTCGCCCCTGCCAACCAACAAGTCGACGCCGTGTAGGGCGGCGATGGCGCCGTTGTAGACAGCTTCCACGCTGCTAACTGACAGTATCGGGTATTCCGGGATGGACATCGATGACTCCGCTCGGGAAGGTGGATGGCGCGGCCGGCCAGATTTGTCGGCCGCACCATACCAAATTCAGTTGCTGACCACCGCGTCGGCGTCCTCGGCCGTGCGGATCTTGATGCCCTTTTCCTTGGCAACGCCTCGGACGACTTCTCGATGATCGGACGCAGCAGCTTCCAGTCGGGAGCGATCCAGTCGGAGACGACATTCCACTTCTTGCCGTCCCATTGCTGGAAGGTCACGTAGCCGTCACCCTCGTGATTGTCCCAGGAGACGTTGATCGAGTGGAACAGGTCCTTGGCGCCGAGTGCCTCGACGCGCGCCGGATCGAGCTTGAGATGCTCGAAGCCCCAACGCACTTCGTCGCCGGTCAGCGTGCGGTTGCCGAACTTGGCCTGTGCGATGCGGACCGCCTCGACATTGAGGATGCCATTGACGATGCCGAGATTGTGGTAGACCGAGCCGATGCGGCTTTTGTCCTCGAGATTGCCTTTGCCGTCGCCGTAGACCGTTTTGACGATCTCCTGGACCACCGGATATCGCTCACCCGAGGCCTGGGTGGTGATGGCCGTATAGCCCTTGGCGGCATCGCCGGCGGGGATGACATCCTCTTCGGAATTCGACCAGACATTGCCTATGATGTGATCGGCCGGGAAGCCTGTCTTCTGCGCGGTCTTCAAGGCGACGGGGTTCATCACGCCCCAGCCGCGCAGCACGACATAGTCAGGATGCTCGCGCCGGATGGTCAGCCACTGCGCCTGCTGCTCGTTGCCGGGATGCGGCACCTCGATCTGCGACAGCTCGAAGCCGTATTTCTGCGACAGCAGCTCATAGATCGGGATCGTCTCCTTCCCATAGGGCGAGCCGTGATAGAGCACGACGATGTTCTTGCCCTTGAGCTTGTCGAGGCCTCCTTCCTTGGACGCGATGTAGTTCACGATGCCGGAGGTCTCGCTGTAAGGATTGAGCAGCAGCGGGAAGACGTAAGGGAACACCCGCCCGTCGGTCGTGTCTGTGCGGCCGTGGTTGATGGTGATCAGCGGCACCTTGTCGTCGGTGATGCGATCGATCATGGCATAGGCGATGCCGACCGAGAGTGGATTCCAGGCAGCGATCCCGGGATTGCTCTTCAACCGTTCATACACCTCGACGCCCTTCTCGACCTCATATTGCGTCTCGCCTTCGCTCCAGGCCAGCTTGACGCCATTGACGCCGCCGTCGCGGATGTTGATCAGGTTGAGATAGTCGATGAAGCCACCGAAAAAGCCGGTTCCGCCGGCCGCATACGGACCGACACGGTAGCTCTGCAGGGGAAAGTATTGTTCTTCGGCGTGAACCGCCGTCGCGCCGAGCACGAAGGCCGTGGCGATCGCCGCTTTTCTTAGGTGACTGAAGAAGGTCATTGCTTACGTCTCCTGATGGGTTGGTCCGAGCGGAGGAGGAAGTTGAGCGGCAATCAGCTGGACCTTGAGCCGATCCGTCGTTTGAGGCGGTCGAAGAGGGCCGACAGCCCGCTCGGTTCCGCGATGAGGAAGATGATGATAAGGGCGCCGAGCACGATGCGCTGGCTCATGTCGAGAACGCCCGAATCGAACAGGCCGCCGAACAGGAAGGCGCCGAGCCGGGACAGAAAGAGCGGGAGGACAACGATGAACGCCGCACCCAAAAACGCGCCACGGATCGAGGCCAGCCCGCCGATGATGATGATGAACAGGATCTGGAATGAGCGGTCGAGATTGAAGCCTGCCGGCTCGACGGTGCGCAGATAGGTGAAGGCCCACAGCACGCCGGCGATACCGATGATGAACGACGAGATGGCGAACGCCAGAAGCTTGGTTCGCAGCACCGGCACACCGATGACGCGTGCGGCGGTTTCGTTGTCCCGCACGGCGATGAAGTTGCGACCGGTCGCGCTGTTGACCAAGCGCCAGACGAGGGCCGTCAGCACCATGACCGTGGTGACCGAAAGCAAATAGCGGCCGGTCGCGCTGTCGAGCGAAAGACCGGCGACGGCCAGGTGCGGCGCCGAGATCACCCCGGACGGGTTGTCGTTGGAGAACCAGCCGAACTTGGTCAGCGCCCATTGCACGAAGAACTGGGCGGCGAGCGTCGAGACGGCGAGGTAGAAGCCGCGCAGCCTGAGACTGGGCAGGCCGAACACGACGCCGAAGCCGGCGGCGGAAATTCCGGCCAGGATCATGGTCCCCGCCAGCGGCAGGCCTTCGACCCTGAGGTTGAAATTGTAGGCGGCGAACGCGCCCACCGTCATGAAGGCGGAAGAGCCAAGCGAGAGCTGGCCGCAATAGCCGGTCAGCAGATTGAGGCCGACCGCCGCCAGGCTGAGCGCCAGGAATGGCAGCAGGATCGCCTCGACCAGATAGCCCGAAGCATAGGCAGGGACCACGCCGTAGGCGACGACGAACAGGGCGGTCGGCAATGCCAGCTTCTGAACGAGTTTCACCCAGTCGACTGGAAGCCTTGCGGCGTCGAGCGCTTGCACGGCCATGGTTCAGACCCTTTCGACGGTTTTCTGGCCAAACAGGCCGGAGGGGCGCACCAAAAGCACCACCAGCGCCAGCGCATAGGCGAACCAGCCCTCGATGCCGCCGCCGACGAACGGGCCGAGATAGACCTCGGCCAGCTTCTCGCTGGCGCCGATGATGAGGCCGCCAACGATGGCGCCGAGGATGGAATCGAAGCCGCCAAGCACCAGCACCGGCAGCGCCTTCAGCACGATCAGCGACAGCGAGAACTGGACGCCGAGACGCGCGCCCCACAACAGCCCGGCGACCAGCGCGACGAAGCCGGCCGCCGTCCACACGGTGCCCCAGATGCGAGGCAGCCGCAGGCCGACGGCGAGGGCCGCGAACTGATCGTCGGCGACGGCGCGAAACGCAAGGCCGATCCGCGTCCAATAGAAGAAGGCGCTGAGGCCTGCGACCATGGCAGCGGCGATCGCCGCCGCCAGCAGGTCGAAGGACGAGATCAGTACGCCGCCGACCTCGAATGGGGTGTCGTCGATGCCGAGGTCGAGCCCGTGCACCTGCGTGCCCCAGATAAGCTGGGCGGCACCTTCGATGATGTAGGAGAGCCCCAGCGTCGCCATGAACAGCGTCATCGGCGAGCGGTTGACCAGCGGCCTGAGCACGGTCCGCTCGATGGTGAAGCCGAGCGCGACCATGACCGCGAAGGTGATGAGCAGCGAAAGCGCGAAAGGGACGCGGCGTTCGACCAGGCTGACGAAAGTGAGTGCTGCAAACAGCACCATCGAGCCTTGCGCGAAGTTCAGCACGCCCGAGGTCTTGTATCAGCACGAATCCGATGGCGACGAGCGAGTACATGACGCCCGAGAGCAGGCCTCCGACCAGCACCTCGATGACGAAGAGGAAATCATAGTAGCTCATCAGATGTCCTCGCCATTCTCGCCCTCGGCGGTGCCGAGATAGGCCCGGATCACCGCAGGATCGGCGCGCACCTCGGCCGGCGTGCCGTCGGCGATCTTGCGGCCGTAGTCGAGCACGGCGACGCGGTCGGAGAGGCCCATGACGACGCCGATGTCGTGCTCGATCAGGATGATGGTGACGCCGTGCCGGTCGCGCGCGGCTCGCACGAAGCCGGCCATCTCGGCCTTCTCGGTCGCCGTCATGCCGGCCATCGGCTCGTCGAGCAGCAGCAGCTTCGGCTCGGCGACCAGCGCGCGCGCCAGCTCGACCCGCTTCTGCAGGCCGTAAGGCAAGGTGGCGACGAGGCGGTCGGCGACGCTTTCGAGATGCAGGAAGGCGACTATCTGATCGGTCTTTTCGGCGATTCCCGCATCTTCGCTCCGGGCGCGTGGCAGACCTGCAATATGTTCGACGAAACTGGCGCGCCTGGTGTGGACGCGGCCGCACGCGATGTTGTTGCGCACGGACAGACCGCCGAATAGCGCCAGGTTCTGGAAGGTTCGCGCAACGCCGAGCCGTGCTAGACGGCTCGCCGGCACCCGGGAGAAGGACTGTCCGCCGATCGCAATCCTGCCGCGGTCGGCGTGATAGAGGCCGCTGATGATGTTGATCAGTGAGGACTTGCCGGCGCCGTTGGGGCCGATCACCGCGCGGATCTCGCCGACTTCGACTTCGAGATCAACATCGCTCAGCGCCTTGACCCCGCCAAAGGAAATGCCGATCCCGCTCAAGGTCAGGATCGCATCAGCCTTTGCCGACAGGCGCACCGCGCGCGTCTCGTCAACGCGACCAGCACCAGCAAGAAGGGCGGAAATTTCGGGCGCGCGCTCGTATGCGGCGGCTCCCAGCGAAGCACCAATCATGAAACGTCCCTGCTTTTGAAGGCGTGTGGGCTGCGGCCCCGTGGGCCGCGCCCGTCCTATTCCGCGGCGACAAGCTCCCTGTCGCGAGCTGCTTCCAGTTCGCGCACCAGAGTAATGACGCGCTTGCCGAAGAACTCGACCTCTTCCTGGAAATGCAGGAAGCCGAGCAGGATCAGGTCGGCACCGGCGTCCTTCAGTTTCAGGATGCGTTCGGCGATCTGTTCCGGCGTGCCGATGAGATTGCTGCAGAAGCCGTCATTGTACTGAACGAGATCCTCAAGGGACGACTTCGCCCAATTGCCTTCGCCTTCCGGCGAGGCCTTGCCGGCATTCTTGACCTGATCGGCAAAGCCCTGCACCGCCTCCGGATTCGCCTTGGCGATGATCTCGTCGAGCACGGCGCGCGCTTCCTGCTCGCTCTCGCGGGCGATGGCGAAAGCGTTGACGCCGATCCTAACCTTGTGGCCGTTGGCTTTCGCCTTGGTGCGGATGTCGTCGACCTGCTTCCGGATCTCCTCCGGGGTATTGCCGTTGGTGAAATACCAATCGGAGACACGAGACGCCATGTCGCGAGCGGCTCGCGACGAGCCGCCCTGGAATATCTCGGGCAAGGGCTCGATCGGCTTCGGCTTCATGGAATAGTTGGTGAAGCGGTAGAAATCGCCCTTCAGCGTGAAGCTGTCTTCCGTCCAGATGCCGCGCAACGCTCGGATAAATTCCTCCGACCGGCGATAGCGCTCGTCATGATCGAGCCAGAGTTCGCCAATCGCGGCGAACTCGCCTCGGAACCAGCCGCTGACGACATTGACGGAGACGCGGCCATTGGTCAGGTGGTTGATGGTAGCGATCTGCTTGGCCGCCAGCGCAGGGTTCCACGGACCGGGCAGGATCGCTGCGATGACCTTCAGCGTTGTGGTCGCGGCAAGCAAGGCATGGCTGAACGAGACTGATTCGTGCTGGTTGTCGGCCCCATAGCCGGCTGTGAAACGGATCTGGCTCAGCGCATAGTCGAACCCGTTGGCCTCGGCAATCTGGGCGAGCTTGCGGTTGTAGTCGATATCCCAACCCGTCCGCTGCTCGATGTTGGAGATGACCAGGCCGCCGGAGACGTTCGGGACCCAGTAGGCGAATTTGATGGCGTCGGAATGCGAACTCATGTCGTCGTTTCCCCTGTTGATTGGCTCAGCCGACGCGGGTGGCGACGGCGGCATTTGCGTGACTTGAGTTGAGCAAGGAGACCGCGTCGGTAGCGGCCCTTGCAATACGCTCGATGATGGCTGCGCCGACGATTTCGCCATCGACGAAATCGTCGGGCGTGCCGTAGACACCCGTAGGGACGGTGACAGCGCCAAAAAAGCCGAACAATGGCCGGAGCTGATGTTCGAGCACCAGGCCATGGTATGGGCTCCCGCCGGTCGCCGCGAGAAGCACGGTCTTGCCCGTCAACGCGCGATAGTCGACCAGGTCGAACAGGTGCTTGAGAGCGCCAGTGTAGGAAGCCCTATAGACAGGCGTTCCGACCACGAGCAAATCGGCCTTCTCGACACGCTGGATAATCGCTTCTCCAGATGCGCCAAGTGCGCCGCGGGAT
The DNA here is from genome assembly GCF_003952365.1 of Mesorhizobium sp. M9A.F.Ca.ET.002.03.1.2. Taxonomy (NCBI): domain Bacteria; kingdom Pseudomonadati; phylum Pseudomonadota; class Alphaproteobacteria; order Hyphomicrobiales; family Phyllobacteriaceae; genus Mesorhizobium; species Mesorhizobium sp. M9A.F.Ca.ET.002.03.1.2. The sequence goes on along the minus strand of NZ_CP034443.1, from coordinate 2,409,392 downwards.
AGTCCGGCGAAAAGCGACGGTGCTGCCTCCGTGATCTCAATCAGACCGGTGTCGGCAGGCAGGCGCAACGCGACCGCCTTGACCAGCGCATTGACGACCGCCGTGGTGCGGGACGGGTTGCTTACACCGCCGGATATTCCAAGAACCGATAATCGTGCCAAGTGATCTATCTCCCACACATGCGCCATAGGCCACCACCGAAACCAAACGATGTTCTATGAGTACTTTGTTCTGATGTTTTCACGTCAATGGGAAAAACGGCGCTGCTAGGAGCGGCACGCCCACCGCATTCGATCTCAAATGGGATTAACTTGGCAGGGGCCGTAGGCGTCACCCGCGAGTTCGACTTTGGCGAAAACAGGCTCCGCCGGCGCGATATGAGGAATGTCGTCCAGCCGTTTGTGACAGCGCTCTCCACCGATGCCACGCAATCAAATGAGCGCGTGTATCATGACGGCTAGGCGTGCGAGAAACGTCCTCAGGCATTGCCCTACGAAGGAGCCGACATTAGCGCCGAGATTTCAAGGCTGGTCAGGGACGATTGAGAGTTTTGAGCACCGGCAGCACGAAGGCGGCAATCGCAGCGTCATGCCTTCGCAACCATCGGTAGCTGCTCAATACGTTCTGTTGTGCTCCTGCCTGTGTTGCGTAATTCCCCTGAATGGCAACGGATTACCTGCGTCTGGTTATTCATTCTTCACCACTCGCCCGCCCTTGATGATCTTTCGAAGCCGGGCGGGATCGGACAAAATCGCGAGGTCCTTCAACGGATTGCCGTAGACGGCGATGAGATCTGCGTGAGCGCCAGGCGCGATGGTGCCAATGAGGCCTTCCATGTTGAGCACGCGGGCAGCATCCACCGTCGCGGATCGGATCACGTCCCGAGGCTTGAGAACGCGGCCGCGCAGAAGAAATTCCTCTGATTGGTGCCTATGCATCTGGCCAAGCAGATCGGAGCCGTAGCCCATGGTCACGCCAGCGCTTTGAAGCGTTTCGAGCGCCGACAAGCCGGCATCGAGAACGAAGCTCACCTTTTCAAGGGATTCGGCGGACATGCCGTATCTGGCTCCGTCCCGAGCGACGACAGCAAAGGTGATGTTCGTCGGGACGACGAACGCGCCTGCCTCGCGAACCCGGTTGGCGGTTGTCGCTTTGATGAGGTTTCCATGCTCGATTCGGATGGTCGACGTTTCATCCCAGATTTACTTTCGCGCCTCACGCCGGCACTCGCGCACATAGTCCGCCGGGTTATGTCGCCAAGCGCCGAGCGGATTTGCGGCAAGGGGAAGTCCGGGCACTCCTCGCACCCTCGTCCTCGCGCAACACCGCACGTAACAGAAACGATAGCACGCATTCTCACAATTAACGACGGCTGTTCGGCAGTGGGCTTCGTCGCGAGCGAGGACGAGAGTGTCGGGTCTACAACCAAATGTCGGAGGTCGGACCCAAATGTCGGAGGTCGGACACGCAAGGCCCTTACCACGTAGGTGATTGAAAGCTTTATTGACGAGGCGCTCCAATGGCCGGCCCGCAATGCGGGAGATATTGTTAGAGGCGTCTCGAATGACTTCTCCGCGGGACCCGAAGGGCGTCTCAGGCATCCTTTGGCACGATTAGTGCAACGGATGATCCGCAAACGTTGCCGATACAATGTGAGGGGAGCGTCACCCAGATTTTTGTGTTGACCGTCCACTCACTCTTCACCCAGTGGCTGCCGCGCAGGCGCTTGCGGACGCCGGTCAGCCCGATAGCTCATCGATCCAGATCAGCGGAGAACAATACACAGAATGGGAACGAGATCAGCATGAACTCGAATTTTAGTCGTTTGGCCCAAGCCACCGCTATGAACTTGCTCTGGACGTCGGCGAACGAAGGCATGTGGATGCCGGCCCAGATTACGGAACTTGGCGCGGCCATGCGCGCGAATGGACTCCAGCTTGATCCCGCGCAGCTCAGCCGTCTAGACACTGCCCCGCTCAACGCGATCGTATCACTGGGCGGATGTTCAGCTTCCTTCGTCAGTCCGCAAGGACTGGTTGCGACCAACCGTCACTGCGTGCTGGAATCGATCCAGTACAACAGCAAGGAGAGTCAAGACTATCTCACCAAGGGATTTCTAGCGAAAAGCCTTGGTGAAGAATTACCCGCGGTGCCCGGCAGCCGCATCTATGTGATCGAGGATATCCGTGATGTGACCGCCGACATGCTCAAGGGCGTATCGGACAAGCTGAACGGCTTTGCCCGCTATGAGCGGCTCGACAGGAACCGGAAGGCGCTGATCGCCGCATGTGAAGAACAGCCCAATCGCCGCTGCGACGTGGAGTCCTATTATGGCGGCGCCTCCTACTATCTCCAGCAGAAGCTCGAAATTCAGGACGTGCGCCTAGTCTATGCGCCCGCGCTCGGCATCGGTAACTTCGGCGGCGAAACGGACAATTGGACGTGGCCGCGCCACACAGGCGACTTCGGTTTTTACCGCGCTTATGTCGCTCCTGATGGTTCCTCCCGGCCTTATGCGCGCGACAACGTGCCCTACCGGCCGAAGAGCTGGCTGCGCATTGCCTCTAAAGGCGTGCAAGACGGCGATTTCGTCATGGTCGTCGGCTTTCCCGGAGAAACCAATCGGTTCCGCACGGCGGATGAAGTACGGTTCAATTTCGCGCGGTACGAACCGCTGTTGCAGCATTTGCTGTCGGATTATGCGGCCCAGATAAACCAAACCACGGCAGGCAATCGAGAAGCGCAGATCCGCTACGCCTCCATCCTGCAAGGCGTGGAAAACTACAAGAAGAAGTTGGCGGGCGATCTCGCCGGGGCCAATGCGATCGGGCTCGACGTGCGCAAGGCGATCGAGGAGAAAGCTTATCTCGACTGGGTCGCCGACGATCCCGCGCGGCAGGCGCGCTATGGCGCAGCGATCGGCGAACTGGGCGCCATGGTGGACGAGAATAGCCAGGCCTCGCTCGAGGGGCTGCGCCAGGCGCTGCTGAACCGCGCGCAAATGCTCTCATCCGCGCGCACTCTGTATCGCTGGGCCAAGGAGCACGAGAAGCTCGATGAAGACCGCGAACGCGGCTTTCAGGATCGTGACCGTAACCAGACCGTGGATCAACTGACGCAGATCGAACGCGGTTACCTGCCCGACATCGATCGCAAGCTATTTGAGGCCGCGCTCGATGAATATCGCCGGCTAGACGCAAAGGACCGCGATACTGCGTTCGAAACGGCTCTGGACCAAATCGGCCTTGACCGACTTTATGCAGAAACCAAACTCGCCGACACGGCCACGCGGCTCGGCTGGCTCGACAAGCGGGCTGCTGCCTTCGAGGCGTCGGACGATCCTTTCATCAAGCTGGCGGTCGCGCTCTATCCCGGCGACATAGCTGCGGAGCGCGCGGCGAAGGACCGCGCTGGCCGAGCGCAGGCGGCGCGCGCGACTTATATGCAGGGCCTGCGCGCCTACTGGCAGGCGATTGGCCGGCCGGTGTATCCCGACGCGAATGGATCGCTGCGCATCACCTGGGGCAAGGTGTCGGGGCGAACACGCGACGGGCAGATCTGGACGCCATTCACCACGGCTGAGGGACTTCTGGCCAAGCACACTGGCAAGGGCGAGTTTGATGCGCCCGCCGCCGCCGTCGCTGCGATCCGGGCCAAGAATTATGGCCCCTATGTCGCGCCGGAGCTGGGCACTTTGCCGGTCGACTTCATGTCCACGGTCGACATTACCAATGGCAATAGCGGCTCGGCCACGCTGAATGGGCGCGGCGAGTTCGTCGGTCTCGCCTTTGATGGCACGCTCGATGGAGTGATCTCCGATTGGGCATATGCCGCAGACCGCAGTCGAAGCATCCATGTCGACAGTCGCTTCATGCTTTGGACCATGGACAAGATTGACGGCGCTGCCTGGTTGCTCAAGGAGATGGGAGTGCTGCCGGCGTCGCGTTCATGAGCGGGGTAGTCTGGCGGTAGGCGGCCTGTCGGCGTCATACCTCCACAAATCCCCCTTGGAATTTTAGACAAATCCCGTGTGGAAGCGCCGCCTCAGCCGGTCTTGCAGCGCCTGCCGGTCGGCGACGAGGTCGTCGCAGCGACCCGGCGCCGCTGCCCGGCCATCAATTGTCCAATCGGCGCCCACGTGCCAACACAAACACGCCGCAGTCATAAGCATTCGGCTGTCGGGTCATGGGGGCTGCCTCGAAGGTGCCGTTCAGCACCCTTGCGAGCTGGTTTGCAGGCTCGTCGTTGTGGCCCTGTCCGGGAGGAGTCGTGGTGATAGGCGACCCGCTCCGGGTTGCGGCCATCAACGAGCAGCAGCGAGCAATGGGTGCTGTCGCTGGTACGATTGCCATTGCTCACTGGCACGAATAGGAAGTCGGCTGGGCCGACAGCTCGATTATAGATGACCTGCAATGTCTCTTGCGCGTTCTGCGACCCTGCGTAACGCATTTGATCCACCTCGCGACCCAAGTTCCATGTTCCAGTCTGCCAATTATGCGACTTTAGAAGTACAAACCATGAACGCTGTGGCCGCGTGGTTATTGAGTTCCAATCGCTATTTAGTCTGCTTGCATGTTCCGAAATGACCGCGTTGGGCCCGCAAGCTGACAGGCGGCTTTGCGGACCACTGGGTAGAAAGGAGTCATCCGCCACGACGTTGCGCACAGCCCGGAGGTGCAACTCCAACGCATGATGCGTATCTTATAGCGAGTTTAGGTCTATATGGAACTCAAACGCACCTCCGGTCTGCAGATCACCACGTCGTATTCAGCGCGTGCGCATTTTCGAGAAGTCGGCACCGACGACTAGCAGGTTCTCATGTTCCATCTTGGCCCCTCCGGCATCATCCTTATTGATACTGCTTGGCACCATGACTTCGAACCTGACCGACGTCACAAGGTCATCGCTCACACTCGACACCCACGCTCAACCGGAATCGTCAATATGCAGCAACATTTCTGCATCGACATCAGCTGATACGTCATCAGCAATAGTCATCGATCGAGTCGCCAAGGTCCTCTCCAGCTAGTTCGCAGAAGTGCTTCAGAGCGCCCTTGAGACTGAAGAAGGTGAATTCGCTTCGGTGATGGAAAAGGCCATCATGGATTGAAATGTGGGCCACTGCCCAATTCTTTATGGCGTCGCCGGCAAAATGAGTGAGTACGATCAGGTCATCGTCCTTGAGATTCCGGTCGACGACGAGGCTCGTGGAGAGCTGGTTGCGCGCGAAGATACTTCCGAAAGAGAGGCGCGATTCATAAAGAAGAAGGGCGTCGTCGGTGAATTCGTCCGGGCACGCCGGAAATTCGGTTGGAACCTTCCAGCGGACCTGGACCGCAAGAGGGGTCAGAGATGGGTAGAGTGTTTCTGCCTGGTTAAGCATTCTTCAATCCTCGCGGCGTGAGTGCCTCAATGATCAGCCTTGCCGAGAAACGACACTTGGTAAAGACTTGCGACCGCAAAGATCGGGTGGCCGTGTCACTAAATGCATATAGCCCTAGCGACTGCTATACCTGATTGAGTGTTGCGCGCCCGCCACGCTCGGACTGAGCGATTTGACGGCGATGCTTGCACCGTCAACAACGTGATTCGAGACAGCATGAGACATGGCTGCATGAGTGGCCCAAGGGTCACCGCCTAACCCGTAACATCCTGAAATCCGTTGCGGCCTGCTTGGTGGCGAAGCCGTACGTCCACCACCCTTGCCATCGACGTCCAGACGGATCCCCTGGATCGGCAGCTTTCAGGAAATGGCTTGGGCAATTCGAGCGGCTGGAATGAGGCGCAAAGCCGCCGTTCACCTCTCCTTCGAGTCAGCGCTCCGACCGGCCAAAATCGTCGAGGCCTCCAACAAGGTGAAATGGGTATTTCACACTGACGCGCAACCCGGGGTGATGAAGGTATGCCAAAACCCACCGAGCCTGATTGGCGATCCAGCGTTAGCCGTCTCAACCTGAAATCGCGGCAACGTTTGCCGACGACTGATCCAATGCCAACCGCTCCATTTCCGGGCGACTGTGTTCACGGGCGGCAAGAATCTGGGCTCTTGTCTGCTTGAGTTGCTCAAGACCGAGAACCAAGGCGCCCTGCAGCCGCTTGCGGTCGCCGAGAATATCCTGGTCAATCTGCGCGATATCGCGTGGATCGATCGCGCGTGAGGGATCGAAGACAAAGCGGGCTTCGACGGACCTTCGCCAATTTAACAACTTCTGCGCCGTTTTGGGTTCGAATCCGGACACGCTGTAGAGCTTGTTCCTCTCGACATCGAGCGCTGTTTCGACGCCATACGACTCCAGGACCTGTTTCTTTCCCGGTCCGATGCTCTCGATCTTTGCCGATGAGATTTCAAAGTTGTCCAGGAACCGGTGCAGTTGCGCCTGACGGCGGTTGCGCTCGAGCTCCGAGATCCTGGCTACCGTTTGGAAGGTAAGATGTCCCATTCGCGCCTGAGCCCGGCGAGCACCGTTTTTTGCCTGTCGAAGGCATCCGGCCCGGCTCTCTGCATCCACGTGGTTTGCGCGTTTTTCCACTGGGTGGCGGCCTCGCCGGCGATGCGCCGGTATTCCGCAGCCTCACTGTCCCTGTTCAAGAAACCTCTCAACCCCAGAAAAACCCCCAAGGCAATGCCCAGCACCCAGATCTGCGCCATCATCAAGCCAGCGACGCCGACTACTGCGGCCGCTACTCCTGCCCGGAAGTTGGTGCGGCGCGCGTGCCCCTTGAGCTTCAAGGCGTTGGGATCTGGTGTCACATTCTTCTCGGGGACGGTCGGCACCGGCCCGGGATGCGGGATGGCGTCCACCTGCGCTGGAATCCGGCGATATCGAAAAGCGTCGCCCCGCTGGCGGGAACAACGGTTGAGAACAGCGGGACGCCAGTGGCGCCTTCCATTTTGCACCAAGGGCACGGCGATGAGCCAAGTGACCAGTGGCTGGAATTGGCGGAGCACTGCTTGAGGTTCGCTTCAAGTTCGGCCAAGGCAGCCGCCCAGTCCCGGGCCACGGGCCTGCCAGCCGACGTTCCTTTTTGCGAGAAGGCATCCTCAAACATTTTTGCAAGTCGTGGGCCGACGGTGGAACGCGCCCCGAAACCCGAAGCTTCTTGCAGGCCGAGAAGGAACTGGACGGCAAGGGCTGGCTTCCCGCAGCGTTGCGGGCGACGGTCAAAGTAGAAAGCGAAAGTATGGCAATCGCCGCCGACTAAGCACGGTTCGCATTCAAGGTCAGGGCAGCGATGCCCCGACCTTGAATGCGTCCGGAATGTCTTTCGAGCCGGTATCGAACCCGCCAAGGCCAGGCGAGCGTGCCCCTGGCCCGCCCCTCGCGCTCCCCTCCCGTCTGAGGCAGAGCGCAAAGCATCTACTATCTAGGTGGACGACGTTTACTCCATTTCCGCCCACGGCGCATCTTTCGCGCTCTGCATGTCAGCCGGAACGGCCAGATCCTGGAAGCAGACGGCGGCACTGCACGCCACTCAGCGGTCAGTGGATCTCGCCAACCGCCTTTCCAGGCTGTTCGGCATCGACCCAACCCATCACCGCGTCAAGATCGACGCCCTTGCGAGTCGACCACTCAACCAAATTGGCGGGCCGGTAGCTTGACGAGTGGCGATACCGCTCGAAGACCGAGCCATCAATCGTCTCATTGACATTGATGTACGTCGCATCCGGGTCCCGGCCGGGAGGGGATGCAATGGGCCGAAGATGCCTCTTGCTGAGGATGGCGTAGGAGCCGCGCATGAACTCCCGGTAAGAGTCTGAAATCGGAGCGTCGAGGGCCCCGTCGTCCACCTCGATGTCGCTCCTGAACGCGAGACCGTGGGACCGGGCCTTTTCGATGATCCAGCTGAGAGGAGCCTGTGCAAGCAGATCATTCGGGTATCCGCCGCCCACATTACCGTGGGCGCCAGCAAACCAACGCTGCTCGACACTGCTGTAGGGACGCGGCGGTGCGATCACCGCCTGGGGATCGGTAGGGATTCTCTTCGTCCATAACGTCGGCATGAAGCTGTTGCGATGCTCATCGAGGGCAAGGGCGTGAAACGCATTCTCGATTGGCACCCTCAAGCCCGTGTCCAGAAATCGGAAACTGGTCCGACTGATGCCTTCCCAGCTGAACGCGGGAATGCCGAGCGCGCCGACAGTGTCCCAGACGGCCACCAGCTTGATCGGCACGCGGCGGGAGTATTTCAGCATCCAGCGTTCTTCCAGGGCAGAGGCCTTCAGCGGGCCTGCGACCAAGTCGTCATGAAGCTTCCACACGGTCAGCGCGTCGCGTCGGCGGTACCGGGCGAACAACTGGTTGACGCTTAACGGGGCACCCGGCCTCAACAGGCCACACTTGGTGATAAAGCCTGTCAGAGAACGCGCAGTGAAGGCGCCACGGCTGAAGCCGAACACGAAGATGTCGTCACCATCGTTGTAGTTTTCGACCAGCCACTCATAGGCATCAAGGATATTCCTGAGCAGCCCCTTCCCAAAGGCTCCGCCAATGACTCCGTTCACCCCGATATCATAGTAGGCGAGCTGGGCTGGGTTTCCGGTGTCTTTCGTTGAACACAGGGCGCGCAAGCGCCAGACATTGGTGTTGTCCGACACGGAATTCCAGGTTCCATCAAGGAAAACCGCCAGCCGCTTCTTACCCGGTCCCGCTGCCGATAATGATTCCATTTCGCTTCCTTGAAAAGGAAGACAGACCACGACATATGGCGGCTGTCCAGCGGTCCTAAGTCAGCGCCCTCCGGAGATTCTGTCCGGTTGCTAAGAAGGTGGGGTAACGCGGCCACAGATGGTGACAAAGGCTGAACTGCCCCAAGCGGCACGAGGCGCGAACAAGATCGAGTAGTCGCGGCTGCTGGTCGTGGGCCGGCCGATGGTGATCATGGACACGCCGACGTAGCTCCCGGTCTTGAAGCGGCCGATGAATTCGACAGGCATCGCCTATGTAGCGGAAGCACCCGTCGCGCCGGTCGAGCTTGAACCTCAGTGTCGGGTTCGGTTGCGTTGGTTCTTCCTGGGCCCTTGCCGGAGCAGATATGAGAATGGCGGCGCCGACAGCCCAGAGCAGCGGCCATTTGGAGGCACTATGGCGCATCACTTGGTCTCGGGGTCGGGCTCACCAAAGGTCTTCACGAAGATGGCCTTGCCAGTGCCTGAAATTTGCTTCTGGATGTCCCAGTCGAGCTTGCTGTCCCTGATGTAGAGACTGAGGGTACAAATCTCGCCGCGGCAGGCACTTGGCGTTGAGGACTGCTTGTCCTGGATAGAATATGAGGCGATATATCCAACGATAACGTCCTTGCAGTCCGTGTCGGGTAAGCGGCAAGGCGGCGCGTTTGACACTTTGCTACTTAAGGAGTTCCGGTGCATAGGATTTGACGCGTGCCATCGTGAGGGCCCGACCATGTCGCACCAAAACCTCATGCTCTTCGGCCTCCAATCTCTTTAAATCTGTTGCCACCAGCGAGGCGAAAGCGGCGTCGCCAGGCCGTTCCTCGCCTACCCGGCTGTCGATTGAAAACCAGATGGGTTTCGGGCCCTTTTTCGCGTCGTACGACAAATTGCAGACGAGCAAATTGAAGACCTCTTACCTGCTCCATCATGATGTTGATCGCCTCCTTGAGCACGATTGTCCCGGACTCCGTCGGATGAGGGGACACGGCGAACGGCTTGCCGCCATCACTTACAAAACACACATCGACGGGATTGCGCCGCGCTCGCATCAACGGGTTCACGCCCAGATTATCGTAAATGCCTCCATCGCTCAGCGTCGCGTATTCGCTCAGGGAATTGGGATAGATGTCGGCATTGAGCCGTAGCGGGGGAAACACGGGCGGGAAAGCCGAGGATGCTGCCACGGCCAAGCTGATTGGATAGTTACTCGCATTCGCGGTGCCGCTCTCGTGCTCCCCCATCGTTTCTCCAGCGTCTTCTCCGGGCGCCAATGCCTTGCCTGCAACAAAGAAAAACATGTTGCCGGTGGCCAGGTTGGTGGCGTTGAGATAGATTCTTGGACCATCTCTGAGAGCGGATAGCCGTGCACCCGCGAACAGATCCCGATCGTAGCTTGCGCCAAGCTTCTCCAGGCGTGTTTCGAAGGGGTCCAGGATACCTCCGATGATCGAAGAGACGGCGATCGACTTTGTCAGCAGATAGTCCGAAAGGCCCTTCAGCACATCCTGTTTGCCCCAATTCAGCGCCAAGTAGGCGCCTGCCACGCTCCCGCCGCTCACGCAGCTGATGAGATCAAGCTTGTCGAGTAAGTCGAGTTCCTGGAGAGCCGTAAACGTCCCTACATGGAACGCGGCAGCACGAAACCCGCCCCCCGAGAGCGCAATTCCAAGTTTCTTGGTTTCGCCGTTGATTAGAACGACCATCGTATACCCCCCATTGAGAATTCCCCGCCGACCCGAGCAGCTGGCATCATGAAAGGTCGAACGTCATCTCAACAAAAAGATCGCTGTGTTCGATCTTGACCGGCCGCTTTGCTGACGTCGGGTTGTTTCGGAAAGCTCGTTTTTCGACGGTTGGATTACCGTCGCCCTGAACGATGCGTCCCTTGGTCTTTTCCTGCAACGCCTTGTAAAGCTCCTCGAACGGCATCCTCCACCCGCTTCCAGGTTCCGCTCGACCCTTACCTTGAATGGCCGCGACCGCCTCTACGACCGGTATCGCGGCTACTAGTCGTGGGTCGACCATGCGCTCCAGACCGAGCGCTTTGACCGTGGCATTATGACTCCCATGGTGTCCGACCTTGTAAAAGGTTGTCCGGCGCAACAGGTCCTCTGCGGTGACAGGTTTGCCCGAGGACATAGTCTTCGCGGCGGGAGGATAGGTCTGGTCATTCCAAGACAGCCAATTCCCCACCTGGGCGTCTCCGGGAAACAGCAATACCTGGCCATCGGGGAGTTCAAACGCCAGTGCCAGGCTGGTGTTGTTTGTATCCGAATCCATCTTCAGGGCCAAAGCTTCGATGGAGCCTGTCCAGTCGCTGTCAATCCTACGCCACTTTTCGGCCGGAGCGTCATACAGTTTGCGGACCCCCGACTTGGTCGCCTTCTTGCGACGGGTTTTCTCTTTCAGGGGTCTTTGGTAAACGGCCGAGAAAGGCAGGACTGTGTCGGTTCGATTGGCAAGAAGCGAGAGCTGGGCATTTACTGTGCTTTCCGCCGCCGCGGCGGCGTCCAGACGCGTCAGATATACCTCCTTCGCCTGTCCCTTGGATGGGGTGTCTTTTCGCAGCAAAACTTCATCTCGAGGCGGGCCAAGAACAAAGGCCTTGATATTGAACTCGTCGAGGTCAATGACCTGTCCAGGCTCAAGATAAGATGTTGAATCGGCACCAGCTTTATCCTTCAGCATTTGCATGATTTCGGCCGTCCCGAAGACGCCCGATGCACCTAGCCCGTTTATGGCGACTGGCCCGGCGAAAGCGGCAAGCGCCGCTGCCGTTCGCAAGCCGGGATGCGCATCGCCTTGCGCCAGCGTGGCCGCCGCCGCCAAAGCCTGCTTTCCCTTCGAAAATCGTGCCCTTAGGACCTGAGCCTGCGGATCTTTCAGGTTTTCGGTCCAAGCCATCCAAAGCCGGCCGATGGAAACCGCACCGTCAAGGAATGCGCCTTTTTCGAACGCAAACCCGGACAGATGGTCGTAGTGCTCGTGGGTTATGACCAGCAGGTCGATCCGGTTGCCGACGGTCTTCAGGACGTCTTTCGCGATCGCTGAAATGCGGGCCGGGCCTGCCTCAACTTCGGACAGGCGCTTTTTACCGATCCGGTTCACGACCTTCGGGTCAAGTTTGGCGATCAGATCGGCTCCAGCGGCAACGTTCTGGAGGACCCCACAATCTATAAGTATGGATCGCTCCAACTCCGCGCCGCCGTCGTCCAACGTGGTGCGAATGAGGAAGCAATCGCTCAAGATGCCGCGATACATCCTGATCCTCAAGAGCTTCAATATCCCCACACCTAACCTCCCCGGTGCACCAGAGCGAACGGTTCGTCCAACGCAGTGCCGGTCGATCCCCCTTGCAGTCCATAACCGAACGCAGTCGAGCCGAAGCGGTAACCCGCAAGGAAATCGCGTTGTTGCTCCAGCCGGGCATCGTCACTAATTCGCTTTCGGACTGCGTAACGCAGGTGACCCTCCCGAAGGTCGAAGATGAGTGTGGCACCACCGCGGAACACAAAGTCCTCGCCCGACGGGTTATCGCCGTGCTTGTCTTGAAGCTCCTGTTCGTTCTGATCGTAGAAGCCGCGCCGCTGCTGTACAATTTCAATGATAAGTTGGCGGAGATCCTGGCCGTCGGGTCCTGTTCGCCGGGAGGTTCTTACAGAATGAATTTCCACGGGCGGAGCAAATCCCTTCGGGTCCCCTGGCCGGCTCAGTATCGTCTCGCGGTCGTCATACGAGATCAAACCTCGTCGGAAGACTACTCCGCACACCTCTTGCCATGGCTTATCCTCGGTGGTCCGAAAGCTCTCCGATCCCAGGATCCACCAATGCACGCTCTCCGCGTTCTCCTCAGCGGCCTTGATTGCCGTCGTCCGATCGAATTTTGGCTCCAAATCCAGGTCCAAATCGTCATAATCGGCCGCCAGATGATGGACCGGCGCCTCCCACAACAAACTGTCGACAGCCAAAGAGAGACAGCCCTCCGGGATGATACCGCGCCGCCGAAACCCTTCTATGATGGCGAGCCGATAATTAAGCACGTCATCGGGCACCAGGTCATAGTCCGCCGTTATGATTGCCCGGAGAAAATCGCCAAAGCGGACGTCTACTGGCGGCAGGTAGTCGAGGGCGCGGATGCACATTCGCATCACGTGTTCCGCCGCCTTGCTCGCCTCCCGGGTTAATCGTTTGACCAGGTCTGGATGGAGGTTCTGGTCGGGACCAATGCCGGGTCTGATGCCGGCGATTCTGAGCAGATCAGCGGTGCGGTTCTCATAGATCGACAGAAAAGCATCGAAAACGGCCGCCACCAGGACCGCGCCGCGTTCGTGAGGCTCCGTCATGTCGTCGCGCAAGATCACGGGCGCAGCGCCACTGTGATCGTCAATCGCCTCGCGAAGGGCTCCGTCCCGGCCGGTAGCCTCGCCGAACTGCCGGGCGAGGCCGCTGAGGAGGGAGCGGTTGTCGAGGCTACCGCCGTCTTTCGCAATCTGGGCGCTGACTGCTTCCTCAAGCGAAAAATGTGAGAACAGAGCGACGATATCGGCAAAGGCTTCGTGGAACGCCAAGCTGTCTACGCTGGTCGGTTCAGCAAACCGCCGGTGAAGTCCATCCAGGATAGCATGCGTGACCTCGTGAACGATGATGTCATGCGAAAGCGCGGTAAACACCCATTTGGCGCCGGCGCTGTGCGCGGACGTCTGAAAATAGCCGAACAGGAGGGCCTTCTTTTCCCGGCTGTAATAAGCATTGGGCTCGCGAAGGGCATGGGGATAGATACGCAATTTATAGACCGGCTCGTATTTTCGCCCGTTGGGAACGCGACGCGGAGCCCAGAAGACTCTCCTGCCAAGCGCCCGTTCGAAAGTTCGAATAGTCTTCATTGCAACGGCGAACACCATCTGCTGGTGAAAGCGGGGATCGCCTTCCGAGGGGGCCAAGCCGTCCTGAGCCAGGAGGTAGGGGTGATTGAGGTCCACCGGCTCATAAAATTGGCCGCTGACCGGATCGATATCAATAACTTCAAGGTAGTCATTGATGGGGCCGGGCTGAATTTCTTCCTCCCAGCTCTGCTCCCAAGGTATTTTAATTGTTGCAACATTAACGCCTGCAGTCGCAGCCGACGTAGAAGCCTGCGGGTCGAAGGCATAGACCCGCAACCGGCGAACAGGCGGAGCCGTATATTGCCCCGACATGGCATTTCCCCCATCCCTAGTATTTCAAACACTACCAATTGAAATACTTACCGAGATTACACCCTCACTCTATTAGAAACATGCTCGAAACATCGGGTCAATGGCCGGCGCGCTTACAGGCATAAAAAACGGAAAATGTTCTTGCCGTATCGGAATAACCGGAGCACTCGATCACCAGACCCTGCCGGTTTACTTTCTGAAGAACGGTCGCTTTCGGGTCGTCATCACCGGGCTAGCGCGTCGCCGCCCGTCCGCACACTTCTTCTAAACCGTTCGCACTCCTGGGCTGACCTGTAGCATCCCATCTGAACGCTTGTTCAGGACGTTCAAGCCGCTTTATCAATCCCCGAAACCGCAGGCATCGTCTTCCCTAGCTGCTCCGTCGGCGGGTGACGCAGCAAGGCCGTTGATTGCTGGATCAAGGCAAGCCTGGCCACCGGGAGACGACGTAGGGGGGTCATGGCTGAGTTATCGAGTCCGTCGACATCTCAACTGTCAGAAGATGAGCGCGCCAGGATCTCAGACAATCAGCGGCGCGCCAGGCGTGAAAGGGGAAAATGGGGCGATGGCTCAGATCTTATAGTCGGTTTGATCGCCAGTATCCTGATTTTTGGATGCCTCTTTATGTTCGCCAAGAACTACGATGCGAGTAGGCCTGAACTGTTTTACCCATGTCTCCTCAGCGGCACCCTCGGGGCATCCCTTGGATGGGCAGCCGGAATATTCATATCACCTTACGGGGATGGTGAACGCGAAGCGTTTGCCAGCTTAGGAAAGCTCGTTTACGGATTTCTGAGCGGATACGCGTTCAGCAAAATCGATCCTCTGGTCATCGCCCTCCTGAAGCCGGAAGCGGCCGCGACTTCCAGCCCTGCCCTCATCTATGCGACAGTTGCGCTGGTGGCGTTTCTCACAAGCCTTGCACTCACCTACATAAGCCGCTCGTATTGGCGTTAAATGGCGATCCCTCCCGGCGTCACATTTTCCGAGGTGGGCGACATAGCGTTCGTTCATCAACATGATTGGTTGAGCCGGCTGATTGTTATCGGGCAGAAAGCGCTTGGAAGGCACGGGGCCCGATTCTCCCATGTTATGGTCTGTGTCGGTTCCGGGATTTGGGCCGATGCAACGCCAGAAAGCGGCGTGATGATTGCCGCCGAGTCAGCTATTTTCGACAGCTTAGCTCCCGGAGAGTTCCGCATCCTACGTCGACCCTCCATACTTCCGAGAGCGAGGCCAAAGCCGTCATTCAAGAACGCGTTGGACGCCCTCCAGCACGAAATCAGCAAGCAAAGTGCTTGGTTTTATGACTTCTTCTATTTTTGCTATCAGCGATATGACTACCTGCTGGGTTTTTCGCAATACGCGGCAAGTCGAACGTCATTTTGCTCAGATTTGGTCGAGAAGATCTATGCTCGCCGTGCCCCCGGATTGTTACAGGCCGGACGGCGCAACCGCATCTTCCCACAGGACTTATTTGCGATGGCTACAGACGCGAAATTTGATGACATAACTCAAGCGTTTTCCGAAGGCCGCCGGACATTCCCCTCTACCACGGACAAAGAGCGGGTTAAGCACATGCTGAACGTCATGGAATTTCGCCTGGGTGCGGCTTTGGACAACATCGCGGCGCTCGAACAGGGTGAAAGAATAAGGGTCGTTACCAGCAAAATGCCTGGAGGGGATCGTTTACCCCAGACCCCAATCGGTGAATCATTTGGCCCCGCCGAGCAACTCACCTGGAGTACAAAAGCGGCTGCAGTTGCGGCCCGAAAAAGGGTGCAAAAGCTAAAATTAAGGTGGTGAAGCTAAATCCATGGAGCACAAATGGCCCCATGCAGATTAGCCTACCTTGGCATCACGACACGGGCGACGGCATCGCCGACACGGATTCATTGACGCCGTGACGGAAGAAGACAAACCCAGTGTAACGGTCACCCTCAACGGCGACGGCGTGATCGCGCCGGCGCTTCAGGCCATCCGCTTGGCGACTGAAATGGTGGCCGTATGCACGTCAGCGATCGAGGCTACAGATCTCAACGATCTACCTCGGGACGGGTTTTCCGGGCTGAGCTTCGTGCCTCACGCCGATCAAGCCAAGGCCAAGCTAGCTTATCGCGCGTGGATATTGGGGAAGGCGTTTCAGGAACTGGCCAGGGGGCTGAGGGCTACGCTCGAGCAAGCCTACATCTACACGCTTGGTTTGAGGGAAGGACGCAAGGTCGAGACCTGGGGCGAGTTCGAGGACATTTATCTCGCGGCGGAAAAGAAGGCGTCGAGTCTCAATTTTCCAGATTTGCTGCTGGCCGTGCAGGCGCAATTGGCGACGAAGCTCGATTTCTTTGAGGAGTACCGCTCGCTTCAGAGGGCTCGGAACTGTCTGGAACATCGCAATGGCGTTGTAGGTCATATTGACTGCGACGAAGGCGCGGGGGCCCTTAGCCTGAAGTTGCCCCGTTTGAAATGTTCTACCGTCAGCGACGGGGAAGAGATCGAGGTTCACAAGAACCAGTACTTTGAAAAGGGCGCGACGATCAAAATCAAAAGAGACTTGCGTATTCGTGTCTTCGCCTTGGGGGAAACGGTCTCTTTCACCGCGGAGGAATTCAGCGAGATCGCCATGGCGCTTCGCTTGTTCGTCGCCGACATTGCGCCGAAGCTGCCGATTTAGACCACCGGAATGGCGGTGGGTTGTCGGAGTGCATGCCTGCGAGATGGGCCATTCGAACTGGCACTGTGTTCTCCGGATTCCTATATCTAACCGGCGCTATCCCATGGGGACCATGACTGATGAGTGACGATTCTCCCGACTCTCCCAAGCCCATCAAGCTTGAGGACCTTAAGGTAAGCACCGGCAGTGGTGCCAAGCCATTGAGCGAGATTGCAAAAACACTTGCAGGTATTGGGTCACACGTAAATCCTGCTAAAAACTTGGCCATCCGCCTGCAGGAACAGCAAGACAAGTTCAGTGATTTGCTCCGGCCCTCGAAGGAGGCGGAGGCGCTTCGGAAGCGCTTTGAATCGCTCACACAGCCGTCGCCTGCAATGAGGTCCATACTGGATCAGGTGGAAGGCCAAAGGCGACTGCTCGATTCAATCTCGAAGCCGGATGCCGGGGGCTATTGACCGAGCGAGCTATTTCGGCCCCTAGAATGCCGGATTTCCAGATGCCCAGAAACCCCATTCTGGACACGAATGCGCAGCTGGCAGAAATCGAACGGAAGTTTGAAAGCATGCTGGATGTCATGACAAACGCCGCGCGGATCGGCAACGATATTCAAGCCCAGGCAACGACCTTTATAGGAAAGTTCGAAGAGGCCTCCAGCCAGACCGACAGTTCAGCCAAAAAAGCAATTCTTGTCGGCGTATTTGCGCTCGTGATCGCCACGCTGAGTCCCTTCGCCCCGATGGTCGTTGATTACTTTTCGCCAAATCGCACCGTTCCGGCGATCGAGGCTCTCACGCGGGAGGTGGTTTCTGCCGATCGGGCGGCTAGCGCTGACAACCAGAAACTAATTGAGGCGCTCAAGGAGCGCGACGATCAGGCGACCGGAAGAATTGTCGAGGAAGTTCGCCGCAGGCAGGACGAAACGAATGCCATTCTGCGGGAGCTCATTGAGACCCTGAAAGATCGCAATGTGCCTGCCAACCCCTGAGAACCGGGCTCTGGCGCAAGAGTAGCTCTATGCGAACAGCTCACGGTCTCGGATCTTGAACGGGTCTG
This sequence comes from Mesorhizobium sp. M9A.F.Ca.ET.002.03.1.2, assembly GCF_003952365.1. Taxonomy (NCBI): domain Bacteria; kingdom Pseudomonadati; phylum Pseudomonadota; class Alphaproteobacteria; order Hyphomicrobiales; family Phyllobacteriaceae; genus Mesorhizobium; species Mesorhizobium sp. M9A.F.Ca.ET.002.03.1.2. The sequence goes on along the minus strand of NZ_CP034443.1, from coordinate 2,391,802 downwards.
TATAGTCCTCAGCCCACCATGGGTCTTCACCGGCCGTAGGCGCCTTTTGCAAGGACGATGTCTTTTTGGCCTCTGCAGCGTCTTCCTGGGTGACGCGGAAATGGTAGTCGTCGAAGATGCGTATCCCTTCGACCATATACGATGTCGCAATTTTTTGGTCGCGGATGAGGAGCAGGTTCTCTCCGTTCTGAAGGTCAGCGGGCTTGCTGAAGTTGTAAGAACCGGTCCACACGCGGGCGTCAGGTGTGTTGAAATCGATTACCAGAAACTTGTGGTGCAGATTTGGCCCGATGCCGGTGTAAGGTTCGACCTTAAACGGCGTCGGCACGTGTTTGTTGAGGCGAGCGAAATAGACGGGTGCAGTGTTGCCATTGGGCTTATGAACGGTGACACCGGTGTTGTTGTCGGAAATGCCGTAGGTGAAACCGGGCTGTTGGTAGCCGCTTCCACGGCGTCGGTTACAGCACCGCCTGTGATGCTCAGGAAAGCCAGGGAATAGAGGAGGCAGGCCTGGGCCTTTTCGACATCCTGGCCGATTTCCGCAAGGCGGGCACGGGCTGTGTCATGGGGAGAAAAGGTGATGCTGGCATCAATGCCCGCCAAGCCGAGCGGATGCCAGTCGGGTGAGGGACCGTTGGCGAACCCATCCTTTTTCCAATAGGCCTCGAACGCAGCCTTGAGGGGGGCGACGGCTTGAGCGCCCGTTAACAGCAAGGCGTTGTTCGATTGAACATAGAGCCCGCGCCAGCTGAAGTTTGTCGAACCGCAGACGGCGCGCGGGACGGCCGCATCCACGATAATCATCTTATTATGTTGGAGACCTCCCATCCGTTCCCGCTTGACGTTGTCCTCGCCAGCGGAAGCCTTGAGCAGTGTCTCGGACTGGGTCTCACCACTTGTCTTGAGCCCATGCTTATCGCTGTCGTCGATGATCATCCTGAGGCGCGGACCGAGCGCGAACAGGCGGTCCATGATTTCGCTTTCGCTCATGTCGTAGGCGACCATGCTGACCGTTGCGGCAGGATCGGCTACTGCTGCATCCAAAAGCGCAAAGATCTCTTTTCGGGCCTCCAGTCCCATCCATTCGTAGGCATCGTCCGCGTCCGGATGCGTCGGCTTGAACGTGGTGCCCTGAGCGACGCGGGCGGGCAGCAATGTTTTGAGCGGCCCGCGAGCCTGATATTTGTCCACGAAAGCCTGGGAAGCCACATACCCCCTGGTGGCGCTGCCGTCCGACGTTTCCATGCTAGGGCACACATGCGACGGTGAAGCTTGCGCCTCAAACGTGGCCTGTGCGCAGCTGGAGCTTCACCGACCTGGCCCTCGACCGAGCAACGTGAAGCGCGACTTGCGTTCTCGGGTCCCGCTACCATATGTAAAAAGACATACCTGCCATGCATCGCCGCCTGCGGCGTTTTGGTCCGATTGGCCTGTTGACAACTTGCCAAATAATCGTACCCTCAGTGCAACGCGCTGCACGAACGTATTTACTTCATTTTAACGCTGTGCCATAAAAAAGGCAGACGGTGATTCCACCGCCTGCCTTCTGTTTGTGCGTACCTGCGGACGTGGCGCCGTAAGACTGCCCAGACCACAGGTCCGTACCGTTGCAAGTCGGTTCTAGTGCCCCAAGGCTCCATTGACAAGCCACAGGCTAGTTGCCGGCGGCGCGCGCACACGGAAATGATCCGTTGCGTGCCCGTTCCGGCCAACCATAGGAACCGACACAGATGCCTGCAAAACTGACCTTTTCCCCGTGGGCAACGGGGACATGGCGCTGATCAACCTCGACAACAAGCGAAATCGGGCTTGTAGTAGATGATTGCGGCCGCGGCGGCGATGGTCAGCAGATTGAGCACGATGCCATAGGGCTTCAGCGCCAGGAGATTGCGGTAATAGCCGTAGGCGATGTTCTCGTTGAAAAGAATCCGAAATTTCTCGGTGTCGCGGGTGTTCTCGCGCAGCCAGTTGTAGCACTGCACATAGAACGCAGCCGCTTCGTCGGGGTCCTCGACTTCCATGTCGCGCGTCGGCGCCGGCTGCTCGAGCTGCTTGGCGAGGAATTTGCGGTAGCGGTCCTTGGTCCGCTCGTCGAGTGTCTTATCCAGGTGGTTCAGTTCGCGATTTTCCGGTCTCCCGCCGGTCGTCGCGAACAGCTGTCTCTCCTTCCTCTTGCCCAGGCGGCGGGCCACATTCGAGGCAGCGAAGAACAGGACCATGACGGCGAGACCGATGATGGCCTCGGGGAGGCTCGGCTGAACCCAGTTGAAGGCCAGCACAATCAGGACAATGACCGGGGCAATCGCCAGAGCTGCCGGCGCGAGGCGCGCCTTGATGGAGTAGGCGTCGAGGTAATCGTTCATGGCGCGTCCTGATGCATGATGGCATGGTACGTGGCTGGAGTGGCAATGAGAAAGGATGGCCGGCGGCGCTCGCTCCACGGCGACCTGCTTGGCCGTCTTGCGGTCGGTGGGCGAGGGACCTTGTTCGGCGAGGTGGCTGTGCCAGGTACCCACATCAAGCAGCGAGCGGCCGCTTTCCTCGAAACGGGCATCGATCCGATTCTTCATGCCCTTCGTTCCAAGCACGAACAGCGTCGGCGTCCTCACGCTGTCTTCTGGCGCCTCGATCAGGTCGACCACCGTGACAGTCTTCATGAGAGAACTGCAGGAGCCGATCAGAAGGCCTCCCGTCTCGACATTGGGAAACCGCGCGGTCTCTTCGCGGATCATGCCGGCGACGTGCGACGACAGACGCAAAGTCCATTCGCTGCCCTCGACCGGGATTTCCAGGAATTTTGACACGGAGAGGCGGCGCCAACTTGTCGATGGGCTATCGGGCTCTGCCACCCCCACGACCAGTTCTCCGCCATCGGCATTGGCGCCGGCGAGGCGCATGAGTTCCTCGGTGGCCATGGCGGTCATCGCCGAAAGGCGCGCGTCGGTCATCGGCATAGTCATGGAGCCGCAGCCTTCCCCGATCTGAATTTGCGTCAGCCCGAACTCGGGATCGAACAACAATGTCCGTTCATAAGGCGTCACGGTCGCGGACAGCACCGCCTGCAGGTCGGCGAGGCTCGGATTGCGGTTGCTTCCCTTATGAAATACGAAACCGCCACGGCCGCGCCCGAAAAGGGCGATCTCCGCCATGCGTGCCGGCAGCTCGGCAGGGCTCACCATTGACAGGGCATCGCGCACCAGGCTCGATGCGGTCGTGTTGAGCAGCGTGCCGGTCCCGGGCGGCGAAATCAGCAGGCGATTGTCCGCACGCTTCAGGCCCCTAACCACGTCAATCAGATGGGCTTCCGGTTTCTGCCCGAGCAGGGCCAGCTCGTCAGACAGTTCAAACGCCTTCGGCCACGGCAGGGGTGGCCGCACGAGGGCGTGCCGGGCCATGTTGTGGGGCCGCAGCTCGTTGCTGTCGGAGACGGCCAAGATCTGGGCGCCGGCACGGGCCAGATGCAGAGCGGTTTTCGATCCGACGCTGCCGCAGCCAACCAGGCTGAATGGCGGATAAGAGGGAGCTGCCGACACGGCGCGGAGAAGCGCGGGCGTCGTGCGACCCAGTTGCTCCATGGCAACGGCGGCTCTCGCGTTGGGCCCTTCGAACAGCGAGGCCCGCTTCTGCGGAGCCGTGATTTCAATCAAGAAGCAACTCGATCGTCGACGCCCGCCCGATCAGCCGAAAAGGTCGCCGCACGCCAAACAAAACGGCGATCGGGAAGGTCGCGTCATCGGTTTTGCCCGCCCAGCGCCGCTGGAGCCTGTCGAGGAATTTCGCAAACTCAACGCCGCAGCCGAAGGCCTCAGCGCGTTGTGCCAAGTCGTCAAGGTTCGCTACCGTCTCAGGCAGCACCGCACTTGTGATGGCGCCCATTTGGCGGCCAGATCAGCACCGTCGCGGTGATGCCGCTGTAGCGTCCTTCGCTTTCGGCCTCAAAGGGGAAAGCAGACATGTTGCCGACGGCAGCGGCAAATTCATTGTGCGCCGAGAGGGTGTAGGACCTTTTGCCAGCGAGATCCTTGCCCTTCATGAATTTGGTAGCAAGCCATACCGAGCCGGACTTGTCGGTGATCTGGCTTCGGGCGAAGTCCGCATCGATAATAAGCCGGTCCGGCAGGCCTTGGCGCATGACGGGTTCCCAGCCATGATCCGGATCCATCAAGGTGCCAATTGCTGCGCGACCGAGCCAAACGCCCATCTGGTTGACGATGGCCCCGATGCCGAGTTCGATCAGGCCGTGCTGATTGAAATATTCGTCCTGGTTGCCATCCACAAGACAGGGGGTTGGACACACGTTTTCCGAGCCGGGCGTCAGATGGTGCAGGTTGCGCGGAAAGCCCTTGCGCAGGGTGAAGGTGGGGCACCGCCACGGGTAGTCAGCGCCAAGCAGGACCTCAACGCGTTCGACCGGCAGGACGCCGTTAGGGGCGGTGCCCTTGGCGTGCCAGTGCGTTGGCATCTCCACGGCCAGATCAAGGAACAGGGTCGCCACGTCGTCACCGACGGCGATCAGGCCACAGCGCTGGCATTGCGGAATCTCTGTTGCGACACGCAGAAAGTGTTCCGCGTGCCGCTTCATGTCTGCCGAGGCCATGGCTCAGCCGTGGGATCTGGGCGTCGTCGTCACTCCGGTCACGCCGGCGATCGAGGCGGCCTTTTTCGGGGTCAGCGCCAGCTGCTTGGATGTGCCGACGCCGGTGATGTTGAACTCGACCGGCCCGTCGTGCTCATCGGCATACTCGGTCGTGCAGATGAAGCGTTCGGCCGAGGTGATCGAGACATATTCCCGCTTGGCCCGCTCATGAGGCGGGTTGTCGTCGTCCTTTTTGATGGGCTTGCAGGAGGCGACGATGATGGCGCCGTCACGGGTCTGGGAGAGTGCGTTCCTGGCGTCCTCGGACACCTTGACCTTCTCGCCCATCTCGGACCAGCGGTCGTGGCTCAGGGTGCGCCAGGAGCAGTGGTGCGGCGTCTCCATGACATCGTAGCTGAGCCAGTCCTTGTTACTGTCCTTGTGGCGCTGCCACAGCCGGTCCCAGATGGAGACGTCCGCGTCGCCACCGGTCAGGAAGCGGCAGCGGTCGGCCACGCCGTCGCCGGCGATGGAGAACCGCACGATCGCCGAGGAGTTGTTCTTCTCGAGGACTTCGATCAGCTCCTTGTCGTCTTCGTCGACGTACATCGGCGCCAGCAGGCGGCCTTCGAACTGGCCCGTGTTCACGCGGTCAGCTGCGGTCAGCAGGCCGTCCTGCTTGACCGGGATGTCCGTGAGATCATCGGTCTTGCCGTCTTTATCCTCACCGAGGATCAGGATGCGGTCGCCTGAACCGGTGCCGGTCAGGCCCTTCTCTTTGAACAGCGCGACCCGGCGCCGCGCTTCGGTGGCCCACGCCTTGGCCTCGTCGCAGAGCTTGTGCTGCTTGCTGGCGCGCCGGAACACGATCGGCGACGACCACATTTCGCGGATCAGGATGAGGTTCTCGTCACCCTCCGGGAAATCCTCGGGCGGGCCGAGGTGGAAATGCGTCGTGAGCCCGGTCACGTGGTCGGAATCCGGGTGCGAGAGCAGGAAGGCGTCGACGTAGAGCCGGCCCTTGTCGTCGCGGGAGAGGCGCCTCTTGAGATCCTGGGCAACGTCGTAGGTGTCGTCCTCGGGATCGTCGGCGGCGGCGCGGATGTTGATGTCGACGAGGATCGTTTGCCGAGCTAACCCATGGAAAGCTTGCGGCCCTCGGCATCCTCGCCGCCGTGCATGCGGGCTACCTGATCTTCGGCGTCACCAAGCGAGCCACGCTTGACGCCTCGAAGGCATATGCCCGCCAACTCACCCTCAGCTGCGAGACGCTGATGGTGCAGATGAAATCGGCCTGAGCTGCAACGTTCCCTGTGGCGCGCACGAGTGTCGCCAAGCTGTACAGGTTCAGGTTTTTGAGCCAAGCTGGTGCGGAAATTGAAAGCCTGCCCGTGACCGACCGCGAAATCCACCTTTACCTCGATGACAGCGGCAGCCGTGAGCCAGACCGAGAGCCCAGAGAGAAGCGCCGGGACGAAATGGATTATTTCGCCCTCGGCGGCATCCTCATCAACGAGGAAGACGTCGATGAGCTCTATGCCCGCCACAAGGCCTTCTGCCAGAAGCACGGCATCACCTACCCGCTCCACTCCTGGGCGATCCGGGGCGGCCGTGGCGACTTCGGCTGGCTGAAGAAGCCGGAGTCCGCTTTTGAATTCCTGGGAGACTTGCAGGGGATGCTGCTTGGGCTGCCCGTGATCGGCATCGCCGCGGTCATCGACCGACCGGGCTATGTTGCCCGCTACCGCGACCGGTACCGGGACCAGCTCTGGTTCATGTGCAAGACCGCCTACTGCATCCTGATCGAGCGCGCCGCCAAATATGCCCGCAGCCAGGACCGCAAGCTGCGCGTGTTCTTCGAGCGCGCCGGCAAAGCCGAGGACCGCGACCTGGTGGCCTACACGCGGATCCTGAAGACGCAGGGGATGCCGTTCGACGGCGCCAACTCCGCCAGCTACGGGTCGTTAACTGCCGAGGAGTTCAGGGACATCGTGCGCGGGGAGCCCCGCGGCAGAACCAAAGCCACGCCGATGTTGCAGATCGCCGATCTCTACCTCTATCCGATGGCCAAGGGCGGCTATGACCCGTCCTACCGGCCCTACAGGGCCCTGATGGACCACAAGCGTCTCATCGACGCGCACCTGCAGCCCGAGGACCTGGCATCCTGCGGCATCAAATACAGCTGCTTTGAACGGATAAAAAACAAAGACCCGGACTAGCCGGGCCTTCGTTTTGAAAAGTTCGGCTGGCGCCTGGCGCCAACCCCGGAGCGATGCTCACGCCCAAAGTATGGGTATTGACGCTCTCTTTGTCAACACCCCGGGTGAACCTCTGGTCGGGGGTCCCTATCTTATCACTTGCATATAGCACGGTTCGTCTGATCGGCACTTCATATTATCAAGTCCTCTTCTTTGGGTGCAGCGCGGTTCCCCGGCCCCTGAATCCAGGGACATAGGCCGGGCGAACCTTGAAACACCCTCCCCCTGAATGCAGAACCGTCCCCAATGCCCTTGCGTCATCACGGGAAACCACCATATCTAGGCGCAGTTCATCACAGGGAGCCTCAGATGGCCCAGCCAGAAACCGCCAAGGCAGACGTCGACAAGCTACGCACCAACGAGAAGAAGTGGACCAAGGCACTCATGGCCACGGGCTGGAGCGCTTTCCCCAACATCATCATCGAGAAGCAGCAGGCTCTCGGCCTCGATGCGCTCGACATGAACATCATCATCCACCTGGTCCAGTACTGGTGGCTGCCCGACAACCTTCCCCACCCCTCGGTCGAAACCATCGCCAAGGCGATCGGGGTGACGCCCCGCACCATTCAGAAACGCATTGCCGCCCTCGAGGCCCTTAAACTTCTTGGCCGGGAGGAACGGCGCAACACGCCCAATGGCAGCATGACGAACCGCTATCATTTCGATGGCCTGATCGAGGCCGCCAAGCCGTTTGCGCTGGAAAAGGCCGCCGAGATCAAGAAGGCGGCCGAGGAGAGATCGAACCGGTTGAAGCGTAAGAAGCCGCAGCTGGTCGTGGACAACGATGCATAGGCAGATCGTGGCGTAGCTCAGAGGATAGAGCGCCTCGCTTTCGACCTGGGTGGTGCGTGACACCGCTATCTAGGGGCGAGGAGGTCCCAGGTTCAAGTCCTGCCGTCACGTCCAAGGCCCACCGGGAGTCGTGCCATGCACGGAGAATCTCAATCGAACGGCGTCATATCGGTCGGGGGCACTTCGACTTGAGACTCCAGAACACCAAAATCAACTGGACTGCATGATCCCAGAATCGGAAGGCGCCACCCCGTTCGGTATTTTCCTGCTCGCCGACTCCTTTTTGCAGGCCGCGAAGGCCGTTGATGCCGGTCGCCGCGGTCTGACGTCGGGACCGACCAGGTTGCTTTGCTACCATGCGTGCGAACTCTTCCTGAAATGCTACCTCCGCAGCGCGGGCCGAGACATTGAGGCTTTGCGGGCCTTGGGGCACAATCTGCACGAGATGGCTGTGGCCGCTCAAGGTTCAGGCCTGGTCCTGCCTGCCAGAACTGTCAGCCAAGCCAAAACTCTGGCCGACAAGAACGATTATGTGCGTGTGCGCTATATGGTGGTTGAAAAGCCCGGAGACATCCGACCGGAAGTTCTGCTGGCGATGACTGAAAGCATCCGAGAGAGCGTCAGGCTGGCGCTCGGCATGGATCCGCTCGGCAACCCACACCCTTAAGCGCGCCGCCCCAGCGAACTATTCTTTTCGTCAGGCCCCGCTTTTTTCGGTGTCTCGCCCACGAAGACGCCCGGTCGGTCCATGCGAAGGAGTACGGCGCAAGGGAATACGCCGATTGGCGCCTCCGGACTGACGAATTCCAGGCCGACCTGCACCGCCGTGGCGTGCCGTCAGGCCGATCGCCTGGTAGCCCGGCGTTTGTCCGCTTCCGTAGGCAATCTCTGCTACAGTTCTCCCATGTCCCTGTTCTCCCATCTCGATCCGTATCTGCTCAACCCAGCCAACGATCCACTGGTGTTCGACGCCACGCTGGCAGGCCACGGGAGCTACACGACGGAACATTTCGTCTTGCGCCTCAGTCCCCGCGCCCATGAGCTTGTCGACGCGCTCACCCAGCGCGACACCGAGGGTCATGACGCAGCCGAACTGTACCAAGCCTACTCGACCTATCTGCACGAAACCGTGCATTGGTGGCAGCACATGGGGTCCACTGCGGGACTCATCCTCAGCCTGGCGTACCCGGCGCAAATCTATGGCAGCATGACGTCTCTTCAGACCTTTGCGCGGGGCGCCGGCGTCGCCAAACCTGTAAAGGCTTGGGCGCACAGGGCGATGCTCGACGGTCGGACGCACTCTGATCCGGTGCTCGCCGCCGCCAATATTGCCGTCAACAACGCGCTCGACATCAAGTTCTACAAGCAACTTGCCTGGTCGCCGAAGTCGATCCTCTCGCTGGAGCAAACGCCCTATTTTCAGAGCGTCGGGCACAGCTACCTCAAAACCTATGGTGAGATCGTCCACGCGATCAACGGGTCCTGTGACTTCGCGGAAGGGCAATTTCCCGACCCCGGTCGCTGGGATGCACAATTCCTCAAACTTCAACTCAGCCGGATTGAAGGCTTCCATCGCGGTGCGCGCCCACCTTACGCCGACATCGGCATCCAGCAGATATTCGAAGGCCAGGCCCGCTTTTGCCAAATTCAGTATTTGGCATCGTCAGGCGGTCCCGAGCTGCTTCAGACGTATCGCGAGCAAGGCTACTTTGCGCCCGTCTATGTCGACTCGTTTGAACTGTTCCTGGTGCTTACTGGGACAGAATGGCCCGAACGGTATGACAGCCCGATCGTCGGCCTGTTTCTGCTGATCTGCGATCTGGCAATCAACCCGACGAGGGGGTTTCCGCTCGACATCGAGTTCTTCGAGGACTTTATCCGCGACGTTGATCCTGGCGCGCGCTTCACAAGACTTTGCCTGGCCGCAGCCGAAACCCCCGAGCTCGCCCAGGCGGTGCAAAATTTCTCCGCTCAGGAGTATGAGCACGTCGCGGCGCGACTGAGCGAGCGATGCGGATACGATGATCCGCGGACGGGACTTGCTGCCGTGGTCGGGCTGCTCGGCGACAAGGGCCCTGTCGATGCCCTGATGGAGGAGCATCGTACGTTCAACTATGCCGGTGTGAACATGCCTGTCCGGGTCCTGGTCTCGCACTTCATCGCTTTTTGCCGAGACAAGCAGCGCAGTCCCGAATTTTTCTGTTGGCCGGGCATCTGGATGGCGGGAGACAACTTCAACCCTGAGGCCGGATCGCTGTTCGTCACCCATCTGTCCCTCTTCCAGGACAGAGGTGACACCGAGCAGATCTTTCCTCGCGCCGTGCGCGGCCGGAGCCCCGAAAACATCAAGAAACTGGTCAACACCTTCTTTGGCGGAATGCTCGTGTTCGATCTCGCCCTGCAATGGGTCCTCGAGCCGGGACCTTTCCGCTACGATTTCAAATGGCTTACCGGGAAATCCGAAAATGCTGCACTGATCGCCTTGGCGAGCGACAGTTCGCGCAGTACTACGGCCCGGATCCTGACACCTGCACTCTGATCGACTCGCCTGTTCCCTGAGGGTCCCGACGAGCGCCTAGCCACATGCCGGAGGTGCAGGCACCGGCCGGCATGCCAGCCGTGGGGGGTGTGACGCGCCCCCGTCCTGACCCAAGTAACGACATGCGAGATGGCGATGCTTGCCTTTCACCGTGTCTTACGTACAATGTCCGTACGATATGGATTCGGTACGGACTTGATTGGAGGTAGATATGGTGAAAACCGAGCGATTCGAGCTCAGGCTCGATGAAAGCACGATTGACCGGATCGATGCTTGGCGGGGAGAGCAGCGTGACCTCCCTTCGCGGGCAGAGGCCATCCGCACCTTGGTGTATACTGGGCTTGAGGCTGGTCGGCGCAAGGCCTTCCGGCCGACCAGCTCTGAAAAACTGATCATGTGGATGCTAGCCGAAGTCCTGCGCCAGCATAAAGGCTACGAGGACATGAAGTCAGTCGAGTTGATTCAGAGCGCCATCTACGGAGGCCATTTCTGGGGCCTGGAATGGGAAATGTCGGGCATCTTTCACGATGAGGTCGACGACCCCGAGGCGCTCGACTTCGTGGTCGACACGATGGCGATGTGGCGAGCCATTGAATGGGGATATGAGAAGCTCAGTCCCGAAGACAGGCAGCGCGTCGAGGACCAGGTGAAGTACTGGGGGAAAAACCCCAAGTTTGACGGCTTCGACGGGAACGAAGAGGGACGCTACATGTCGATGGCCAAATTCATGGTCGAAAAGCTCGGGCGCTTTGAGGAGTTCAGGGACAGATCCCTGAACGCTCACGCCAACACGGTGTCGACTTATCGCGAGATGCTGCAGAAATATGCCGAAATCGAGGCCCGCCGCGGTTCGCCGGCATACAGGCGTGCCGGCCAGTTGCTCAACGCCGACGAGCTCATCGAGCTCCTCAAGCTCCGGTAGCGAATGGTGCAGAGTCGCTGGCCACGATAAGCTCGGGTCGGCGTGGAATCGTCAGTTTGCGGACCGTTCCAAAACTGCCTTTAGATTATTCAAAATGGCGCGCCGCATCTCCTCGGCGCCCAGGCCCACAACGTCGCCAAGCATGCGAACGGCCTCGTCCACGCCGCCCGGCGTGACGGGGGAACCATCTACCTCCACGAAGGGACCATCCGTCTCCGTGAGCAGCCGGTCGAGCGGCAAGGTCCCGAGGAGAGCCACTGACCGCTCGGACCTGAACATGGCCTGGTTGACGGAAAAATAGCACCCGAGAGCCGCAGCCCGCCGCGCGTCTGCGACCGATCCGCTGAACCAGTGCAGCACCACCTTGCCACTGCCCTTGGGAAGCAGCTCCTCGATGTGGTCGAGAACCTTCGACGCCGTGCGGACGCTATGCACGGAGAGGATCTTGTCCCCCGCCCTCTGGCAGGAGGTTAGAATACGCCTGAAGACGTCGACTTGACGATCGATCGAGCGGTAGTGTGCGGGGCTCGCATCGAGACCGACTTCGCCGACATACCTCGTCTCGGGCAACAGCGCCTCGAACAGGGGCAGTTCGGTCCAGCGCTGCTCGGCAAGATGCGGGTGAATGCCGAGCCCAATGCGCACAAACTCGGCGCCCTTTGCAAGGTTCATGTTCTGCCTGAACGCCTTCGGCGTCGTCGTCACCGCGAGCGTCGCCACCTTAGCCTCTTCGCAGGCTCTTATAGCCGCGGCCGGATCTGGATACAGGTCCAGGTGACAGTGGAAATCGACGAGGCGTGGTGCAGACATGCTCAGCTAGGCTTCGCCCTGACGGGTTCGAGGAAATGGGCCACTTCCTGCATCCCTCGCACGAAGACGTCAACATAGTCGTCAATCTCGGACGGCTCGTCGGTCAGCGGACCGGGGATGCGCGCGAGGGCCTTTGCGGCCCGCGGATTCCGCCGTAACCGCTCCGCCATCAGCTGAAACGACCTCACATGTTCGCCCTCGGCCTCGAGCGTATCGAGACGACGCGCCGCCAAATCCTTCACCACATAGGGTGTCGTATCCGACTCGTTCGCGTCCAGGCCGGCTGCCAGGGATGCTCTGCGGATCAGACAGGGGACGCACGTTCCGCAGTGCTGCGGTGGCAGGCCTCTGTAGCGGGCTTTCGCCGGCGAGGAACACGACATCGACGAGGGAATGGCCCGTCGCAACAGCGCCGGATCCTCGCAATCCCTGACCATCTGACCCTTGGTCACGTGGCGATAGGGGTTTTCCAGACGCCGGGCGATGCCAAGCCCCCGCATCAACTCGTTGAAGCGCGCCATGTAGAATGGGTGAGTGGTGCGGGTGCTGAGCGAACCGAGGCGGAGCGGGTCGAGGGGTACGTTGAGGCCGATCAGGCCGTTCTCGGGCACGCGGACCGGGGCGTCAGACGTCAGCCCCGAAGCCGCCAAAATGGCCAACGCGAAAAACAGGAAGGATCTCCCCCTCTGGCTGTTTTCCACCTCGCCGGTGTCGACATGGTTGCGGTCGAAGCCGAGGCGCGCCCGCAGGGACAACGGCTCGTTTGTTTTGTAATTCTTGCGCAGCAAGTCCAGCAGCAACGTCTGCGCCTTGCTCGTCTCCGAATCCCAGTAATGGCTCACCAGAAGCGGCTTCCCGCCCCCGGCCAGGAAATCCAACGCCCCGACGAGACTGTCCAGACCGCCGGAGAACAGACACACTTCGTCCGGCTCGGCGAGGCCCAGCGACGGCCGCGCCGTTGCGATCGTCGCAAAGGGTGCGGGCCGTGCCCTGAACACGATACGCCAATGGTCGCCCGTCAAGAACCTGAGAGTGCGGGCGAGCAACGCTCCCTGCGCCGCCCACAAGTCAGGCTCACGCACCGGCACCACTAGGTCCAGCTCCCGGGTCCAGCCGTCCTGTGCATTCGCGGAGCGCGAGACGCGGGTGTCGGCCGCGTTGACCATGGCGGCGACGATGACGAGGTCGATCGCGGTTTCCGTCCGCCGGAGACCGAGGTCGGCCAACGTCTGCAGCGCGTTGCCGATGCCGTAATCGAGCCGCTTGTTCGCGGCCACGAACTGGACCGTCACCGGCGTCGCGTCCGGCTGGACGACCGGCACGGCCCCGTTATCCGCCGCACCCAGGCGGCCGACAAACACGAAACGTCTCATGCGCTATCCCCCAGGATGCGGATCAGTTCGAAGGACTGCTCGTAGATGGCCTGGACGAAGGCCTCGACGCCCGCGTAGGGAACTGACGCCAGCGTGCCGCCCGCAGCCGCGAAGCGATCGCGGACGGTGCCCTGGATGAAGTCGTGCAGCGTCCTCTGAATGATCTCGACCGCGGCAACGTCGGTCGGGAGCCGTATGGACCTGCCCCCGATCTCGTTGAACAGCTTGGTCTCGATCGAGCGTGCGAGCGCACCGGTGAACACGGCGTCCAGCACGTCGGGCGTGGCGCCATCGAAAGGCAGATCTCCCGCCGCGCCGAGCTCGCCCACGGTCTCGAGCATCGCGTTCCTCGCAATGGCCTCATCAATCGTCCCGCCGTCAGGGCACAGGAGGTCCGTGAGGGCGAGGAAGACGTCGGCTATCGGGGCGCCGACGAGGCTCTGCAGGTTGAAGAACCGCAGAGCCGCAGCCGGGCCGTTCTGCGCCACCTGACCCAACAGCTGTCCCAGGCCAGTCATCACCCTGCGGGACGGCGCCATGGCACGGGCAGCGTTGCGTGCACCGCCCATGGCTCTGACGTACTTGCCGGCGGCGCGCCTCAGGTCCCTGCCGCCACCCCCGCGCGAGCGGGCCGCACGGGAGAAATCCGAGCGAGCGGAGCCGAGTGGCTTGCCCGCCGCCGGTGACGCCAGCGGGGGCAGCGGCTGTGGCACGGGAACCGGGTTCGGCGGTGTGCCCGACGGGGCAGGAACCGGAGTTGCTCCGGGCTGCCCCGGCGGGGCGGGCACGGGAAGCGGTGTCGGAAGGGGCGGGGCCGACGGGGTCGACGCGGCGACGTCGTCCACCCAGGTTGGGAGCAGCGCCCGGGGGGAACTGGGCTTGGTGCCGGAGGTTCCCATGTTACTTTCTCTTCGACTTCGGGTTCAGCTGCAGCGACGCGACGACGCTCAGTGGCTTGTTCGAGGTCTGCGTTGCCCACTCTCCCACGAGCTCGGCGAACTCTTGCGCCTGCGGACCCTCAACCGCCACACCCCAGCCGCTAACCACCCACCCGCCGATCTTGCTCACCGGCAGTCGTCCGAGGAATGCAACCAGCGGTTCGCGCAGTTCCGGCCGGTCTCCGCAAAGGCGCGCCAGACCCTCGGCCGCCGGCGGCCGTTTGCCGAGATCTTCGGTCTGATCAATCTTCGTCACGAGGCCCTGGAACACCCGGTTGGCATCTTCGGGCGTGAGCGCAGCCACCTCGGCCTTCGTCACCTGCGTGACGCCGAGAGTCGACGTCGCCAGCCGCTCGATCATGGCTTCCACGGGGCCGCCGGCGACACCGATGCCGGCGGACGTCCTGCGGTCGCGGCTGACAAACACGTAGGGCCGCAGGTCGATGCCGTTCAGCGGCGGGGTGATCGCCGCCCAGCGCTTGACCCACTCGATGTTGGGCCAGTCGGCCATGGGATCATCATCGGCGTCCTTGCCACCCTTCGAGGTCACCTTCCGCTCGAGGATCGAGATGGTCTTGGAGCCGTCAGCGGACGCGTCGCGGGCGATCGCGTTGAACAGTTCCGGGGCGAATCGCTCCGCCAACATCAGCTTGGCCAAGACGGATTGCTTGATATCGTCCTGGAAGCCGCGCTCGCTGGCGATCTCGACGCGCAGGGCCATGGTGTTGACGAAGCGTTTGATCTGCCGGGGATTGCCGTGGGCGCCCTCGGTTAGGATCGGCGTAATCTCCGCCGCAAGCTGCAGGGCGGCATCCAGATCGGAGGGTATGGACCCCAGCCTCGCCTTGATTTTGTCTCGGTCGAAGCCGGTGCCCAGCCAGGGCCGCTGCAAGGCCTTGCGCGCCACCTCGAGCAGGCTCTTGAACTCCACCGAACTGTCGCTGACGCCGGAGGCCAGATAGAGCAGCAAGGTGAGATAGACCAAGGTCTCCGACGCGCCAAGTGCCGGCATGCGGAACGGAACCTGGATCAGTTTTTCCAAGTAGTTGCGCGCGTAGCTTGTAGGCCCCGCCGCCGCCGGGAGATCGGGAAAGTGGTTGCGCACGGCATATTCAATCATGCCCTCGTCAGCGGCGATGACGAACGCCGCGTTCGGCACGAACAAGAACAGGCGGATAGCCTCCAGCGTGGCGATCGCCGTCTGCGGGAGGCATCGATCGAGGTCGTCGATCAAGACGATCAGCCGGTCGACCTTGGCGCGCTCCAGCAGCTCCTCGAAGTCTTCGCGAAAGGCGTGCATCCGTTGCGGCGTCGTCTCGGAAGGTGCGGCCTCCTTAAAATGCTCCGCCGCACCGTCCATGACCTTGTTGAACACGTCGCCGGTCAGGTAGGCCTTGGGATCGCTAATCACCTTGCCCGCGATCGAACCAATCCCCTGGATCAGGTCCGGACCGGGGATCCCGGTCGCCATGGTGAACGCCAGGCTGCCTGCGGTGCGGGCGGCCTTCATCCAGTTGACGGCCTTCAGGACGTCCCAGGCCTTGTCCGCCACCTTGGCGATCCCGGACCTCTCCTTGAGGAGGGCTGCGACGATCGTCTCGATCAGCACCGCCTTCGCGTCGTCGTATCCCTCAAACAGCCAGCCGTTGAACCGGACACACAGGGTGTCTGTCTGTCCCTTGAATGCCGACTCAATCATCAGCAGCGTGCTGGATTTGCCCGCTCCCCAGTCGCCGTGCAACCCGATCGTCAACGGTTCCTTCGACTTCTGCCTGATCAGCTTGACGACCGTTTTAGCGACCGTCTCGTAATACAGGTAGTCGATGGCGGTTTCATTATCCGCGATAATCACGAAATCCCCTCCCCCAAACCCTGGGTATCCTTGCCGTTATAACAGAGTTCAGAATTGCAATCTGTCTCTCGCAATAACCCCCAAAGCACTGAGAGACATGCGCAACCCGCTATTTCGGTCGGCTCAGCAATTAGAAGCGCCGTCTCATGATTTGTCTAGGATTTTTCTTGGGATGATTTGCTTATCCAGGGTCCGTCCGGCGGCTTAAATAGCACTCTCGATGGATACAACTTCACACCAGGCAGCGCGCCTGCGAGTGACCCATCATTCACCGCCACCGGCGTTTTTGGCTCTCCAGAACGGCTCGCGCCGATCAGCGGAGCAAAACCCCATCGATGTGGATGTTCCGTACAATCTTGACCCAGCCGGGGTTCATGCGAACACCGCTGCCGAGATGCGAACGTAGGAAATCCGCCACCTCATCCAAACTGGAGAGGTGGGCTGGATGCACGTTAGATCCAAAGTGATGGCAGGCAAAGTAGCCATCAGAACCGGGCTCGGCCCACGCGGTTACCAAACCGCCAATGACACGTTCAATACGAGCTACAGGCATATTTCCCCCCACCATTTTCTAGGCAACGCCCCACGCCCGACAGCGTCTCCTCACGTCATCTCGCGAACCCCGGTCGTAGATCCTGTTGAGGACGCCGCGAACTGCGGCCACCGGCCAGGCAGCGTATTATTCATCAGTGCCGACGCTAAGCATGCTCTTCCTCGTCGTTGTATAATCCTGGCATGATATCACCTGCGAGTAGCTTCTCCTTCGAGAGCAGTCCAGCGTCCTCGAGGGCTTCGAAATCCGGCAGGTCGCGCAGCGTGTCGAGCCCGAACTCCAGCAGGAATTCTTTTGTCGTCACATAGGTGTAGGGCGCGCCCGGCGTTGGGCTGCGCGGACCGGAAGCGATCAGGCCGGCACCGCGCAGATGACCAATAAAATCGCGACTGATCTCGTTGCCGAAGAAAGACGACAGTTCGGCGCGGGTGATCGGCTGGAAGTAGCCGATGCACATCAGCACCAAAACCTCCGACTGCGTAAGGTCGGCCGTCTTCCCACTTCCACCTACAGCAGCACGGATGGCGTCTGCATAGGCAGGCCGGGTCAAATGTTTCCAGCCGCCGGCGACCGAAACCAGATCGTAAGGGCGGCCGCGCAGCTCCTCGCGGATGTCGTCGATGAGAAGATCAATGCTGCAGCTTTTCCCGACGATGCGGGCGAGCATTTCGCGGTCGACCGGCTCGCTAGCGGCGAAGATCGTTGCTTCGACCCGGTGCATCCATTCACGCCAACGCGCTTCCGGCGGCAGATGATCCAGTTCCCGGTCAAACAGCTGGTCAGCTGATCGACGGTCATCTGGCCGGCTCCCTCCTCGCCTACGTGCACTCTCCGCCATTGTCTTCACAGCCCGTAGATGCGGAAGGTAGCGCGGCCGGACAATTCACGCACGGCACCGAGCTCGACCAGCCGGTCGAACAGGCGGCGCAGGCCGCGATCGCTCATGCCGGCGATTTGTTCTGAGGCGACGATCGCGTCGTCAGAGAGCAGCTTTTTCCACGACGACGTCCGCCGCCTTGGCCCTGAGTTTCGGCGCAACCGCAAGCAGCCGGTCCGCCCGGCGCTCAAGTTCGGCGAAAAGATCAATGGCGCGCAGCGCAGCGCGCGCCTGCGCGGCCAGCAGGCTTTTGGCCCAATCGGCTTCCGTTTCGGCGCCGGCAGCCAGAGCGGCAGTCACTGGTCGACGCGCCCGGCACGTACCCACAACTAAGGTCGCTTTGGCGCCCAACAAAGGGATTGCATGTGTCCAGCCTAGCCGCTGCGCGAGCAAGACATCGGCAAGCCAGGCTCCGAGAACGCGCCGGAGGCCGTAACGCTCCGCGGCCGCGAAGGCCCCGACCAGCGTTTCGACCGTGCCGGTGTTGGCGGCAAGCTGTCGCAGATCGTCCGTCAGATCGCTGACCGCCTCATCGTTGAGCGTGAGACCTAGATCTTCCAGCACCGCCGCGACATTTTTCTCCGTTAGCAGATCGTCCGCTGGCCGAGATGCCAGCCGCCGCCAAGCAAGAAAGAAAAGGCCGGCGGGACCGACATTGCCGCCCGGTCTTGTGAGCAATACGGCATCGCGCAAGGCCGCTTCGTCCTCGACGCGCCCTGCCTGCCGTGCCGTGACCGCAGCCGCCGAAAGCGCCAGGCGCTGCCGCCAGGCGCCGGCCCACCGCTCCTGCCGGCGGACCACCGCATCGAGCGCGCCGATGGCGGCGCCGGCCGTGACTGCAATGTCCTCGATGCCTTGTCCCGCAACCGTTTGGGTGTCGAGGGCGGCCCCGCGCAACCCAGGTCGGCACCGTTGCCATCGGTGCGATCGAAGAGGCGCCGCCAAGCACGCCACGGCGAGACAGAGAGGGGTTGGGTCGCAGAATCATCGCAAGCACGATGAGTCATGACGGCGCTTTTAGCAATCTATTTGCGCAGAAAGCGCTGTGCTTGTCGGCATCATAAAACGAATGATAATGTTGCCTTATCAGTCGTTTAACTCTTCACGAGTTCGTCCCTGCTAACAAGTAAGTCTCGACAGGGCACCTTTTTGCGCAGCCGGACGAAATTCCGTTCGGTCATGTCACGAAACGCTCGGCCCGCTCCTCTGCCGGCCGATGGTCAACGAAATCCCCTCCCCTAGCTGCGGTTGATCTCGGGGTCGTAGAAGCTGGCGCTGCTGACGCCCGACTTCAGATTGTCGGGAACGATCAGCCGGGGAACGCCTCCGAAGAAACGAAACATCCGGACATGCGAGCCGATCCAGTCCGGGAGCGTTTGCGTCCAAGTTGCCTCCGCAAAGGTGAAGCTGGATGCGCCGAGCACTGCCACGAAGATCTCTGCCTCGCGGATCTCACCGGTCTTGCGATCAACAATCGGGATCTTCTTGCCGGAATAGTCGACGAAGACCTTGTCGCCGGCCGCATGCTCCTGGCGCATCATCGGCGAAAGCCGCTGCTCGAAACTGCGAAAGAGTTCGCAGAAGCGGCTAATATGTTCGGCATAACACTTCACCTGTTATGTTGCGGCCAAATTTATGTTGCGTCTCCGGGGGATGAGCCAAGGATGTCAGTGATTTCCTTGGCCCAAGCCGCCACATAAGAAGAACGGCGATGGTAGTTCGCTACAGGGCTTTCAGGAATGCCATTAATGACGGCAGAGATCGCTGCCGTGGGGGCTCTTTCAAGCCGCTGACTTCAACCTTGGCCAACGCCTTTGCCTTCATTTCCAGATCAACCTCGGCGTAGATGTGCGTGGTGTCCAACGACACATGGCCGAGCCAGGCGCGGATCGTGTCGATATCGACGCCGGCACGCAGGAGGTGGACGGCTGTCGTGTGACGAATCGTATGGGGCTGACGCGCTTCGTGGCCACGGCCTGACGCGCTTCGTGGCCACGGTCGGCACGGTTTTTCTCGCCATGGCGGCATATTGCGTCACGACGCGGTGTATTCCGAACCGTGTCAAAGGTTCCTTCATCCGCCCCAGAAAGACTGCATCGCTCCTATCCCGATCGGTCACGAGGCGAGCCAGCGATATCGCACGACGACGCGACACTTGAGCGGCTGCTGTTTGGCCGTGCCGGTCGTCCGCCGCAAGACCTAAGCGAACCGAACTTTGCGCTGATCGCCAGGGAGTTGAAGCGCAAGGGGGTGACGCTGACGCTGTTGTGGCAGGAGTATCGCGCCGCCAACCCCGACGGCTACGGCTACACCTGGTTCTGCGAGCACTTCGCCGCTTTCGAGCGCCGGACGAGCGCGACATTCCGCAACCGGCATGCGGCGGGCGCGGTGATGCAGACGGACTATGCCGGGCAGACGGTGCCGGTGATCGATCCGGCGACCGGCATCATTTACCCGGCGCACATTTTTGTCGCGGTGCTGGGCGCCTCCAATCTGACCTTCGCCTTTGCCAGCTCCAGCCAGAAGCTGCCGGACTGGATCGAGGGCCAGGTGCGAGCGCTCGCCTTCTTCGGCGGCGTCACCAGAGCGATCGTGTGCGACAACCTGAAGGCCGGTGTCGTCAAGACGCTGTGGTTCGAGCCGACGCTGAACGCGACCTTTGCCGCGATGGCCGAGCATTACGACACCACCATCCTGCCGACCCGCAGCCGCAAGCCGCGCGACAAGGGCAAGGTCGAAGGCGCGGTGCTGATTGTCGAGCGCTGGATTCTGGCGCGGCTGAGGAACCGATCCTTCTTCTCGATCGCCGAGCTCAACGCGGCGATCGCCGAACTGCTCGAGGAGCTGAACAACCGGCCGATGCGCCATGTCGGCCAAAGCCGCCGCGAACTGTTCGGGGAGATCGAGCGGCTGCCTTGAAGCCGCTGCCGGCGGCACCGTTCGAATACGCCGAGTGGAAGTCGGCGAAGGTCCATCCTGACTACCATGTCGAGGTCGACAAGACCTTTTACTCGGTGCCGCACCGGCTGATCGGGCGCACCGTCGAGGTGCGGCTCACGCATCGAGTGGTCGAGATCTTCCACGATCACCAGCGTGTCGCCAGCCATGTCCGTCGCTCACAGCGTTCCGGCCATGTCACCGTCAACGAACACATGCCCAAGGCGCACCAGCGCTACGCCAACACCACGCCGGCCAGCCTGATCAGCAGGGCGGCCAGGATCGGCCCCAACGCCGCCATCCTGGTCGAGCGCATGATGCGCGACCGGCCGCATCCGGAACAGGGATATCGCTCGGCCATGGGCATCCTGTCGCTGGCGCCGCGCTATGGGCCGGAGCGTCTCGATGCCGCCTGCGAGCGGGCGCTGCTGATCAACGCGATCGCCTACTCCTCCGTCACCGCCATCCTCAAAGCCGGCCTCGACCGGGCCAGCTCCGCAGAACCGGCAAAGCCGACACCCCAGACGCCAACATCCGCGGCTCCACCTATTACCGTGAAGGAAAAAGAAAGAATGCTGACGAACCCTACCCTCGACCAGATGCAGGCCCTCGGTCTGGCCGGCATGGCTGCCGCCTGGCGCGAACTGGCCGAACGCAACAACGCCAACGAACTCAGCCGTGACGAGTGGCTCGGCCTGATGCTCGACCGCGAGGTCGCCATGCGGGCCGACAAGCGCGTCCGGAACCGGCTCGCCTCAGCCAGGCTGCGCTTTCCCGAAGCCTGCATCGAGGACATCGACTTTGCCGCGCCGCGCGGACTCGACCGGCGCAGCACCATGGCGCTCGCCCAGGGCAAATGGCTGAAAACTCATGAGAACCTGATCGTCACCGGCCAGACCGGAACCGGCAAGTCGTGGCTGGCCTGCGCCTTCGGACGGCAAGCGGCACGGCTCGATCATTCCGTGCTCTATGTGCGCGTGCCGCGCCTGTTCGAGGATTTGGCGCTCGCTCGTCTCGATGGCCGCTTCCCACGCCTCATCGACAAACTCACCCGCGCGCAACTGCTCATCCTCGATGACTTCGGAACTCACAGCCTCACCGACCAACAGCGCTTCCATCTGTTCGAAATCGTCGAGGAACGCTATCGCCGCAAATCCACCCTGATCACCGCCCAGCTCCAGGGCGACGCGGGCCTTCCGTAACGAGACGAGCAGCCGCTCCAGTAGGACTTCATCCAATTCGGATGCTAGGCCCGAAACGCCGGTCGTGCTCAACGATCCGGTCCTGTATCGACACTACGGTTTCATAACGAGCTACAAGGCTCGTGAGGACTTCCTGATGATCGGAGGTCATACGCTGCCCGTTCTGGGCAAGGAGCGGGCATCAAGCTTAAGGCGTTCATAAAGAACGGCCTCATCGAACTCGCCGTCCGAGAACAGTGCCATTACGCTCACGCTCAGGCGCTCCGCCTGCATGCTACTAACGGAGATACCTGCCTCGGCGCAGACACGATCAAAGACCTGCTTCAACAAAGCCAGGTCGCTGGGATAGGCAATGCCACTCATTGAGCTGGTGTTACTGACCATAGCTGTTCCTCCCATTAGGGCGGAAGGGTGGCCGTCGCTCAACGGCGATGCCACATGTAAATCGCCGATGGAAGCAGGCTACTCCGATTCATGCGGAGAGTCTGGGAAAGGGCTGCTAGAGTTCTGCTCACCGAAGTCGCGCCTCCCGAGACAGAACCCAAGCAGCGATCCTTGGTCAATTCCAAGATATCAAGAGTTGGAAACGTACCAAACAGAGGATGGGGATGTTTGGTATTCAGTGAGGCGCTTTCTATGGACACGCTCAAGTGGCTTCTCAGCTGCTGAACTGCGGCATGCACTAAATCGCCACCTGTGTTCCGATCTCGACGACGCGTCCGGTCGGGATCTGGAAATATTCCGTTGCGTCGGCCGCCGTGCGCGCCAGCCCGATGAACAGCTTGTCCTGCCAGACCGGCATGCCGGAATTGGGCGAGGCCTTGAGCGAGCGCCGCGACAGGAAGAAAGAGGTCGTCATGATGTCGAACTTCCAGCCCTGCTTGCGGCAGATCGCCAGCGCGCGCGGGATATTGGGCTGCTCCATATAGCCGAAGGTCAGCGTCACCCGCATGAACAGCTCGTTGATCGTTTCCATCTTGACCCGGTCACTGTCGGGCACGACGGGTTGTTGCGCCGTCACCACCGAGAGGATGACATTCTGTTCGTGCAGCACCTTGTAGTGCTTCAGGCTGTGCATCAACGCGGTCGGCGCGCTGGCGGGATCGCTGGTCAGGAACACGGCCGTACCGGACATCAGCTGCGGTTTCCTCTTCAACAGATTGCCTGCAAGGGAATCGAGCGGAATCTCGTTCCTGCGCGTCTTGTCGAATAGATACCTGGTGCCTCTTATCCAAGTCCACATGGTCATCACGATCACTGCGGCAATGGCAAGCGAGGCCCAGCCGCCTTCGAATACCTTGACGATGTTGGCTGCAAAGAAGCCGGTATCGATGAAGACGAACACCGCCATTAAGGCTATCGCGACGCCGAGCGGCCATTTCCAGATGCGCGTCATGACGACATAAAGCAGTATGTTCGTCACCAGCATGTTGCCTGTCACCGAAATGCCGTAGGCCGAGGCAAGCTTGCTAGATTCGCCAAAGCCGACCACCAGCAGCATCACCACGAGCGCCAGTAGCATGTTGACGCGCGGCATATAGATCTGGCCGGATTGTCTTTCCGACGTATGCAGGATTTCCAGGCGCGGCAGCATGTTGAGCTGCACTGCTTGCCTGGTCAGCGAGAAAGCGCCGGAGATCACCGCCTGGCTGGCGATCACGGTCGCCGCCGTCGCCAGCACCACCATCGGGATAAGCATCCGGCCTTCGTTCATCTCGAAGAAGGGATGACCGACGACACCGCCATTCGCCAGCACGAAGGCGCCTTGCCCGACATAGTTGAGCAACAGGCAAGGAAACACGATGGCCAGCCAGGCAAGCACGATCGGCTTGCGCCCGAAATGGCCGAGGTCGGCATAGAGCGCCTCAGCGCCGGTGACGGCGAGAAAAACCGCACCAACCGTGACGAAGGCGACTTCGGGCGAGTTGATCAGGAATGACACGATATAATGCGGGCTGATTGCCAGCAGGATTTCCGGGTCGTCCATGATGTGGTTGAGGCCGGAAAGGCCGATGGCCAGGAACCACAGCGCGGTAACGGGCCCGAACACCAATCCTACGCCGCCGGTGCCAAACCGCTGTACCGCAAACACGACCGCCAGAATGGCCAGTGTCAGCGGCACCACATAGGGCTGGAAGGTCGGCGTGACGACATTCATACCTTCGACCGCCGACAGCACCGAGATCGCCGGCGTAATGACTGCGTCGCCGAAAAAAAGCGCCGCGCCGACAATGCCGATGCCGAGGATCACCGCCGAGCGCGTCGGGAAACTGTTGCGCGCCAGCGCCATCAGCGACAGCACCCCGCCCTCGCCGCGATTGTCGGCACGGAGCACGAACATGATGTATTTGATGGTGACGGTGATCGTCAGCGACCAGATGATCAGCGAGAGTACGCCGAGGATGTCGCCACGGTTGGCGACGTTGCCACCGGCCGATGCGTGCAACGCCTCTCGGAATGCATAGATCGGGCTGGTGCCGATATCGCCGTAAACCACGCCCAACGCGCCCAGCATCAGCACCTTGGTGCTGTGCTGCTCGACCTCAGAATGGCTCGATTGTTCGACAGGTTCTGCCTCGTTACCAGCATTGGTAAGGGCCATGGACGACACTCCCATAAGCGGGCGGTGCTCTACGCTTGCTGCACTGCAATATCAAGTGCCGTCACGTAATGTCTGCGTCTCGGTATTGCCTATCGCTCGTCGGCTTCGCAGACTCGTCAGCCCCGAAGCGGCTTGGGAATTTTTGCGAGACTACGCTGAAGCTCCGGGAGCAACGATGCCCCGAGCCAGTATCGGATTAGGTCGATGCTCGGGCGCGCGAGCTCAGATGCCGAGAGCTTAAATTAACGCTGTAGCCGTGTAACAGACTGTGTAACAAATGCCGCGAAAAGTTCAATATTTTCAAGGACGTAAGCGTCAAGTCGAAAGACGCTCTCGCCGCCATCTTCAAGTGGTAAGGGCGATCAGATCTCGGGGAAATTGGAGGCAGCAGCGGACCTGCGACTTGCTCAACGCTCCGCTTCTGAGATAAGGTTGGGATGCGATGGCATTGAGCGAATAGAGCGATTTCCGGGAACCGAACCAATCCACAGAAATATTTTGTTGGTATTTTTGTTGGCTATCCCTGCTCTTGTGTGGGCGTCAACTATTTGGAAACAAAGCCAGATTTCCTTCGCTTCGAATCCGCCTCTGGGCACCATATTTCTTCCAGCAAATTCAAAGCCCCTGTGAACTCGATCGGCGTTGACTGGCGCCCCTGCCGCCGACGCGGATCTCGACCGTGTTCTGTACCCGGCTTCCCTCTGACGCGGAACTAGGATTAGCTTCGACGATGACAGCAGCATTGCCGTTACCGCGAACCCCGATGATAGGCCGTTATGTCATCAACGAAATGTTGGACCCGAGGAAGCACGGCCCGCAGCTTTGGGAGGCGTTAGGCGGTACGGAATTGAATGACTATGTGGGATTCATGAACTGGCCGATCATCTCGTCGGAGAGCCAGTTCGTCGGGCACTTGAACCAGATGACGAAACCCGGCGCAAAACGGTCTCTGATCGACAGATTGCTCTCCCGCCCGGCCACATCGGATATCTATGCGATCGTTAGGGATGGCAGGGCGCTTGGCATCCGCGCTTACCGCTCGATCGATCTGAACCACCGAACGGTAGAATCCGGCCGCGTCGTCAAGTCTCGATCGCTTGCCGGGACACTTGCTTCGCTGGAGTCAACCTACCTCGCCATGGTCCGCGCGTTCGATGAATGCGGCTTCCGCCGCTGGGAATCTGAAACGTCCGCGGAAAACATCGCCGCGAGGCGGGCGATGGAAAAATCCGGGCTCACTCTGGAGGGCATCGCCAGGAGCGCGAGACAGGTCCACGGAAGAGACTGCGACCTCGCACGCTATGCGATCACGGCCGACGACTGGCCAAAGGCGAAAGCCGCCATGGAGCGCAAACTCTACCCGGGGCCAGCGATGGACAGTACCGCCATTGGCTGAACACTGAATGAAACCACCGTGGTGCACCGCGTTGGGAAAGCGCGAACAGTCTTACGTGATCACACCACTGTCATCCTTTGTCGTGCATGTTATGTTTTCTTGCGGCGGACCTGATTTCCGCTAGGCCGGCGCCGATCAGGCAACCTACCCCAACGCCCCCCCAAAAGTGGCGCCGGCCACCTTCTCCCCTGCGCGCGCATGGCATCGAGCGCGGTGCCGATCAAAGCGTTGCCGTCGGTCATGTAGAGAACCGGCCAGCCGGCCCGCGGCGCTGACTTTGCCGGCACGTGCAGAAATATCCGATAGGGAGCGCCGTCATGCGCGGGACAAGATCGTGGACCGTGGTGTCGGCGATCAGAGCGGGCGTCGAAATCAATTCGGACATGAGCATCTCTTGCACTGGAATGAGGGCGTCAGCGGCGGCGCAGCAACCACATCAGCACGGGTCCGCCGATCAGCGTGGCGACGAGCCCAGCCGGAATCTGAAGCGGGAAGATGGCGGTGCGGCCGATCCAGTCGGCGGCGACCATGATCATCGCCCCGGCCAGTACCGCGCCGGCGGCGTGCGGCAGCGCGCGGGCCAGCCCAAGGCGGCGAGCGAGATGCGGCGCCATCAAGCCGATGAAGGTCAGCGGCCCGACGATCAGCGTCGACGCGGCCGTGAGCGCAGCGACCATCAGCAGCACGAGAAGCCGGGTTTTGGGCACATCGATGCCAAGGGCCTGAACGGCGGAGGAGCCGAGCGGCAACATCTCCAGCCAGCGCATGAAAAGCGAGGCGAGAAGCAACAGGACAATTGCGATGGCGCCGGTCAGAAGCGCGGCACCGGCATCGACGCCATAGGTCGAGCCGGTCAGCCAGTTGAGGAGCTTCACGGCGCGCGGGTCGCCGCTGGCGGTCAGCACCAGAATCAGCGCGTCGAACAGCGCCGTCAAAGCCACGCCGGCCAGCAGCAGGCGCTCCGGCGCATAGGCGGCGCGCCGCCCGATGGCCAGCGTCACCAGCAGAGCGGCGAAGGCGCCGACGGTCGCCGCCGCGGTCTGGGCCGGGCGGCCCGCATCGGAGAGCGCGAACAGCGCCACCATCATGCCGAGCGCCGCACCGGCGCTGATGCCGAGCACCTCGGGGCTCGCCATCGGATTGCCGGTCAGCCGCTGCATCATCAGCCCGGCAAGCGCCAGCATCGCGCCGGCGGCAAACGCGGCGAACACGCGGGGCCACCGCCATGCCAGCAAGGGCTGCAGCTCATCACCGAAGGCGATTGTCCAGCCATGCGGCCCCGGCCCATAGAGCAAGGCCAGCCCGAGCAGCAGAAGCAGGGACAGGCCGATTGCCGCCAGCACAAGGCCGGGCCGGCCTATTCTGGGCAGGCGCTCCGCGGTGAGCGCCGGGACCTCCAGGCCAAGGGCAAGGCGGGGCAGCAGCCACAGCAGCAATGGCGCGCCAAGAAGGGCGGTGATCGCACCGGTCGGCAGCAGGTCGCCCTGCGGCCCGGTCGCCAATTGCACCGCCTGGTCGGCGGCCCACAGAAGTGATGCACCGATGAGCGGCGCCATGACCAGCCGCTGGCTCAGCCGGCGCGCACCGCCGATGCGGGCAAGGGAGGCGGCCGCCAAGCCGACGAAGCCTATCACGCCGACGGCGGCGACGACGAAGGCGGTGAGCGCGACGGAAGCAGCCAGCCCGGCGAAGCGATAAACGCCAAGCGGAACGCCGAGGCTGCGCGCGCCTTCATCGTCGAGGCCAAGCAGGGTCAGCGGCCGCACCATCAAGCCGATCGCGACCGCCGCGGCGCCGATGCGCGGCAACAGCCAAAGCGTCGTTGTCCAGTCCTGCTGGCCGAGCGAACCGGCGCCCCAGATGAACAGGCTGGCCAGCCATTCGTGCCGCAGCACGATGAGGGCCGCCCCGATCGCGCCGGCATAGAGGCTGACGACCAGCCCCGCGAGCACCACGGAAAGCGGCGACAGGCCCTTGTGCCAGGACAGGGCGAAGACGGCTGATATGGCGACGAAGGCACCGGCCAGCGCCACCCATTCGCGGCCGAAGGCGAGCAGGGAGGGTGCCAGGAGCGTCGCCAAGGCCAGCGCCAGATGGGCGCCTGCCGAGACGCCGACGGTTTCCGGCGACGCCAACGGGTTGCGCAGAACCTGCTGCAGGACGGTTCCGGCAAGCCCAAGCGCGGCACCACACAAAAGGCTGACCGCAAGCCTGGGCAGGAAGGCATAGTGGATGAGAACCTGCCGCATGTCCTCGATGTCGGGGGCGGTGAGCGATTGCAGCCAAAGTGCCGACGGCAGCTGAACAGTGAGATTAGAGACGGTTGCCGCCGCCGCTGCCGCCGATAGCATCGCACAGAGCAGGATCGCGCCCACCGGCTGATTGCCGAACGTGCCGCGCGGCCATGTCCGGCCGGCGAGCTTACCGTCTCTCGCCAGGGCTGCACCGTCCTCAGCCACGGGCAGCTTCCCCGGTCATCGCCTTGGCCAGGACGCGGGCGAAACGGGTGGCGGATGGAAGCGCGCCGAACATCAGGACGGCGGGAAGACGCATGATCGAGCGGTTGCGCACGAAGGGCATGGCATTCCAGACCGGGCTTTCGGTCAGCGTGCCCCCCGCGCCCTCGGGCAAGGGTTCGAGATAGGCAAGGCGCGCGTCGCTCGATGTGGCCAGGCCGTCGATGCCGATGGTCGAAAACCCCCAATAGTTGGTCTCGCCTGTCCAGGCGTTGCGCAGCCCGACGCGATCGAACACCTCCTGAAACAGGCTTTTTTTGCCATAGACGCGCACATTGCGCGGATCCATGAAGCTGACGACATAGATCGGCCGGGCCGAAAGTGGCGCCAGCTCCTGGCGAACCTCTGAAAAATACGCATCCGTCGCCGCGATCAGCGCCTCGCCTTCCCTTTCCTTGCCGACAAGCCCGGCCAGCTGGCGGGTTGCCTCGACGGCGCGCTGATAGGGCTGTCCCGCTTCGGTATAGAGCCCGATCGTCGTCACCGGCGCGACGCGTTCGAGCAGCGGCTTGATGCCGTCGAGATACGGCATGGCCAGGATGACGTCCGGGGCAAGCTGCTGCAGCAGTTCGAGATTGGGTTCCAGCAAGGTGCCGACATCGGCGATCTCCGGCGGCAGCGGCGGTTCGACCACCCATTTCTCCCAGACGTCGCGACCGGCAACGGCCACTGGATTGACGCCGAGCATCAGCAAGGTCTCGGCCAGCCCGTCATCCAGGCAGACGATGCGCAGCGGTTTCGCCTCGACCGTCGAGGACGCAATAGCGGTCAAGGGCAGCGCGAAAAGTCCGAGCGCCTCGCGCCGGGTCATTCGGATGGCCGCCTGGATGTGAGTCTTGGTCACGGTCCTAGATTTCTCTCCAGCTCGTTGCGCCCGCGTTTCCAGAATCTGGTTATCGCCGCCGATGCCCGGTTGACTATTAAACATGACTTTAATAGTCAACATTGAAGTTGACTATTAGACTCAACATTTTGCGCCGACTGGAACGGCGCTGTGCGCATCGCAGGCATTGAGGGGTATCGAGATGAGGTTGAGTGCATATCGTGCGGCGCGAAACGGGCCATGGGCCAAGGCACACTGGTCGCTGCGACATGCCTCTCGACCCTGCTCTGCAGCCACTCGACGTGCTATGAGAGCGGCAGCAATGACGACCTCAGCTGCATCTATGGCGAAGGCCGCGTCATCAAGGGCAACCTCAGCATGAAGTTCTAGAGCCGGTCGAGCCAGAGCGGCGGACCAGTCGAACCGTGCCGCCGGTCCGACGCTCTGGCATCATTTTTCCTTCACGAACGCATTGCATGCTGAACGGCTCGTCCGGCGATTCCAGTCGGACAGATCGCCTGGAGCGACAGGATAATCCGGCATAAATCCAAAAAACCGGTGGCAAGCCGTCGCCGGAAAGTGTTGAAGACCGTGCCGATCGCCTTGAACCCGGCGCGATCCAGTTGCGCTCGGCAAGGCTTGGTGATTTGTTGCCGCTTCAAGGAGAATGAAAGATGCGTGAGCCTGTCGGTCAAGACGAATATGGGTCGGCCAACCCCTTCGACCCTGACGATCTGTCGACGTTGAACCAGATGGGTCCGGCAGTGGGCAGCAACGATTTCGAGAAATACGCGGTCGCCGTGATCATCGTGTTCGGCGCCCTCGTCATTGGCGGCCTGATGGCCGCATCCCTGGCCTTTGGGCATCGTAACGGCTTCCTCTACGCGCTTGGCGGCGCCACCGCGGCGTGGATATCGGGAAATGCGCTCTTGCTCGACCGGCCGCGTATCTATGCCCTGTTCGTCGGCATCGCGGCCGTGATGCTGATCGCGTCCACCGTCACGCTGGTCCTCTGACGGGTCTGCCGATATTCAGGTGAGGCCGGCCTGACCTGAACCTCAACGGACCCGGGGGGCACGAAATCTAATATCCGATCGCCTCGCCGGATGCGGCGCGGCTGTCGATGGCGCCGTTGTAGCGCGCGCCGCCGCCCTTCTCGATTTCGGCCAGGCTCTTACCGCCGACCAGGATGCCGGCCGCCTGGCCCCAGGTCGCGTCAGTGACATCGAGGCGGTAGCCCATGCCGGCGAGCAGTTTTTCGGTATCCGGCGACAGGCCGAACGGTTCGATATAGACCGTGTTGGGCAGCCACTGGTGGTGGATGCGCGGCGCATCGACCGCCTCCTGGATGTTCATGCCGTGATCGACGACATTGACGATCGCTTCCAGCGTGATGGTGATGATGCGTGAGCCGCCGGGGCTGCCGATGACCATGAACGGCTTGCCGTCCCTGGCGACGATGGTCGGGCTCATCGACGACAGCGGCGTTTTCCTCGGCTCGATCGCATTCGCCTCGCCCTGGACGAGGCCGTAGAGATTGGGCACGCCCGGTTTCTGGGTGAAATCGTCCATCTCGTTGTTGAGCAGGATGCCGGTGCCGTCGGCGACGACGGCGGCGCCGAAGGAGCCGTTCAGCGTATAGGTCACCGCGACGGCGTTGCCGTCATTGTCGACGATCGAATAATGCGTCGTCTCCTGGCTCTCGCCAAAACCCTTCGGCATCAGATCCTGCGACACGCCGGCCCGGAACGGATCGATCTTTTCGCGGATTTCCTTCGCGTAATTCTTGTCCAGCAGTTTTTCGACCGGATTGTCGACGAAGTCGGGATCGCCGAGCGCCGAGTTGCGGTCGACATAGGCATGGCGCATCGCCTCGACCATGAGTCGAACGGTTTCGGCGGAACCGGCGCCGAGATAGGACAGCGGATAGCCCTCCAGCACGTTGAGGATCTCGCAGATGATGACGCCACCGGAACTCGGCGGCGGCGAGGAGGTGATCTCATAGCCGCGGTAGTTGCAGGTCACCGGCTTGAGCTCGCGGACCGCGTAGGTCTCGAAATCCGCCTTGGCCAGAATGCCGCCCTTCTCCGCGCTCGCCTTGACGATGCCGTCGGCGATGGTCCCCTTGTAGAAGGCATCGCGACCTTGCTCCGAAATAGCAGAAAGGGAGGCGGCGAGATCGGCCTGAACAAGGCGCTCGCCGATCGCGTAAGGCTTGCCGTCCGGCTTCAGGAAGATGGCGGCCGCGGCCGGGTCCTTCGCCAGCCGCTCGGCGCCGCCTTCGAGCGAGGCGACATCACCCTGCTCCAGCACGAAGCCGTCCTTGGCATAGCCGATCGCCGGCGCCATCAAATCCTGCCGCGTCAGCGTGCCGTATTTTTCCCGTGCGGTCTCGAAGCCGGCCACCGAGCCCGGCACGCCGACCGCGAGATAGCCGTCGAGGCTGGCGCCTTTCACCGGCTTGCCGTCCTTGTCGAGATACATGGTTTTCGTCGAGGCGAGCGGGGCGCGCTCGCGGAAATCGAGAAAGGTCGAGCGGCCGTCCTTGAAGCGGACGGTCATGAAGCCGCCACCGCCGATGTTGCCGGCGTTCGGATAGACCACAGCCAGCGTATAGCCGACGGCGACCGCAGCATCTACGGCGTTGCCGCCCTTCTTCAGCACCTCGACACCGACTTCCGACGCCAGATGCTGGGCGGTCACCACCATGCCACGCTCGCCCTTCGCCGGCTGCGGCGAGGCGGCGAAGGCGGCCGCCAGCGGCGCAAAGGTCAAGGTGAGGGAAAGACTGACGGCGATCAGCGTTCGGCTTGTGTGGTGCATGGCCGTTCTCCGAGGGGCGTTGGATGTGCCTAGAAGACCCCGTCGGAGGGATTGAGTCCATGGCAATGGAACGGAAAGAGATTGGTGCACGCCTCACCGGCCGCTTCGCGTAGCGCGCTTCATCAATCCTATAAGTCTCATTCCGATCGAGGGCATTGCCACGTAGCTTCCGGGATCACCTCGACGAGCTCAGTTGACTAAGCGCCTCGGCAGGTCCGCGGCCCAAAGCAGACCTTCGTTACCCCCGAAGTTGACGAATCAGAGCCGCTTCGGCAGCATTGGTCCCGGCGTGGCCTACCGCCGAACCTCCCAAGACCTTCCTCAGCACGGTCTTAAACGGAGGCAAAGGGACTTAAGTCTCGGGTCGCTGTCTTGGTCCGATCGTTTCGGAAGCGGTTGCTGGGGAACTCCGTCCGAGACGTGAAAGGCCTGACAATGACGAAAAACGGAACCTTCAAACATCGTGTACGTGCCCGTGCCGCTAAAACGGGCGAGTCCTACACCGCCGCTCTCGCGCATGTTCGCCGCAGTTCGCGGCACGACCTGACTCCTGAAGCCAAGTCATTGCGTCTGGCTGTAGCGCAATCCAGCCTCTGCGATGATCCTCGCGACATAGCTGCGCTTCGCGCCAGCGGGCTGGAGATGCGACGCCTGATGCGTCAGGCACATCAGGCGGGAGCGAGAATCGTGCATTTTCCAGAGGGCGCGACCTGCTCCCCGAACAAGCGCATCATGTCGGTCAGCGGGCCCGAAGAAGTCGGTCCTTCCGATTGGGGGCGGTTCGAGTGGGCTGTCCTACGCGAGGAATTGAATGCTGCGAGGACGCTTGCGCGCGAGCTCGGGCTCTGGACGGTCTTCGGTTCAGTGCATCAACTCACCCAGCCCCACCGGCCGCACAACAGCCTGTATATCGTCTCCGATCGTGGGGAACTGGTGACGCGTTACGACGAGCGCATGCTGTCGAACACGAAGATCTCCTTTATGTACACGCCGGGTTCAATCCCGGTGACGTTCGAAGTTGACGGTGTCCGCTTCGGCTGCGCGCTAGGGATGGAAACGCATTTTCCGGAGATTTTCATCGAATACGAGCGGCTTGATGTGGATTGTGTTCTGTTCTCGACCACTGGCGGGGCCTCCCCCAATGACTTGTCGTTCGCTTCCGAGGCGCAGGGGCACGCAGCAAGCAACAGCTACTGGATCAGTTTCTCTGTGCTCGCTCGACATGGCATGACTGCCCCTTCGGGGATCGTTGCTCCTGGCGGCCAATGGGCCGCACAATGTGCAGCGGATGGAATACCCTCAATTGCCGTTGTCGATATCAACAACAATCCGGGAGACCTCGCCCGACCCTGGAGGCGAACGGCTCGGACCGGCATTTACGAATCGCACCTGGTGGACGACGACCCACGAAGCGACAGCCGCGATATATTCTGAGCATCCGCGGATCGACTGGGCAATTTCAACTTGACTGATGACGGCAGCTATGATAGGAATTTATTCATGGTGCTGATTCGCGCCAACGACCCGCCTGAGGCGGGTTTTTTGTTTCAGGCCGATATCAAACGATCCCGCCGCCGCCGCTCGCAACCGCCGGCCGTTCCGCCGCGACCTTGGCCCGGTAACCGGCGGCGCGGTAGGCGGCGACCGGATCGATGGCGCCGCCCGTGTTCAGCCGCGCCATGGCGAGGATCGGCTCGACATCGGTGCGATAGGCTATCTTCAGCGCCTGCGTCGCCATCAAGGCGTCATTGGCGTCCTGGAAGCCTTCCAGCGCCCTGCGGTCGACCAGCAGTGCCTGGGCGTAGGCGCGCTGCACCTCAACCGCCGACAGCATCAGGCTTTCGATCGGGTCGGTGACGTTGTGGCTCTGGTCGAGCATGTGGGCCGGATCGAAGCCGTTGGCGCCGGCAAGCTCGGCATCGACCAGTTCGTTGAAGACGAGGAACAGCCGGTAGGGATCGATCGAGCCGGCATCGAGGTCGTCGTCGCCATATTTGGAATCGTTGAAATGGAAGCCGCCGAGCTTCTTGAACTGGATCAGCCGCGACACGATCATCTCGATATTGACGTTGGGTGCATGATGGCCGAGGTCGACCAGGCAGAACGCCTTGTCGCCGAGCTCGGTGGCGATCATGTAGTTGGTGCCCCAGTCCTGCACGACAGTCGAATAGAAGGCCGGCTCGTACATCTTGTGCTCGGTGAACAGCTTCCAGTCGTCCGGCAGTCCGGCGTAGATCTCCTTCATCGCGTCGAGATAGCGCTCGAACGCCTTGGCGAAATTGACCTGGCCGGGGAAATTCGAGCCGTCGCCGATCCACACCGTCAGCGCCTTGGAGCCGAGCGTCCGGCCGATCTCGATGCATTCGAGATTGTGCTCGACCGCCTGGCGGCGCGTTGCGGCATCGGCATGCGACAGCGAGCCGAACTTATAGGAAAGCTCCTGGTCCCTGGCGTCGGAGAAGGTGTTGGAATTCATGGCGTCGAAGCCGAGGCCGAAGCGGGAGGCCGCCTGTTTCAGCCGCTTCGGATCGGCCTTGTCCCACGGAATGTGCAGCGAGACGGTGGGTGTGGCCTGTGTCAACTGGCGGATGACGGCGCAATCCTCGATCTTGTCGAAGATGTCGCGCGGCTCGCCGGCGCCGGGAAAGCGGGCAAAACGCGTGCCGCCGGTACCGACGCCCCAGGAGGGGATCGCCACGGCGAATTTTTCGACCTTGTCGCGGATGGTGTCGATGGCGATGCCGCGGCGGTCGAGGCGCTCGCCGAGCGATTGGTAGTCGCGCTGGAGATCGGCCTTGCGTGCGGCGTTGCTCTTTTCGACGATGTCGGCGGAGATGATCAATTCGGACACTGCACTTCCTCCCAAATACGTTCGGTCGGCGCTGCCCCTCACCCTTACCCTCTCCCCGTAACAACGGGGAGAGGGGGACGCCGACGCTGGAGCGCTTCCCTTCTCCCCGTCACTATACGGGGAGAAGGTGCCGGCAGGCGGATGAGGGGCAGCGCCGACCTCAAAGTGTGATCACTTATCGCGTAAAGCTCTGGGCGTTGCCCGCGTCGACATTGACGATGTTGCCGGTCGACTTGGCCGACATGCCGGAGGCGAAGAAATAGATCGCCTCGGCGATGTCTTCGGGGAACACCGAACGCTTCAGCATCGAGCGCGAGCGGTAATGTTCCTCGAGATCGTCGGTCGACATCTTGTAGGCGGCGGCGCGCTGTTCCTTCCACTCGCCGGTCCAGATCTTCGAGCCGCGCAGCACGGCGTCGGGATTGACGACATTGACCCTGATCTGCGCTTCCGCGCCCTCCAGCGCCAGGCAGCGCGCCAGGTGGATTTCGGCGGCCTTGGCCGTGCAATAGGCGGCGGCATTGGGCGATGCGGCAAGACCGTTCTTGGAGGCGACAAAGACGACGTTGCCGCCGATTTTTTGCGCGCGGAACAAGCGGAATGCTTCCCGCGAAACGAGGAAATAGCCGGTCGACAAGATGTCCATGTTCTTGTTCCACAGCGCCAGCGTGGTTTCCTCGATCGGCGCCGAGGTTGCCAGGCCGGCATTCGACACCAGGATGTCGATGCCGCCGAACTCGACCGCGGTCTCGGCGAAGCCTGATATCACCTGGTCCTCTGATGTGACATTGATGACCAGCGGCCGCACGAAATCCTTGCCATAGGCTTTCGCCAGTTCGTCATTGGCGCTGGCAAGGGCGGCTTCGTCGATGTCGGCCAGCACGACGCAGGCGCCTTCGCGCAGCAGCCGGTTGGCAGTCGCCCGGCCGATGCCGCCGGCGCCGCCGGTGACCAGCGCGATCTGGCCGGCAAGGGCCTTCGGTTTCGGCAGGCGCTGCAGCTTCGCCTCCTCGAGCAGCCAATATTCGATGTCGAAGGCCTCCTGCTCGGGCAGGCCGACATAGGTCGACACCGTCGAGGCGCCGCGCATAACATTGATGGCGTTGACGTAGAACTCGCCCGAAATGCGCGCCGTCGCCTTGTCGCCCGCGAAGGTGAACATGCCGACGCCGGGCATCAGATAGACCACGGCGTTCGGATCGCGCACCGGTGGCGAATCCGCATGCTTGCAGCGGTCGTAATAAGCCTGATAGCCAACGCGATACTCCGCCACGTCGTCGGCGAGACGAGCGATCACGGCATCGACATCGGGGACCTTGGGATCGAACTCGATGACCAACGGCCGGATCTTGGTGCGCAGGAAATGGTCCGGGCAGGAGGTGCCGAGCGCCGCCAACGGGCGCAAATCCTTCGAATTGACGAATTCGAGCACGGCAGGCGAATCGTCGAAATGGCCAAGCTTGTGGCTCATCTGCGAGATCAGGCCGCGGATCCTCGGCATCAGCTTTGCCGCCACGGCTCGACGCGCCGGCGCGTTGAGCGATTTGACCGCTTCGCCGCCGAAGATCGGCAAACCTTCGGACCGACGCTCGAACCACTCGATCGCCTGATTGATCACCGAGATCGTCGTCTCGTAGCATTCTTTTGGCGTGTCGCCCCAGCTGAACAGGCCATGGCTTTCGAGAATGACGCCCTTGGCCCTTGGATGTTCAAGACAGAATTTTTCCAGCCACAGGCCGAGTTCGAAGCCCGGACGCTTCCATGGCAGCCAGCCGATCGTGTCACCAAAAATCTCCCTGGTCAGCGCCTTCGAATCCTTGGCGGCGGCAATAGCGATGATGGCGTCGGGATGCATGTGGTCGACATAGGGCCTCGGCACGAAGGCGTGCAGCGGCGTGTCGATCGAGGCCGCGCGCGGGTTAAGATTAAATGTGCAATGGGGCAGATAGCCCACCATCTCGTCCTCATGCTCGAGGCCGCGATAGAGACCCTTCAGCGCCCTGAGCTTGTCCATGTAGAGCGTGGCGAAACCGTCGAGCCTGATCGAGGCGCTGTCGCCGCCCGAGCCCTTGACCCACAGCACTTCCACGCTCTCGCCAGTGAGCGGGTCCTTTTGCCAGATCTTGGAGGAGGTGTTGCCGCCGCCATAGTTGGTGACGCGCTTGTCGGAGCCGAGAACATTCGAGCGGTAGACGAGACGTTCCGGCTCGCTCATCGCCTGGGCTTTCGCCTCATCCCAAAGATTGGCAAGGCGCGTGCCGGAGCGCTTGTCGAGCATAGGTAATCCTCCCGTGACGTGAGACGCGCAAAACGATGCGGTCGATTGCCACCGCATAGCGGGTCAGCTTTGGTCGAATGTCCACGGAAGCGACGGCGTTGTCAATCACAAACGATCAAGATTGATCATATTGCACTGCACAATGAAATTATATGATCGGAAATGATTGACACTGCGCGTTTTGGGTGCCTAGATGTGCAGGCAGGGAGGAACCATGCACGAAAAAGAGCGCCACAGGATCATTTTGTCCGCCGTCCAGGAAAAGCCTGTGGTGACGGTGCAGGAAATGGTCGACCTGACGGACTCGTCCGAGGCGACGATCCGGCGCGACATCGCGGCATTGCATGTGCAAAAGCGCCTGCGCCGCGTGCGCGGCGGCGCCGAGGCGATCACCCCACCGCAGTTCATCGGCCTTGCCGGCCGGCCCTTTTCCGTCAACGAGACGATCAACGCTTCGCAGAAGCGGGCGATCGCGCGGGAAGCCGTGGAACTGTGCAAGGACGGCGAGCCGATCATCGTCAATGGTGGCACCACCACCTTCCAGATGGTGCATTTCCTGACCGGACGCCGCATGCCGATCTTCACCAATTCCTTCCCGATCGCCGAGCACCTGCTCAAGCACTCCAAGAACACGGTGATGCTGTCGGGCGGTACCATCTACCGCGAGCAGAACATCATCCTGTCGCCCTTCGACAATGACGTGACGCGCAATTTCTATGCGCGCCGCATGTTCATGGGCGCGCAAGGGCTTGGGCCATTAGGCCTGATGGAAGGCGATCCGCTGCTGATCCAGGCCGAGCAGAAACTGATCGACCAGGCCGACGAGCTGGTGGTGCTGGTCGACTCGTCGAAGTTCCGCAAACGCTCGAGCCTGATCCTGTGTGGTCTCACGCGCATCGCCACGGTCATCACCGACGACGGCATCGAGGATCGCGAGGCCAAGATGCTGGAAACCGCTGGTGTGACGCTGATCGTCGCCCGCACAACGCTTGGCAACAAGGAAGAATCTTCACTGCAGGCCTGAGACGACCCGCAGCGGCGATGGAATGCAACGCTCAAGGGAGGATATTCGAATGAGCATCTTGAAGAAATTGATGGTGACGGCGGCCCTGTCGGCCGCCATGTTCGTGAATGCCGCCTACGCCGAGAACGTCAAGATCGCGCTGGTGGTGAAGTCGCTCGGCAACGGCTTCTTCGATGCCGCCAACAAGGGCGCCGAAGAGGCGGCCAAGGAACTCGGCGACGTCGACATCATCTACACCGGCCCTACCAAGGCCACCGCCGAAGCGCAGATCGAAGTGATCAATTCGCTGATCGCCCAGAAGGTCAACGCCATCGCCATTTCGGCCAATGACGCCGACGCGCTGGTTCCGGCGCTGAAGAAGGCGATGGATCGCGGCATCACCGTTATCTCGTGGGATTCGGGCGTCGCTCCGGAAGGCCGCCAGCTTCACCTCAACCCATCCGACACCGACCTGATCGGCGAGACCATCATCAAGCTCGCCGCCGACTATCTGCCGGAAGGCGGCGATGTCGCCATCCTGTCGGCTTCGTCCACCGCGACCAACCAGAACGCCTGGATCGACGCGGCCAAGAAGGTGCTGCCGGAGAAATTCCCGAAGATCAAACTCGTCGCCACCGTCTATGGCGATGACGACTCCGCCAAGAGCACGGACGAGGCCAAGGGCCTCTTGAAGTCCTATCCGAACCTCAAGGCGATCATCGCGCCGACCACGGTCGGCGTCGTTGCCGCCGCTCAGGTGGTGACCGACGAGAACCTGATCGGCAAGGTCAATGTCACCGGCCTGGCACTGCCGTCGGAGTTCAAGAAGTTCATCGACAACGGCGCCTCGCAAGCCGTCGCGCTGTGGAACCCGATCGACTTGGGCTATTCGGCCGTCTACCTCGCCCATGATCTGGCGGTGAAGAAAGAAGAGGCGAAGCCCGGCGCGACGCTGTCGATCGGCCGCGTCGGCAAGGTCACGCTCGACGACACCAACTCGGCTGCGATGGCTCCGCCCTTCCAGTTCGACAAGACCAACATCGAAGAGTTCTCCAAGATCTATTGATCCTTGGACGCTCTAACCCTCCCCTTGTGGGGAGGGTCGGCGAGGCGGTCTTGCGAAGCAAAACCGGCGAGACGGGGTGGGGGTGGCGACATCTCCACACACCAGGACCTTGATATGCTAGTAGACCCCCATCCCGCTCAAATCGTTCGCGACCCTCCCCACAAGGGGAGGGTAAGGCGGCTCCGCGCCTGACGCTGTCCGGCATCTCGAAGAGTTTTCCCGGCGTGCGCGCGCTGCATGATGTCAGCCTGTCGCTTTATCCCGGCCAGGTGACCGCGCTGATCGGCGAAAACGGCGCCGGCAAGTCGACGCTGGTCAAGATCATGACCGGTATCTACCAGCCCGATGCGGGCACCATCAGCATCGACGGCCAAGCCGTCACACTTCCCAGCGCGCATGCCGCCTTCGGGCACGGCATTACTGCCATCCATCAGGAAACCATGCTGTTCGACGACCTCACGGTTGCCGAGAACATTTTTCTCGGCCACGCGCCGCGCACGCGCTTCGGCACCATCGACTGGCGCACCATGCGCAGACAAGCCCGTGAAGTCCTGAACACAATGGGTGCCGGCCATATCGACGCCGATGCGCGGCTGAAAGATCTCGGCATTGCCAACAAGCACCTCGTGGCCGTCGCCCGCGCAATGTCGATCGACGCGCGGATCGTCATCATGGACGAGCCGACCGCGGCGCTTTCGCTGAAGGAGATCGAGGAGCTCTTCCTGCTGGTCGAGTTCCTGAAGAGCGAAGGCAAGGCGATCCTGTTCATCAGCCACAAGTTCGACGAGATCTACCGCATCGCCGACCGTTACACGGTGTTCCGCGATGGCGAAATGGTCGGCGAAGGCTTGATCAAGGACGCCGGCCAGAGCCAGATCGTGCGCATGATGGTTGGACGTGCCGTCGACCACATCTTTCCGCAGCGCAAGGCCGAGATCGGCGCGCCGGTGCTCACAGTCTCCGGCCTGTCGCACCCGACCGAGTTCGACGATATCGGCTTCGAGCTGCACAGAGGCGAAATCCTCGGCTTCTACGGCCTTGTCGGCGCCGGGCGCAGCGAAGTGATGCAGGCGATATCAGGCATTACCCGCACCAGCGGCGGCACGATCGCGCTGGAAAGCAAGGCGATCGTACCGAAATCGGCGGCGGACTCGATTGATGCCGGCATCGTCTACGTGCCGGAAGAACGCGGCAAGCAGGGCGTGGTGATCGGCCTGCCGATCTTCCAGAATATCTCGCTGCCTTCGCTCAAGCGCACGTCCAAATCCGGCATGTTGCGGCTGGCGGAGGAGTTCGCGCTGGCTCGTTCCTACACCGAGCGGCTGGACCTGCGCGCCTCCTCGCTCAGCCAGGACGTCGGCACTTTGTCGGGCGGCAACCAGCAGAAGATCGTCATCGCCAAATGGCTGGCGACCGCGCCCAAGGTGATCATCCTCGACGAGCCGACCAAGGGCATCGACATCGGCTCCAAGGCCGCCGTGCACGGCTTCATGGCCGAGCTCGTCGCGCAAGGCCTGTCGGTGATCATGGTGTCGTCCGAACTGCCTGAGATCCTCGGCATGTCCGACCGCGTCGTCGTCATGCGCGAAGGCCGCATCGCCTCGGTCTACGACAACAAGGGGCTCGACGCCGAAACGCTGGTCAGGACGGCAGCGGGGATCGCGGCATGAAGATTTTTCTCAAGTACCGCGAAGTCTGGCTGCTTGCCGCCATCGCCGTGCTGATCGGACTGATCTCGATGCGCTTTCCGGGCTTTGCAGCCCCCGGCAATCTGCGCCAGCTGTTCAACGACACCTCGATCCTGATGATCCTGGCGCTGGGGCAGATGGCGGTGATCCTGACCCGCTCGATCGACCTGTCGATGGCGTCCAACCTCTGCTTCACCGGCATGGTGGTGGCGATGCTGAACGCCGCACATCCGGCAATCCCGATCCCGCTGCTGATCGTCATCGCACTTCTGGTCGGCTTGGTGCTCGGCGCGATCAACGGCCTGCTGGTGTGGCGGCTGAACATCCCGTCGATCGTGGTGACGCTCGGCACGCTCACCATCTACCGCGGTGCCACCTTCGTCATATCAGGCGGCGCCTGGGTCAATGCCGATCAGATGAGCCCTGAGTTCATCGGCCTGCAGCGCGCCGCTTTCCTCGGCATTCCGGTGCTGTCATGGATCGCCATACTGGTCATCGCGCTGTTCTTCCTCTTGATGACGCGCACCGCGCTCGGCCGTTCGATCTACGCCATCGGTGTCAATCCGACCGCATCGGTCTATGCCGGCATCGATGTCCGCCGCACCAAGTTCATCGTCTTCTGCATCTCGGGAATGACCGCCGGTCTCTGCGGCTATCTCTGGATCTCGCGCTACGTCATCGCCTCGGTCGAGGTCGCCAATGGCTACGAGCTCAACATCATCGCCGCCTGCGTCATCGGCGGCATCTCGATCGCCGGCGGCATCGGCTCGGTCGGCGGAGCGGTGCTCGGCGCGCTGTTCCTCGGCATCATCTCCAATGCCCTGCCGGTGATCAACATCTCGCCGTTCTGGCAGATGGCGATTTCGGGCAGCGCCATCATTCTTGCCGTGGTGCTCAACGCGCGCGGCGAACGCCGGCAGGGCCGCATCATCCTGAAGAAGGCGGAAGCGGCATGACCGACACCCCTGCACCACGCCACATTCCCGACCGGCTCGACAACCCGCTCAGCTCGGCGATCTTCTCCTGGGAGGCGCTGCTGGTCGCCGTGGCGGTCGCCATCTTTGCCGTCAACAGCTTCGCCTCGCCCTATTTCCTCGACGCGTGGTCGCTGTCGGACCTGACCTTCAACTTCACCGAAAAGGCGCTGATCGCGCTCGCCATGGCGCTGCTGATCATTTCCGGCGAGATCGATCTGTCGGTCGCCGCCATCATTGCGCTGGCTTCGACGATTATGGGCATGGCGGTGCAGGCCGGCGCCGGCACGCCGGTGCTGGTGGCGATCGGCATCCTGGTCGGGCTGGGCTGCGGCGCCTTCAACGGGCTGCTCGTCACCAGGCTGGGCCTGCCGTCGATCGTCGTCACCATCGGCACGATGAGCCTGTTTCGCGGCATCGCCTTCATCGTCCTCGGCGACCGGGCCTACAAGGGTTATCCCTCGAGCTTCGCCTTCTTCGGCCAGGGCTATGTCTGGTGGGTGGTGTCGTTCGAACTGGCGCTGTTCCTCGTCGCGGCGGTCATCTACTGGTTCCTTCTGCACCAGACGAGCTTCGGCCGCCGCATATTCGCCATCGGCAACAACCCGGTCGCGGCGCAGTTTTCCGGCGTGCGTGTCGGCCGCATCAAATTCATCCTATTCTGCCTGACCGGGCTGATGGCAGGCATCGCTT
The DNA here is from genome assembly GCF_003952365.1 of Mesorhizobium sp. M9A.F.Ca.ET.002.03.1.2. Taxonomy (NCBI): domain Bacteria; kingdom Pseudomonadati; phylum Pseudomonadota; class Alphaproteobacteria; order Hyphomicrobiales; family Phyllobacteriaceae; genus Mesorhizobium; species Mesorhizobium sp. M9A.F.Ca.ET.002.03.1.2. Next base: position 2,349,460 of record NZ_CP034443.1, on the reverse strand, counting down.
CGGTGCTGATCACCTCGCGGCTCGGCTCGACACGGCCGTCGATCGCGCAAGGCTACGAACTGGAGGTCATCACCATGGTCGTGCTCGGCGGCGTCAGCATCCTGGGCGGCGCCGGCAGCATTCTGGGCGTGGTGCTCGCCGCTTTCATCATGGGGCTGGTGACTTTTGGCTTGGGACTGCTCAACGTGCCCGGCATCGTCATGTCGATCTTCATCGGCCTGTTGCTCATCATCGTCATCGCGTTGCCCATCCTGTGGCGGCGCGTGCGAAGGGAGCGCTTCACCTGATGCCCGAGAAATACGCGTTCAAGATGAAGCTCAATCCGGGCATGAAGGCCGAATACAAAAGGCGCCATGACGAGATCTGGCCGTCGCTGGTGGCGCTGCTCAAACAGGCCGGCGTTTCCGACTATTCGATCCATCTCGACGAGGAGACTAACACCTTGTTCGGCGTGCTGTGGCGGCGTGACGGCCATGGCATGGACGAATTACCGAAGCACCCGGTGATGCAGCGCTGGTGGGCCGAGATGGCCGACATCATGGAGACGGAACCGAACAACGAGCCGGTGGCGGTGCCGCTGGAAACAATGTTCCATATGGAATGACCCGCCACGTCGCCGTCATCGATATCGGCAAGACCAATGCCAAGGTGGCGCTGGTCGATCTCGCCGAGATGCGCGAAGTCGCGCTGCGCCGCGTGGCGAACGCGCCCGTTGCCGACGGCCCCTACCCGCACCACGACGTCGAGCTTCTATGGTCGTTCATCCTCGACAGCCTCGCAGCGATCAACCGCGACCAGCGCATCGGTGCGATATCGATCACCACCCACGGCGCGACGGGCGTGCTGGTTGACGCGGCCGGCAAATTGGCGCTGCCAGTGCTCGACTATGAATTCACCGGGCCAGACGCCGTTGCCGAGGACTATGACGCGATCCGCCCGGCCTTCGCCGAGACGGGCTCGCCGCGCCTGCCGGTCGGCCTCAATCTCGGCGCGCAGCTCTTCTGGCAGCAGAAGCGGTTTCCGGCGGATTTCGCCAGGGCCGCCGCGATCCTGATGTATCCGCAATACTGGACCTTGCGCCTGACCGGCGTCGCCGCCAACGAGGTGACTTCGCTTGGCTGCCACACGGACCTGTGGAACCCGTGGAAGGCGGATTTTTCGTCGCTGGTCGACAAAATGGAATGGCGCCGCCTGATGGCGCCGGTGCGGCCGGCGAAGGATCGCCTGGGCCTAATCCTGCCCGCCCTTGCTGCACGAACCGGTCTCGACCCGCAAACGCCGGTGTTTTGCGGCCTGCACGATTCCAACGCATCGCTGCTGCCGCATCTCCTGTCCGACAGACCGCCCTTCGCCGTCGTCTCGACCGGCACCTGGGTGGTGTCGATGGCCGTCAGCGGCAACACGGTCGCGCTCGACGCGGCGCGCGACACGCTGGTTAATGTCAATGCGCTCGGCGATCCGGTGCCATCGGCGCGCTTCATGGGCGGCCGTGAGTTTTCGCTGCTGACGCAAGGCCAGTCGCAAGACTGGACCGGAGAGGATGTGGAGGCGGTGTTCACCAGGACAGCTCTGCTGCTGCCGGCAACGCAACAGGGTTCGGGGCCGTTTGCGCACCACACCGCCGCATGGCTCAACGCCGGAGGCTTGAGCAACGGCCAGCGCTTTGCCGCTGTCTCTTTCTACCTGGCGCTGATGACGGCGACCAGCCTCGAACTGATCGGCGCCGATGGTCCTGCCATCGTCGAGGGCCCGTTCGCCCGCAACCGGCTTTTCACGCAGATGCTGGCGGCAGCAACGGCGCGCGCCGTCGTTGCGTCCGAGGCCGCGACCGGCACCAGCATCGGCGCCGCCTTGCTGGCGTCGCACCAAAGAACGATCCAAGGCAAAGGCGACAGGATCGAACCGCCGATTGAGCCAGCCTGGGCGGACTATGCGCGCTCGTGGCGTGCGGCAGTCGACGCGTGTCGCTGACTACAAAATCCGCTTACCAAAAGCCGACATGACGAAATTGACCGTTTCCGTCGCCAATCGCGGTTCGAAACCTGACGTCAGGCCGGAGACGTCCATCGACAATAGCCCGCCGGAGAGCGCGATAGCCTCCATCGCCTGATGCGTTTCGCGCACCGTGAGGCCGCCGGAACCAGCCGCCCAGCCGGCGAATTCGGTCACATCAGGGGAATAGCTGACATGGAAGCCCTGCGTGCCGGAGGTGGCGATGCGGATCGCCTCGTGCATCAGGTCGCGCATGCCCATGGCGTCGATGTCGGTCATGGTGAAGGCTGTGACGCGCGAATCCTTCAGCACCCGCACCTCGGCCGGATCGGCATGGCGCAGCCCAACGATGACGACGTTTTCCGGCGACAGCTGCGGCAGCAAGGCGCCGGGCTTGTGGTCGAGGCCGAGCGCACGCGCCAGCACCGAGCCTTCCGGCAGATCGATGCTGTCTTCGCCTTCCGGCATGAGTGCTGCGATGGAATCGATCCAGATCAGGCCGAAGGAGTGTGTGGCCCGCGCGGTCGCTGTCAGCGCCTTGTGGGCGATGCGCCGGTCGCTCCCGGCGGTGAGCCGGATCAGGCCGGAGGGTGGCCGCTCGATATCGGCCAGTTCGACGACGTCGAAATTCATCGCCTCCAGCCGGGCGCCGGTCGCCTCCCTGGCGAGGATGCCGGCGGCGGCCGGTTCGGCCGATATCGACACCATCTTGCGGCCGGAAAAATCCTCGACGTCATGCATCGGGGCCTTTTCGACATATTCCGAGGTCATCGCCAGCAGCATGGCGCCATAGCTCATGCGGAAGGCGACGCGGTCGCCGACGGCGGGCGGCGGATCGGCGTCGTGCACGTCGAGCAGCAGATGGTCGCTGGAGGCGCCCAGCACCCGCACGCCCTTGGCGATCGGAATGAGCCCTTCGACCAGCACGTCCTCGCGGCCGATATTGGCGATGGCGCGCAACCTGTCGCCCTCGTCGGGAAACACCGGCTGGTTGCCGAACGCGTCGTAGCCGGATTGGCCGATCGGCCGCGACGGCTTCAGCTTGACCTCGATGAGTTCGCTGGTCAGCCGGCAGGCGTCGGGCTCGAGTTCAGCCCACGGCGTCTCGCGGAAGGTCTCGACGCCACCCTGCAGGATCGCCTCACCGACGCGCAGATTGTTGATGCCGGCGGGCAGCCTGCCTTCGAGCAGCAGCGTCAGCGACGACGACGCTCCGCCCGAGATCCAGTCGAGCCTTGCGCCGGAAAGCCGCTCGGTCTTGTAGGCATGGGCGACGAGTTGCCCGAGATTTTCTTCCGTCGGCATGATGGCGCCGAAGCAGCCGAGATTGGTGCCGATGCCGGCGATGCGCACGCCCTTGAGCGCCAGGATCTGCTCGACAGTCGGCACGAGATCGTTCGGCCAGATACCCTCCCTGAGGTCGCCGAGATCGATCATCAGCAAGATGTCATGGACGCGGCCCATGCGTTCGGCGATGCGCGATAGCTCTCGGATGGTGGCGAGTTCGGATTGCAGGCTGATGTCGACGGTGCGCACCACCTCCTCGATGCGCGCCATCGGCGGGCTGCGCAGCAGCATGATCGGGGCGGTGATGCCGCTGTCGCGCAGCCGGCGGATGTTTTCGAAGCGCGATTCGGCAATGCCGGCGACGCCGCCGCGCAGCATGGCGCGCGCCACTTGGGGCATGCCGCAAGTGCCCTTGGTGACACCGAAGACCTTGATGCCGGACAGGGCACAGCGTTCGACGATCGTGCGCGCATTGCGCTCGATGCGGCCAAGGTCGATGGCGACTTGCGGTCCCGACATTTTAGCCCCTGTAGACCAGCCCTTGCGGATCGATGTCCGGCTTGCGGCCGGCGACCACATCGGCGAGGAATTTTCCCGAGCCGCAGGCCATGGTCCAGCCGACATGACCGTGGCCGGTGTCGAGATAGAGGTTTCTGTAGCGTGCCTGGCCGATGACCGGCACCGAGTTCGGCATCATCGGCCGCAGACCGGCCCAGAGCTCGGCCTTGCTCTCATCGAAGGCGCCGGGAAAAAGCTCCTTGCCGGTCCTGAACATAGCGGCGAAATCGCTCGGCTTGTGGGTGCGGTCGAAACCGGTGAATTCGGCGGTCGACGCGAGCCGCAGCCGGTTGCCGAGCCGCGAATAGGCGATCAGTTGATCCTCGTCGGCGCCGCCCATGGTCGGCCCCTTGCTGTCGTCCTCCAGCGGCACCGTCGCGGTGTAGCCCTTGACCGGATAGACCGGCAGATCGATGGCGTAGCGGCGGCCGAGCAGGCCGCTTTCCGGCCCCATCGAGATGACCACGGCGTCGCCGGCTATCGGGCCGGCCGAGGTCGTCACCGCGCGCACCCGGTCGCCTTCGATGTCGAGGCCTTCGACCGTCGTACCGTAGAGAAACCGAACACCGAGTTTCTCGGCGGCATAGGCAGCGAGGTTCCGGGTGAACTGGTTGGAGTCGCCGGTCTGGTCGATCGGCGAATAGACGCCGCCGGCTATTTTGTCCCTGGCTCCGGCAAGGCCGGGCTCGAGTTCGACCAGCCGGTCGCGGCCGACGATCTCGATCGGCAGACCGTGTTGGGCAAGATAGCGGTAATTGTCGGTGCCGGTATCAAGACTCTGCTGCGAGCGAAAGAAATAGAGGATGCCCTTCTTGCGCTCGTCATAGTGAATGCCGGTGTCGGCGGAGATGGCGTTGATGCAGTCGCGCGAATAGAGCGCCAGGCGCAGCTTGATGTCGGTGTTGGCGCGCAAACGCGCATGCGTGCATTGGCGCAGGAAGCGCAAGCTCCAGGCGAAGAAATAAGGATCGAAGCGCAGCCGCACCTTGATGCCGAGATCGTGATTGTAGAGCGCGCGCAGGAATGTCCTCAATGCGGCGGGCGAAGCCCAGGCGGTGGCGTCGCCCGGCGACACCAGGCCGGCATTCGACTGGCTGGTGCCGCACGCCGCCATCGGATGGCGCTCGATCACCGTGACCTCGTGGCCATCGCTGGCCAGATAATAGGCGGCTGCCGTGCCGACGACACCGGCTCCGAGCACCAATATTCTCATGCCGCCCCCCCAAAAGGTCACACGCGGCCAAATGCGTTCACGCTTCGCCGCGCAGTTCCTTCAATAGCGCTTCTGTGCGGGGCTTTCGAGCCTAAGAACTTGGCCTCAGCTCCGCGCTGAATTCTTACCGGTCAGGATGCGCTCCCAGGCCAGCGCGTCGGCGACGATCAGGTCGAGGTCGTCGCGTTGCGGGGTCCAGCCGAGCTCGCGGCGCGCCAGCTCCGAATTGGCGACTACCGCCGCGGCGTCGCCTGGACGGCGCTCGCCCATCCGCACCTCGAAATCATCGCCGAAGACGCGGCGCACGCTGTCGATCACCTCGAGCACCGAATAGCCGTGGCTGTAGCCGCAATTGGCAACGAGGCTTGCTCCGCCGGCGCGCAGCCGCTCCAGCGCCAGCCGATGCGCCGCCGCCAGGTCGCTGACATGGATGTAGTCGCGCATGCAGGTGCCGTCGGGTGTCGGATAGTCGGTGCCGAACACCTGCATGAAGGGGCGCTTGCCGAGCGCCGTCTCGCTGGCGACCTTGATCAGATGCGTGGCGCCCGGCGTCGACTGACCGGTGCGGCCCTTCGGGTCGGCGCCGGCGACGTTGAAGTAGCGCAGCGCCGTATAGCGCAAGCCATAGGCGGTTGCGGCGTCGCGCAGCATCCATTCGCTCATCAGCTTGGACAGGCCGTAGGGCGATTCCGGTGCAAGGCGGGCATCCTCGCGCACCGGCTCCAGCCCAGCGCCGCCATAGACGGCGGCGGTCGAAGAAAAGATGAAATTGGGCACGCCTTCGCGCACCGCGGTTTCGATCAGCGTGCGCGTCTTGCAGGTGTTGTTCTCGTAATAGCCGAGCGGGTCGGCAACCGATTCGGGAACCACGATGGAGCCGGCGAAATGGATGATCGCGTCGACATGATTGTCGCGGATGATCGAACCGACCAGCTCCTTGTCGGCGACATCGCCGACGACCAGCTTCGCCTCGGGCGCCACCGCCCATTCGAAACCGGTCGAAAGCCGGTCGAGAACGACAACACTGTCGCCAGCATCCAGCAGCTCCCAGACCATGTGACTGCCGATATAGCCGGCACCGCCTGTCACCAAAACCGTCATCCCATGTCCTCGCTATTCCTGATTTATCGGAACTGTCTCAATATCCGCCTTACTGGAAAGCCGGCCGCCAGGCCATTGGTACCTGCGGTAACCAGTCTCATCGGCGCGTGGCATCGTCTTGAAACAAAATTGATCCACATCAAGGGAATAGGCCATGATCCGTGGTCGTTAGGAACAGGCTTGGGGCGTGGCATTTTGACCAAAAAGGCCAGGTGGACGTCGAATAGGGCAGTGATTATGATCCCACGCAAAAATTGGGAAGCCGAAATGAACTATCAGCGGTTCTTCGAAGATGCGATCGACCAGCTCCATGCAGAGCGTCGCTACCGCATCTTCGCCGACCTCGAGCGCATCGTAGGGAAATTCCCGCGCGCGATCTGGCGCGCCAACGGCCGCGCCCAGGAAATCACCGTCTGGTGCTCCAACGACTATCTCGGCATGGGCCAGCATCCCGACGTCATCACGGCAATGCAGAACGCCGCCGGCAAGATGGGATCTGGCGCCGGTGGCACCCGCAACATTTCCGGCACCAGCAACCCGCTGGTCGAGCTCGAACTGGAGCTGGCCGACCTGCACGACAAGGAAGCCGCATTGGTCTTCACCTCCGGCTTCGTCTCCAACGAAGCCTCGATCTCGACCATTGCGCGACTCCTGCCCAACTGCCTGATCATCTCGGACGAACTCAATCACGCCTCGATGATCGAAGGCGTGCGGCGTTCGGGCGCCGAGAAGAAGATCTTCCGCCATAACGACGTTGCGCATCTCGAAAGCCTGCTACAGGCGGCGGGCCGCGAGCGTGCCAAGCTGATCGTCTTCGAGAGCGTCTATTCGATGGATGGCGACATCGCGCCGATCAAGCAGATCGTCGAGCTTGCCGAGCGCTACAACGCCATGACCTATATCGACGAGGTCCATGCCGTCGGCATGTACGGACCGCGCGGTGGCGGTATCACCGAGCGCGAAGGGCTGGCCGGCCGTATCGACATCATCGAAGGTACGCTGGCCAAGGCATTCGGCACACTCGGCGGCTATATCACCGGCACAAGTGCCGTGATCGACGCCGTGCGCTCCTATGCGCCGGGCTTCATCTTCACCACGGCGCTGCCGCCGGCCATCGCCGCCGCCGCGACCACGTCGATCCGCCATCTGAAGCGCTCGCAGGCCGAGCGCGACGCACAGCAGCGCCAGGCCGCGCGGACCAAGCATGTCCTTGCCGCCGCCGGCTTGCCGGTGATGGACTCCGCCACCCACATCGTTCCGCTGCTCGTCGGCGATCCCGAACTCTGCAAGATGGCCAGCGACCGCCTGCTCGGCGTCCACGGCATCTACATCCAGCCGATCAACTACCCGACCGTGCCGCGCGGCACCGAACGGCTGCGCATCACGCCGACGCCGTTCCATTCGGATCAACTGATCGCGGAACTTCAGGACGCGCTGGTCGAGACCTGGGATGCTTTGGGCATCCCTTACGGCTCCGCCGGCCGGCCTTCGGTAGCCGAGAGCGACCGCGTCATTCCGTTGCTGGTGCCGAAGTCCGGCGGCTGAAGCCGTTTGAAACTCTGCTCCGACGGCGACCTTACCCGCCGGAGCGTACTCGCCTCAAGCAGTTCTGATCCACTTCGCCAGCCGGTGCGCCGCTTCCTCGAGCTGGTCGAGACGACGGTGGAAACACAGCCTGAAAAAGGCTTCGCCGCCGGGACCGAATGCGGTTCCGGGTGCCAGGCCGACATTGGCGCGGTCGACAATGTCGAAGGCGGCAGCACGTGAATCGGTGATACCGTCGACCGCGAAGAACAGATAGAACGCGCCCTGCGGTACGGTGAAGCGCGCCCTGCCAGTCTCGGCGAGGATCGCGCAGACCAGGTCGCGCGCTGCCCTTGCCCGCTCCACCTGCTCGACGATGAAGGCGTCGCCTTCATCGAGGGCGACGACCGCGCCACGCTGCATGAACTGGGCGACGCCCGAGGTCGAATACTGGACCAGATTCTCGAACACCTGCTGCAGCGACGGATGGATCTTGATCCAGCCGACCCGCCAGCCGGTCATCGCCCAGTTCTTGGAAAAACTGTTGACGAACAGGATGCGATCCTCGTCGGCCATGATGTCGATGAAGGACGGCGCGCGACTATCGCCGTAGTGGAACAGCGAATAGATCTCGTCGGCGATGATCCACAGGCCCCTTGCGCGGGCAAGGTCGAGGATCGCCTGCAGCGTCTCCCTGTCGGCGGTCCAGCCGGTCGGGTTGGACGGCGTGTTGACGAACAGCGCCTTTGTCCTTGGCGTGATCGCCGCCTCGATCTTGCCGACGTCGCAGGACCAGCCATTGCCTGACTGGTCGAGCGTGACAGCGACCGGGATGGCGCCTGCCAAGCCGGCGGCAGCGGCGAAATTCGGCCAGGCCGGCGACAGATAGACGACCTCGTCGCCCTTGCCGGCGACCGCGTCGAGCGCCAGTTGGATGGCCTGCATGCCCGAACCGGTGACGATGAATTCCTCCTCGACGAAGGATTTGCCGAAATGCCTGACGTAATAGCGGGCGAGCGCCTGTCGCAGTTCGGGAATGCCCCTCTGCCGCCAGGTATAGAAGGTTTCGCCGCCGGCCAGCGCCCGGGCGGCGGCATCGGTGATGAAGGCTGGCGTCGGCAGGTCGCCTTCGCCCGCCCAAAGCGGGATCATGCCGTCGCGCCCGCGGCCGCGGTTCATGACGGCGACAATGCCGCTTTCAGGCGCGGCCCGGGCCTCGGCGCGCAAATTCTCGATCAGGGTCATGGATAAATCCGTTTTCGTCTTCTGGACTGCTAGCGTGTTTTACGACAGGCGAAAACAGAAAACCCCGGCCGAAAACGACCGGGGTTTTGGTCCAGGGACTCTGGCTTCGGACTATTTCCTGGCAAGGAGATCGCGAATTTCGGTAAGCAGCGCAACGTCGGCCGGCGGCGGAGCCGCAGGCGCAGGCGGTTTCTCGGCTTCCAGCCGCTTGCGCAGATTGTTCACCGCCTTGACCATCAGGAAGATGATGAAGGCGAGGATGATGAAATTCAGCGCCACGGTGATGAAGTTACCATAGGCAAACACCGCGCCTTGCTTGCGCGCGTCGACGAGGTTGGTTGCGTTTACCGCGGACGACAGACCTATGAAATAGTTTGAGAAATCGACGCCTCCAAGGGCGCCGATGAAGGGCATGATGATGTCGTTGACCAGCGAATCGACGATTCTGCCGAAGGCAGCGCCGATGATGACGCCGACCGCCAGGTCCATCACATTGCCCCTGGAAATGAACTCCTGGAATTCTTTCAGCATTCGACCCTCCTTCATGACGTGCTACTTCCAGCCGTCCGGCGCCGCCCCAAGGCAAGATAGCAAAAACCTGCGGTTGCAACAGAAGCAAAAGACCGGTTTCCACCGGCCATGGTTGCCCAGCCGCGGCCATCATGCGCCGAAAGCCGCGATGGACTTGATCGCCAAGCTGTGATTGCGTCTCATCAGGCCGGGTGAAAAATCGGCAAGGGAGGATTTCCAGGGCGTGCAGGGCTGGTTCATCGTCATCATCGCGATCGCCTATGTGACGTTGCTGTTCGCCATCGCCAGCCTCGGCGACCGGCGCTCGACGACATCCGGGCCTGGCCAGGCCCGGCCCTTCATCTATGCGCTCAGTCTCGCCATTTACTGCACCTCCTGGACCTTCTTCGGTTCGGTGGGGCTGTCCTCCGAGCGCGGCCTCGAATTCCTCGGCATCTATACCGGACCGGTGCTGGTGTTCGTGTTCGGCTTTCCGCTGCTTCGGCGCATCGTCAGGCTGGCCAAGACCGAGAAGATCACCTCGATCGCGGATTTCCTCGGCGCCCGCTACGGCAAGAGCTTTACCGTTGCGGCGATCGCCACTCTGATCGCGACGATCGGCGCGGTGCCCTATATGGCGCTGCAGCTGAAGGCGATTTCCGGCTCGGTCAGCCTGATGGTCGAGCATTATACCGGCTCGCCGCCGTCCTTCGATCCCTTCGTCAGCGACATCTCGCTGGTCGTCGCCATGCTGCTTGCGCTGTTTGCGGTGCTGTTCGGCACGCGCCACGCCGACGCCACCGAGCACCAGGATGGGCTGATGCTGGCGGTGGCGGTCGAAACCGTGGTCAAGCTCGCCGCCTTCCTGGCGATCGGCCTGCTGGTGACCTTCCTGATCTTCGGCGGGCCAGGCGATATGGTCGACAAGCTCGCCCAGAACACGCAAGTGCAGCAAGCGATGGGTTACAGCACGTCGCTCGCAACCTGGCTGGTACTGACATGTTTGAGCGGTTTCGCCATCATCATGCTGCCGCGCCAGTTCTACGTCACCATCGTCGAGAACCGCAGCGAGGCCGAGTTGCGCACCGCGACATGGGTGTTTCCGCTCTATCTGGTGGCGATCAACCTTTTCGTGCTGCCGATCGCGCTCGCTGGCCTGGCGCTGGTCGGCACCAGAACCAGCAGCGACCTCTACGTCTTGTCGCTGCCGCTGCTCAGCGGTCACGATTTGCTGGCCATGGCGGCCTTCATCGGCGGTCTGTCGGCGGCGACCGCGATGGTGATCGTCGAAAGCGTCGCGCTGTCGATCATGATCTCCAACGACCTCGTCATTCCGCTGTTCGTGCGCCGCCTCCTCAAGACCACGACATCCGAGAACGAGGACTGGTCGACGCTCATCCTCAACGTGCGGCGGGCGGCGATCTTCATCATGCTGTTCATCGCCTTCCTCTACTATCGCGAGAGCACCGACAGCGCGCGGCTCTCGTCCATCGGCCTGATGTCCTTCGCCGCAATTGCGCAGTTTGCGCCTGCCTTTATCGGCGGACTGATCTGGCGCGGCGCCAACGGCAGGGGCGCCGTACTCGGCATGGTTGCCGGCATCGTCGTCTGGGGCTACACGCTGCTGCTCCCCTCGCTTGCCGTGCCGGATACCGGCATCGTCGTCCACGGCCTTTTCGGTTTCGAAGCATTGCGCCCACAAGCGCTGTTCGGCACCGTCGCCGAGCCCCTGAACCACGGCGTCTTGTGGAGCCTGTCGATCAACACGCTGTTCTTCGTGTTCGGCTCGCTGTCACGCGCGTCGGTGCCGCTGGAGCGCATCCAGGCGTCGATTTTCGTGCCGCGCGAGGCGAGCCCTATGCCGAGCCTGCGCCGCTTCCGGACCACCGTCACCGTCAACGATCTCAAGGACACCATCGCGCGCTACCTTGGCGTCGAACGCACCGAACGGTCCTTCCAGTCGTTCGAAGAGAGCAGTGGCACTTCGCTGCACGGCAACGAGCAGGCCAGCATGGACGTCATCCGCTTCTCCGAGCAGCTTCTGGCGAGTGCCGTCGGCTCCTCCTCGGCGCGGCTGATCCTGTCGCTGCTCCTACGCCGCAACGACCGCGAATCCAAGGATGCCTTCCGCCTGCTTGACGACGCCACCGAGGCGCTGCAGCACAACCGCGACCTGCTGCAGATCGCGCTCGACCAGATGGAACAAGGCATCACCGTCTTCGACAGGGATTTCCGGCTGATCTGCTGGAACCGTCAGTATCGGGCGCTGTTCGACCTGCCCGATGAGATGGGCCAGGTCGGCGTCTCGCTCGATCGCATTCTGCGCCACCTTGCCGAGCGTGGCGACATTCCGGCAGATCAGCGGGTAACAATGCTCAACCGCCTCACCAGTTTCGTCAGCCCGTGGCAGATGGAACTGAAGACCAGCGGCCGCATCCTGGAATTGCGCTCCAACCCGATGCCGGACGGCGGCATCGTCGCCACCTATGCCGACATTTCAGGTCGCGTCGAGCAGGATCTGGCGCTGAAGCGTGCCAATGAATCGCTGGAACAACGGGTCAAGCACCGCACCGTCGAACTGACCCGTGTCAACGAGGAGCTGGCGCAGGCGCAGATGCTGGCGGAGGAGGCCAATCTCGGCAAGACGCGTTTCCTCGCTGCCGCCGGTCATGACATCCTGCAACCGCTGAACGCTGCCCGCCTTTATTGCTCATCGCTGATCGAAAAGGCCGGCAAGGGCCCTGCCGGCAGGGCCGCGATCAACATCGAATCCTCGCTGGAATCAGTCGAGACCATTCTCGGCGCTGTGCTCGACATTTCCCGTCTCGATGCCGGCGCGATGAAACCGGACGACACTGTCTTCAGCCTGGACGAACTGCTGCGCCAGATCGGCAACGACTTCCAGCCGCTTGCCGCCGAGAAGAAACTCGGCCTGACGATCATGCCGTCGTCGCTCAGCGTGACGACTGACCGCAATCTGTTGCGCCGCCTGATCCAGAACCTCGTCTCCAATGCCATCAAATACACCCGCCATGGCCGCATCCTGGTCGGCGTGCGGCGGCGCGGCGAATTGGCCGAGATACAGGTGATCGATACCGGCATCGGCATTGCCGGCGACAAGCTGAACACGGTCTTTCACGAATTCACCCGGCTCGACGAGGGCGCGCGCGAGGCTGAAGGCCTCGGTCTCGGCCTTTCAATCGTCGACCGCATCGCTCGCGTCTTGCGCCTCGAACTCCGGATATTTTCGAACCCCGGCAAGGGCACGCGCTTCTCCGTCATCCTGCCGGTCGCGACGGTGCAGGAGCCGCGGCGCGAGGTCGAGGCGAAGGCGCCCGTCCGCGCCGCGGCTTCGCTTGCCGGGCTGCGCGTGCTCTGCATCGACAATGACGCCCGCATCCTCGGCGGCATGCGGCTGCTGCTCGAGGGCTGGGGCTGCAGCGTCGACACTTTTTCCGGCTCAGATGATCTTGAGGGCTCCAGCATGCATCGCCCCGACATCGTGCTTGCCGACTATCATCTCGACGGCGAGACCGGTCTCGAAATGATTGCTAAACTACGCGCGATCCACGGCCAGGACCTGCCGGCCGTGCTGGTCACCGCCGACCGCTCGAGCGAGGTGCGCACTGCTGCCGGCAGGCTCGACGTGCCGGTGATCAACAAGCCGCTCAAACCAGCGGTGCTGCGGTCGATGATGGCCAGGGTCAGGCCGCTGGCGTCGGCTGCCGAGTAGCGGTCATATCTTTCTGTAGACCGGATGCCGAGGTCAGCCCGCTGCCGGCAGCGGGTCGCTGCCGATCTTGGACAGCAGGATTACCGCCTGGGTGCGGCTGTCGACGCCAAGTTTCTGCAGGATGGCCGAGACATGGGCCTTGATCGTCGCTTCGGAGACGCCGAGTTCGTAGGCGATCTGCTTGTTGAGCAGTCCTTCGGCCAGCATGCCGAGCACACGCGTCTGCTGCGGCGTCAGCGCCTGCAGCCGCTTGATCAGATCGGAGATCTCGGGATCGCGCTCGACGCCGAGATCGATGCCGGTGGGCGCGGCGATGTCGCCGGCAAGCACCGACTGCACGGCGCCGCGGATCTCCTCCATGCTGGCCGATTTGGAGATGAAACCCGAAGCGCCGAGATCGAGCGCGCGACGGATGGTCACCGGGTCGTCATGCGCCGACACCACCACCAGCGGCACCGTCGGATGGATGCCGCGCAGCGAGATCAGACCGGAAAGGCCGCTCGCGCCCGGCATGGACAAGTCGAGCAGCACCAGATCGACATCCTCATTGGCCGCAACCAACGCCTTGGCGCTTTCGAAATCGCCGGCCTCGTGAATGCCGGCGACGTTGCCGATGCCGGCAAGCGCCTCTCTCAGCGCGCCGCGAAAAAGCGGATGGTCGTCGGCGATGACGAAAGTGTAGCCTGACGGCACATGTCCCTCCCCGAATCCCATTGATTGTCTGCTTCTTGCGGGATCAGTCGAACGATTATGCGGCGATATCAGCCATTTTCAAGCATAAAGGTCATGGGCCGGGTTTTCCCCGGTGAACGTGCTCAGGTCTTTTGCGAATTGGGCCTGGCGCCATCCTCGCCGCTGTCCTCTTCCATATCCTTGACGATGCCCATGAAGCCGCGCAGGAAGCGCTCCATGTAGCTCATCGTCTTGTTGAAATCCTCCTCGCTGGGCAAGGTCGATTCGAAGCGGGCGGACAGCGAGTTTTCTAGCTTGACGACGCGCTCGTCGAGCGCCTTCACCGAACTCTCCAGCCGGTCGATCTCGTCCTGGAAGGCGGCGCGTTCGTCGGCCGCCATCTTGCAGACGAGCTGGCCGGCGCGCTCCTCGCAGATCGACATCGCCCCGGTCTGCGTGTCCATGCGAACATAGCCGTTGGCCGACTTTTCCAGACGGTAGCGGTCCGCTTCCGCGGAAAAAGATGATGCCGCGACGAGCGAGACGAGTGCTGCGGGGATCAAGACGTGCTGCGGACGCATATTGTCCTCCATGAGCCAGTAAGCGCAATCTATCGCATATTTGCGCCGGAAATGGGGAAGAACTCTGCCTTTTATCCTGACGCAGGTTCTTGTCGGAAAACCGTATGACACTTTTCCGGAACCTGCTTGCCCCTTCCCCGCATGGTTGGTTCGGACTATAGCGGAACCATGTCTCAGATTATCTACAAGATAGTGCCTGAAGCGCTGTGGCGTGAGGCCGAAAGAAATGGCCGCTTCATCGGCGCGCCTGTCGATGCCGCCGACGGCTTCATCCATTTTTCCTCGGGCGACCAGGCCAGGGAAACGGCGGCAAAACACTTTGCCGGCCAGACCGGGCTGCTGCTGGTCGCCATCGATGGGGCAAAACTGGATGATGCGCTGAAATACGAGGTCTCGCGCGGCGGCGCGCTGTTCCCGCATCTTTACGGCCCGCTCGACCTCGAGGCCGTCGTCTGGGTGCAGCCATTGCCGCTTGGCACCGATGGACTGCACCAATTCCCGATGCTGGAGGCCGAATGAGCGTGCTCGACCGGCTCGGCCAGAAGTTCCTGTTCACATTTGATCCGGAAACAGCCCACGGCCTGTCGATCGCAGCGCTGAAATGCGGGCTGCCGGTCGCCCGGCGCCCCGTGCGCGACGATAGGCTGACTGTCAGCGTCTGCGGCATCGATTTCCCCAATCCGCTCGGCATGGCCGCCGGCTACGACAAGAACGCCGACGTTCCGGATGCATTGCTCGGCCTCGGCTTCGGCTTTGCCGAGGTCGGCACGATCACGCCGCTGCCGCAGGCTGGCAACCCGAAGCCGCGCATTTTCCGGCTGACATCGGACGAAGCAGTGATCAACCGGCTGGGCTTCAACAATGAGGGTCACGAAGCGGCCGAAAAACGGCTCGCCGCCCGCAAAGGCCGCGCTGGCATCGTCGGCGTCAATATCGGCGCCAACAAGGACAGCACCGACCGCGTCAGTGACTATGAGCGCGGCATTGTCAGGTTTGCGCCGCACGCCTCCTATCTGACGGTCAACATCTCCTCGCCGAACACGCCCGGCCTGCGCAACATGCAGGCGCGCGAACAGCTTGGCGAGCTTTTGTCCCGGGTCATCGCAGCGCGATCGGCGGTATCAGTGAAACCGCCGATTTTCCTGAAAATCGCGCCGGACCTGGTCGAACCCGAGCTCAAGGACATCGCTGCCGAGGTTACCGAGAAGCAGATAGACGGCATCATTGTCTCCAACACCACCATTTCCCGGCCTCTGCTGCGCAGCGCCGGCGTTGCTCGCGAGGCCGGAGGGCTTTCGGGAAAACCTTTGTTCGAGCGCTCGACCATCGTGCTGGCCAAAATGCGGAAATTGCTTGGCCCGGACCGCGCCATCGTCGGCGTCGGCGGCGTCGATTCCGCTGAGACGGCACTGGAGAAGATCCGCGCCGGCGCCGATCTCGTCCAGCTCTACACCGGCATGATCTATGCCGGGCCTTCGCTGCCGGGCCGCATTCTTTCCGGGATGATCCGTTTTGTGGAAAAAGAGCGGCTCAAATCCGTCCGAGATCTACGTGACAGCCGCCTCGACTTCTGGGCGTCGAAGCAACTCTAAAGCGCATCGCGTTTGAACGGATTCATGCGAGGCGCTTGTTTTTATAAACTGCGCTAAAAAGCCCAATGTCCCGGTTCGAGACGCATCTGCGCTCGTGCGACCGTGGTCAATTGCGACTGACGGTCCGCTCGCAGATGGCGCCGCCGATGGCAGGCAACAACCCAAAAAGCAGTAACTGGGGCGTTCCGCCGACGTCGAAAATTGCGGAGAGGATGAACGCGACGAGCAGCCCCAGCGCCGCGCCCAAGACATATGGCAGGTAACTTCGCACAAGCTTTCCCCGGAACGAATTGGTGATCGGGCTGCTGGAAAACGTAACGAAATCGACCCGAAGTGCAAGCGCGTCGGCGACGCTCAGGACACGGCCTGGAACGCGGTCCGCACCCGCAGCCGCAATATGGCCAGCAGGCTGAAGCCGCGCACCAGCAGGAAGACATGCAGCGCCGCCCACAGGCCGTGATTGCCGAACGCCGGCGCCAAGATCAGCAGCGCCGCGCAGAAGACGAGGAATGACACGAGCATCATGTTGCGCATGTCGCGCGACCAGGTCGCGCCGATGAAGACGCCATCCATCTGAAACGCCAGCACGCCGCTGAGCGCGGTGAACGCCGCCCAGGGCAGATAGATGTCGGCAACGGCGCGAACGTCTTTTGAGGTCGTGATCAGGGCGACCAGATCAGTACCGCCCAGCAAAAGGACAAGCGTCGCCGTGGCCGCCAGCCCGAAGCCCCACAACAGGGTCAGCCGCACCGCCTGGCGGAATTGCACGGCGGCACGCGCGCCGATAGCCCGTCCGGCAAGCTGTTCGGCCGCCGTGGCGAAACCGTCGAGGAAATAGCCGGCGATGAGAAAGAAATTCATCAGCACCGCGTTGGCGGCCAACGTCACCGTGCCGAATTGTGCGCCTTGGCGGGTGAACAGCGCGAAGGCGGCGAGCAGCGAAAACGACCGGATCATGATGTTGCGGTTGAGCGACAGCATGCGCAGGAATGCCGCCAGGTCGAGGAGGCGATGGCGCGGCAGGCGAGGTACTGCCCGGAAACGCCTGATGACGATCGCCAGGCCGAGCAGCATTGCGACGAATTCGCCGGCGACGGTGGCCCAGGCGACACCGGAAACGCCCCAGCCGAGCTTCAGCCCGAGCAGGATGCAGAGCGCGATGTTGATGCCGTTCAACACCAGTTGCAGCATCAGTCCCAGCCCGCCCTCGCCACGCCCCAGCACGTAGCCGAGGATGGCGTAGTTGATCAGCGAGAATGGTGCGGCGAGCAGCCTGATGCGGATATAGAGCGCCATCGCCTCGCTGACGCGCGGCTCGGCGCTCATGAACCATTGCCCGGCGATGGCGACCAGTGGTGCAAGTGCGGCAAGCACAATGCCGGCGACGAAGGCTATCAGCATGGCGCGCCAGAACACCGCTTGTTCCTCCAGTTCGTCGCCGCGTCCGACCGCCTGGGCGACAAGGCCGGTGGTGCCGGAGCGCAAGAAATTGAAGGAGGTGAAGACGACGTCGAAGACCAGGGCGCCCGCCGCCAAGCCACCGAGAAGGGCAGCGTCGCCGAACTGCCCGATCACCGCGGTGTCGACAATGCCGAGCAGCGGCGTCGTCAGATAGGCGAGCGTCATCGGCACCGCGATGGCGAGCACCGAGCGGTTGGTGACGATGAAGGGCCGGCTGTTGGCCGTTGCTGATACCTGGTCCAGGATCCGCTTTCCCATGCGGCTTGATCGAACAGCCGATGTGCCCCAGTTTCCGGAAGCCGCGCAACAACTCATCGCGCCGCGGCCAACCGAATTCCAGAGCTGGCGCAGGCCTGTCGGACACCACCTCATGCCCCTGCAGATCGTCCATCATCCCGACTACGACGCCGGCTTCGCCGTCAACCATCGCTTCCCGATGAGCAAATACAAGCTGCTGATGGAAGCGCTGGGCGCGCGCGGACTGGCTGGGCCCGCCGCACTCAACGTGCCCGAACCGGCGCCGGCGTCATGGCTGAAGCTTGCCCATGCCGCCGGCTATGTCGACCAGGTTCTGGCTTGTGAAGTGCCTGCAAAAATCGAGCGCGAGATCGGCTTTCCGGTGAGCCCGCGCGTCTCGCTCAGGGCGCAGCTCGCAACGGGCGGCACGGTACTGGCGGCGCGGCTAGCGTTGCTGAACGGTATTGCCTGCAACACCGCCGGCGGCAGCCATCACGCGCGACGCGCGCAAGGCGCCGGCTTCTGCACCTTCAACGATGTTGCCGTGGCCGCACTAGTGCTGCTTGCCGAAGCTGTCGCCCGCAACATTCTGATCGTCGATCTCGACGTGCATCAGGGCGACGGCACGGCGGACATTCTCGGCGACGAGCCGCGCGTGTTCACCTTTTCCATGCATGGCGACCGCAACTATCCGGCGCGCAAGATCGCCTCCGACCTCGACATCGCGCTGCCCGACGGCACCGGCGATGCTGCCTATCTCCAACGGCTGGGCGGCATCCTGCCGGAACTCACCGCCTGGGCGCGCTGGGACATCGCTTTCTACAATGCAGGGGTCGACATCCATGCCGAGGACCGGCTTGGCAGGTTGTCGCTGTCGAACGACGGGGTGCAGGCCCGCGACAACATGGTGATCCGTTATTTCCGCGCCCTCGGCATCCCGGTCTGCGGCGTTATCGGCGGTGGCTATTCGACTGACGTGGCGACCCTCGCCGCGCGCCATGCCATCCTGTTCGAAGTGGCTTCAGGCTTCGCCTGATAGCCTTGTCGTTTGGGCATGATCCTTTCCGCAAACCGGTTTCCACTTTTCGGGATCATGCCTTGCCGCTTGGGCATGATCCTGACGCGGACCTTCGGTCCGGGCCATGCTTTATTTGCGGTAGTTGGCGATCCTGAGCAAGATGAAAACCGGAACGACGATCGCCGCGCCTAGCAGAATATAGCCGAGGAAACGGTCGATGGCGCGGAAGCCCAGATTCCAGAGGTCGACAAAGAATCCCCGGATGCCGTAAAGCACATCCATCGGCGACCAGCCGAAGGCGTTCATGACGAGACCGACGAGGAATGACACCACCAGCAGCTTCAGGATCACCCGGAGCGGCGTATCGCCGAGAAAGCGCGTCAGTGCGGACAAGGCCTGTCTCCAGATTCGGTTGCCCGATTCTTCGGGTACAGGTCCAGAAATACGCACTTGCCGCGCTAGCATCAAGGCGGCCGCCGAATCCAGTTGCCCCGGACGGCGGTTTGCCGGATTGTCTGCTCGCCAGTCTTGACACTTATGTTGCAGTGCAGCAAAATTGGACAGAGGGTAACCAGTTGATATCGATCTGCCGGACATACTCGTATCGCCCGGTTATGGATGGACTGTGCTGTCTTGCCGCAATCTGCGAACACAGGACTTATTGAATGAAGTACAGGCGCGATATCGATGGCCTTCGGGCCGTTGCGGTACTGCCGGTTGTACTCTTCCATTTCGGAATTTCGGCAATTCCCGGCGGCTTTACCGGCGTCGATATCTTCTTCGTCATATCTGGCTACCTGATCACCGGAAGCCTTCTGGACGACCTTGAACGCGGCCGGTTTTCGATCGTCAGCTTCTACTGGCGGCGTGCCCGGCGCATTCTGCCGGCTTTGATCTTTGTCACGCTTCTCGCATCCATTGCAGCCTTGTTCATTCTTCTGCCGTCGGATCTGCACGAATTCAGTCTCAGCGTCATAGCGGCCTCGACGTTCTGGTCGAACATCTACTTTTGGAAAACGTCAAACTACTTCTCCATCGATGCCGAGCTCCGACCGCTTTTGCACACGTGGTCGCTTTCGGTCGAGGAACAGTACTACATCTTCGCCCCAATCCTGATGTTCCTGATCTATCGCTATTTTGCGAAGCGCTGGCTGATGATACTGCTGCCGATCATTCTCGGCAGCTTCGTGCTGGCGATCATGGCGACATGGCTGGCGCCAAATGCGGGTTTCTACCTGCTGCCGACACGGATCTGGGAACTTATGCTGGGCGCCGTGCTCATGCTGAAACGGCCCCCTCCCTTGAGCAACCGGTTTCTTATGGAACTGGTCGGGTTGGCCGGATTTGGCCTTCTCGCCATCGGATTCTTCACGATTTCGGAGAGCGATCCGTTCCCGGGCTATAACGCCTTGTATCCGTGCCTGGGGACGGCCCTCCTTATCTATGTTGGCCAAAACACCCCCTCGGTGATGGTTACCCGCATACTCGAAGTCCGACCGCTGGTCTGGATCGGTCTCATCTCGTATTCGTTGTATCTCGTTCACTGGCCGATCAATGCGTTCGCGCACTATCTTTCATTGCAAAAACTGGACCCGTCGGTGACCGTCGCGATGACGGTTGCAAGCTTCGCACTGGCTGCATTCTCCTGGAAGTACATCGAGCAGCCGTTTCGGCAGAAAAGGGCCTTCACCGCCCCGGCACCGATCTTCGCCTTTTCAGCGGGCGCGATCGCTCTCCTTTGCGTTGGCGGGGTGGCCGGGGCGCTCGGCAACGGCTTCCCGCAACGCTTCCCCGACTATGCCCAGCAACGGATTCCTGTCGGGGACTGGCGTAACGGCATCTGTTTCAACGAGGGCTCCAGCCGGATCGAAAGCTGGAATATCAAGGACTGCACGCTCACCAGCGGCTTTCCTACGACCGTCTTGCTGTGGGGCGACTCGTTCGCCGCCCACTATGTTTCAGGCCTGGAGGCCAACGTAAATCACCTTCAAGCCAACATCGTGGAATATACCTACGCAGGCTGCCCGCCGATTCTCTCCTACTTCTCCTATGCGCGCCCGGATTGTAAGCGGTTCAATCAGCGGGCTCTGAAGGTCATCCGGGACGTCGGCATCAAGACGGTTGTGCTCAGCGGTCGGTGGACCGACTACGAGGCCAGAAGTTTCGACGGCCTCCAGCAAACGATCGATACGCTTGGCGGCATGGGCGTGCGCGTGTTCGTCATCGGCCAGTCTCCGCAGTTCATAACCGACGTTCGGAAAATTGCGTTCTTCGCAAAGCGCGAAAATCTCGACGATACATCCTGGCCAATGGCCATGGATCCCGACATCAACGAGCGTGTGCGCTCATTCACCAAAGGCGCCACCTTCATCGATCCGCTGAAATTCCTCTGCAGCGCAGGACGCTGCTCCTATACCGACGCGGGTCAGTTTCTCTATTTCGACTATGGCCACTTCTCTTCGATCGGGGCCACGCTGGCGATTTCGAAATACTGGCCGGCTTTTGCCGCTGACAACGCCCTTGCCACGACGGAGTAACGGGTTGGGCGCGCTTAACGATTGCCCGAACGCCGGCTTGCGTGGTAACGAGGCTGCTGCGCGGGTATGATGTAATGGTAGCTTGTCAGCTTCCCAAGCTGAACGCGCGGGTTCGATTCCCGCTACCCGCTCCAGCCTTCAGCCCACCTCCCTTAAAATGAAGTCGTGCAGCATCTTGGCCGCCGGCGACAGCACGCGGTTCTTCACGGTGATCAGGCTGTAGGGCCTGACTTCGATGTCGAACTCTGTCTGGACGACGTCGATGGCGCCGGCCAGCCCTTCGGGGTTCTGGATGAATTTCGCCACCTGGACCGACACCGGCGCGATGGCGTCCGACTGCGCGACCATGACCAGGGTCAGGAGCAGGGAGCTGGTGTTGAGGATGCGGTCCGGCAACGCGATGTTGCGGTTCAGGAAATTGCTTTCCATCGCTTGGCGCAGCGGCGAGCCGCCCGACTGGAAAACCCAGTCGTAGGCGGCGGTCTCCTCCAACCGCACCGCCTTGCCTTTGGTGAGCGGGTGGCCGCGGCGCACGATCAGGCAGGCTTTTTCGACGCCGATGACGCGGGCCTCGAACAGCCGTGGATTGAGGTCGTCGGGGATGCGCGCGATGATGAAATCGTGACGCGTGGCGATCAGCTCGCGCGCCAGCACATTGGAGGTCTCGACCTGCATGGTGATCTCGATGCGCGGATAGATGCGCCGGATTTCGCGGATCGCCGGTACGGCAAGCTCGATCGCCGGCGCCGTCACAGCACCCAGGAACACCGAACCGCCCTTGCCCGCCTTGAGCTCGGATATCTCGCGGTCGACCTCACGCATCTCGAGCAGTATCGAACGCGCGCGCCTCGCTAACGCCTTGCCATAAGGCGTCAACGTGATGCCGCGCGGCAGTCTTTCGCACAGCTTCACGTCGAGCACCGCCTCCATCTCGGCGATCATGCGCGAGGCGGCGGGCTGCGAAATGTTCATGACCTGGGCCGCCGCACTCACCCGGCCATGGTCGTCGAGGGCTGCGATCATGCGCATGTGACGCAGGCTGAGGCCGCTGCGCAGCAGGGTCTCGCCGTTACCTGGAATTCCTTCGTAACCGTCTGAAAGCCCGCCAGAATTCCGCAACGCCGCCATGATCTCCGTTTACTCCCACGCTCGTGGCCGGCCGGCAATCCGACCAAGTTTCCATCCACCTTCAATACATATCAGTTTCGATATAGCAACCATCAAAGATCGCATTTGACAGTTATGGCAAAGGACCACACCCTCCGCGCGTCCTGAGGCTTGACCGTCGCCAGCGAAAAAATCGCACCGACTGGAACCAGAGTCTCAGGGCCGATTGGGAGGATACCGGAGATCGATATGACGGCAGCGGCGCGTTTTGGCGCTCCTACACGATCGCGCGGCCCACGAAACCCAGGGTGCGCGTCCATCAACCAGGGAGAGTTAATGTGAAGATCATCAAGACACTGGCCGCCGTCGCGGCCCTTGGCATCGCGGCCATGACGGTTCCGGCACAGGCAGGCGAAGGCCTCGTCGGCGTGCTGATGCCCACCAAGACCTCGCAGCGCTGGATCAACGACGGCGACGCCGTCAAGTCCCAGCTGGAGGCTCTGGGCTATAGTGTCGACCTGCAATATGCGCAGGACGACATTCCGAACCAGCTCAGCCAGCTGGAAAACGAAATCACCAAGGGCCCGAAGGCGCTGGTCATCGCCTCGATCGACGGCACCACAATGTCGGACGCGCTGCAGAAGGCGGCTGACGCCGGCGTCGTCGTCGTCGCCTATGACCGCCTGATAAAGAAGACCGGGAACGTCGACTACTACACCACCTTCGACAATTTCGGCGTCGGCGTCATCCAGGCCAAATCGCTACTCAAGGGCCTCGGTTATCCGGAGAACAAGGGTCCGTTCAACGTCGAGCTGTTCGGCGGTTCGCCGGACGACAACAACGCCTTCTTCTTCTACGACGGCGCCATGTCTGTGCTGCAGCCGCTGATCGACGACAAGACCCTCGTCGTAAAGTCCGGCCAGATGGGCATGGACAAGGTCGGCACGCTCCGCTGGCTGGCAGCAACGGCCCAGGCCCGCATGGACAATCTGCTCTCCGCCAACTACTCGGATGGCAGCCGCGTCGATGGCGTGCTTTCGCCGTATGACGGCCTCTCGCGCGGCATCATCGCCTCGTTGCGCGCCGTCGGTTACGGCACGGCCGATCAGCCGTGGCCTGTCGTCACCGGCCAGGACGCCGAGACCGCTTCGGTCAAGGCGATCATCGCCGGCGAGCAGTACTCGACCGTGTTCAAGGACACCCGCGAACTCGCCAAGTCGACCGTCGAGCTCGTCGACAAGGTGCTCTCGGGCGGCAAGCCGGAAGGCCTCGACACCACGACCTACAACAACGACGTCAAGGTCGTTCCCTCGATCCTGCTGACGCCGCATGATGTCGACAAGTCGAACTACCAGGCCCTGGTGGTCGACTCCGGCTACATCAAGGCCGACGAGCTGAAGTAACCGCAGTTGCAAAGCCTGGGGTCCTGCGCAACGCAGGACCCCTTTTCGTTAGCGAGCGAGCCCGGTATTGTTTCCGGACCTCGGAGGAGTGGTGTTCCCGATGGCCTCGAAGATTTTGGAGATGCGTGACATCACCAAGACGTTTCCCGGCGTCAAGGCGCTGTCGAATGTCAATCTCAGCGTCGAGGAAGGCGAGATCCACGCCGTGGTCGGCGAGAACGGCGCCGGCAAATCGACGCTGATGAAGGTGCTGTCAGGGGTATACCCATCCGGCACTTATGACGGCCAAATCATCTATCGCGGGGATGAGTGCCATTTCAAAGGCATCCACGATAGCGAGCGCCACGGCATCGTCATCATCCACCAGGAACTCGCGCTGGTGCCGATGCTGTCGATCGCCGAGAACATCTTTCTCGGCAACGAGCGCGCCAGATACGGCATCATCGACTGGAATGCCAACGAGACGCGCACCAGCGCTCTGCTCAAGAAGGTGGGTCTCAAGGAGGATCCCAAGACGCTGATCACCAATATCGGCGTCGGCAAGCAGCAACTGGTCGAGATCGCCAAGGCGCTCAGCAAGGAAGTGCAGCTGCTGATCCTCGACGAACCGACGGCGAGCCTGTCCGAAAAGGACAGCCAGGCGCTGCTTGACCTGCTGCTCGAATTCAAGCGGCAGGGCATCACCTCGATCCTGATCTCGCACAAGCTCAACGAGGTCAACCGGGTCGCCGACAAGGTCACGATCATCCGCGACGGGCGGACCATCGAGACGCTGGTCAAGAAAGACATCCGTGAAGACCGCATCATCACCTCGATGGTCGGCCGCTCGCTCGATAACCGCTTCCCGCCGCGTGAGCCCAAGATCGGCGAGACCGTGCTCGAAGTGAAGAACTGGTCGGTCTATCACCCGATCCATGCCGAGCGGCAGGTGATCAAGGGTATCGATATCGACGTTCGCAAAGGCGAGGTGGTCGGCATTGCGGGGCTGATGGGCGCCGGCCGCACCGAATTCGCGATGAGCCTGTTCGGCCGGTCGTATGGCCGCCACATCACCGGCGAGGTGCGCCTCAAAGGCAAGCCGATCGATATCTCTTCGGTGAGCAAGGCGGTGGAACACGGCATTGCCTACGTCACCGAGGACCGCAAGACCTACGGGCTCAATCTGATCGATCACATCAAGCACAATATCACGCTGGCCAATCTCGGCGGCGTGTCGCGGCATAGCGTCATCGATGATCTGCGCGAGCTCAGCGTTGCCAACGACTATCGCAAGAGGACCAATATCCGCGCCTCGAGCGTCTATCAGATGACCGGCAATCTCTCAGGCGGCAACCAGCAGAAAGTGGTGCTGTCAAAGTGGTTGTTCGCCAATCCGGAAGTGCTGATCCTCGACGAGCCGACGCGCGGCATCGATGTCGGCGCCAAGTACGAAATCTACACCATTATTGCGCGTCTCGCCGCGGAGGGTAAGGCGATCATCGTCATCTCATCGGAAATGCCTGAATTGCTCGGCATCACCGATCGCATCTACGTCATGAACGAAGGGCGCATCGTCGGCGAAATGGCGGCGAGCGACGCCAGCCAGGAAAAGATCATGCGCGCCATCGTTCGCGGAGAAGGAAAAAAAGCATCATGAGTACCGAGAGCGCTCCCGGACCGCAGAGCGGTGTCGCCCAGGACCTACAACAGACACCTCGCGTTGCCGTCTCGGCGCTGGTTACCAATCTGCGCGAATACGGCCTGATCCTGGCGCTGATCGCCATCATGGTGTTCTTCCAGTTCACGACGTCCGGAACGCTGTTCAAGCCGGTGAACCTGAGCAATCTGGTGCAGCAGAACAGCTTCATCATCGTTATGGCGCTGGGCATGCTGCTGGTGATCGTCTCCGGCCATATCGATCTCAGCGTCGGCTCCGTCGCCGGCTTCATCGGCGCGCTGGCGGCGATGATGATGGTCATCTGGCCGCTCGGCCCCTTGAGCAATCCGCTGGTGGTGTCGATCATCTGCCTGATCGTGGGTGGCGCGATCGGCGCCGCTCAAGGCTACTGGATTGCCTATCACCGAATACCGAGCTTCATCGTCACGCTGGCGGGGATGCTGATCTTCCGCGGCATCTGCCAGGCGCTGCTGGGTGGCGGATCTTCCGTGGGACCGCTTCCAGTCGGCTTCAAGGCGCTCAGCTCCGGCTTCATCCCGGACCTGATCGGCCCATTGACGCTGATACCGCCGACCGTGAACGCGGCTGGCAAGACCATAGTCGGCAGCGGCCTGACGCTGCACATTACGACGCTCTTGATCGGCCTCGTCGCCGTGCTCGCCTACGCCTATTTCGGGCTCAGGGCACGGCGCACCCGCGAACGGCATGGCTACGAAGCCGAACCTTTCTCGCTGTTCGTCGTCAAGACCTTGGTGATCAGCGTGCTGGCGCTGTTCCTGGTGTACCAGTTCGCCACCTACAGGGGCCTGCCAATCGTCCTCATGGTGATGGGCGTGCTGATCGCCCTGTTCGTCTTCGCCACCAAACGTATGACAATCGGCCGCCGCATCTACGCGATGGGCGGCAATGCCAAGGCGGCACAGCTTTCGGGCATCAAGACCGAGCGGCTGACGCTGATGGTGTTCATCAATATGGGCGTGCTGTCGGCGCTTGGCGGACTGATCATCGCGGCGCGTCTGGGCCAGGCGGTGCCGGCGGCGGGCCTCGGCAGCGAGCTCGACGTCATTGCCGCCGTGTTCATCGGCGGCGCTTCGGCGATGGGCGGCGTCGGACAAGTCATCGGCGCGGTGGTCGGCGGTTTCATCATGGGCGTCATGAACAACGGCATGTCGATCATGGGTGTCAATGTTGACTGGCAGCAGGTTGTCAAAGGCCTGGTGCTGCTCGGCGCCGTGGTGTTCGACGTCTACAACAAGAACAAGGCTTAGGGGCGAGGGAGCAGGAAGCATACGGGTCACATCGCGGCTGCCGGGCGACGCAAAGAAGTCCCTGACGGACCAGGCCCGCGAGCGCAATCCGGACGAAGAGTTTCACCCGTGGCGCGGATTGGTTCCGAGCCGCGCAGGTTAAGGTTTGCCAAGCGGGCGACCAGGCCAAGGCACTAGAGAGAGGGCATATCATGCTGATTTCCCAGATCCTCGATGACGCGGAGACCATCCGCGTCGTCGCCCGTAACGGCGGCAAGACCCGGATCATCAACGGCGCCCGCAGCGTCTATTCGCTGGCGATGGAGGCTGCGCGCACCGGCACCGGGCTCGCCGCCCTCATCGAGCGCAAGGGATTCGGTGAAGCGGTCGACCTCGACGCCGCCTACAAGAAGGGGCGGCTCCTGTCGCCGATCAACCATCCGGACCCGGCGCATCTCCACCTCACCGGCACCGGGCTGACGCACCTCGGCTCCGCCGCGACCCGCGATTCCATGCACAAGAAGCTCGATACAGACGGCGAAGAGCAGCTCACCGATTCCATGAAGATGTTCCGCATGGGGCTGGAGGGCGGCAAGCCGGCCAAGGGCCAGACGGGCGTGCAGCCGGAATGGTTCTACAAGGGCAACGGCACCATGGCGGTGGCGCCCGGTGCGGCGCTGCTGTCGCCCGCCTTCGCCCAGGATGCCGGCGAGGAGCCAGAGATCGCCGGCATCTACGTCATCGGCGACGACGGCGCACCGTTCCGCGTCGGCTTCACCCTGTCAAACGAGTTTTCCGACCACGTCACCGAGCGCGTGAACTATCTTTTCCTCGCGCATTCCAAGCTGCGCAACGCCTCGTTCGGGCCGGAGATCCTGATCGGCGACCTGCCGTCCGACGTCAGGGGTTCCTCGCGCATCATCCGCGACGGCAAGCTGCTGTGGGAAAAGCCGTTCCTGTCGGGCGAAGCGAACATGTCGCACACCATCGCCAATCTCGAACATCACCACTTCAAGTATTCGGCCTTCCGCCAGCCGGGCGACGTGCATGTGCATATGTTCGGCACGGCGACGCTGTCGTTCGCCGACGGCATCAGGACGGAGGCCGGCGACGTTTTCGAGATCGAGGCCAAGGATTTTGGCCTGCCGCTGCGCAACCCGCTCGAAATCGAACAGCCGATGAAAGTGGCGGTGAAGGCGTTGTAAGAGGGGTGATCTCCCCCTTGAGGGGAGATGTCGCCAAAGGCGACAGAGGGGGTCGTCTCACATAAATCGCCAACGCCGTCGCTGGTGGCGGAACGGCGATGGCACTTTACGCGCAGCGACCCCTATGGCCTGCCGGCCATCTCCCCTCAAGGGGGAGAACGACGCCTCAACCTCAGTAAATATCGAAGTCGAAATACTTGGCCTGGATCTTCTTGTAGGTGCCGTCGGCGACGATGGCGTCTATTGCCGCGTTGAGCTTTTCGCGCAACGCATTGTCTTCCTGGCGCACGGCGATGCCCGCTTCCGTCTCGGTTCCCTTGACGTCGCCGACCATCTTGCAGCAGCCGTCGCTCGACTTCTTCATCCAGTCCATCAGTACGAATTTGTCTGAAAGGACGGCATCGAGGCGGCCGTTCACCAAGTCGGCGACCGCCTCTTCCTGGGTTGGATAGAGTTTCGCCTCCGCGCCGGCCTTGCCGTAGACGTCCTGCGCATAGTCGGCCTGGGTGGTCGAAGCCTGGGCGCCAACTATCTTGCCGGCGAGCGCGGCGGGTTCGGTCGAGGCAATATCGGTGTCCTTCAGGGCCACCAGCGAAAGCGGCGTCGTATAGTATTTGTTGGTGAAGGAGACCTGCTTCTTGCGCTCCTCGGTGATGCTCATCGAGGCGACGATGGCGTCGAACTTTCTGGCCTGAAGCGCCGGAATCATGCCGTCCCAGTCCTGCGTGACAAGTTCGCATTCGACCTTCATCTGCGCGCAAAGCGCCTCGGCGATGTCGATATCGAAGCCGACAAGCTTGCCATCCGCGGTCATGGTGTTGAATGGCGGATAGGCACCCTCGGTGCCGATCTTCAATTTTTCCTGTGCATGCGCCGACAAGGACCCGGCCGATATCACCAGCATGGCAGCTGTTGCTGCTGATGCGATCCATCTTGAAATCTTCATTTTTGTTCCCTTTTCCAGTCACCTTGACGGCCGAGCACAGCCAAGCACGACCCGCAAGGTCAGGCAAGCACGGTTTGATTGTGATGAGCGATCAGCGCGCGGCGCGGAAATGCTTGGACAGTTTCAGGCCCTGTGCCTGATAGTTCGAGCCGAGATCGGTGCCGTAGAGCGCCTGCGGCCGCTTCAGCATATGCTCGTAGACCAGCCGCCCGACGATCTGGCCGTGGTCGAGGATGAACGGCACTTCGTGGCTGCGCACTTCGAGCACCGCCCGGCTGCCGGTACCGCCTGTCGCCGAATGGCCAAAGCCCGGATCGAAGAAACCGGCATAATGGACACGGAACTCGCCGACCAGCGGATCGAAGGGCGTCATCTCGGCGGCGTAGAGCGGCGGTACGTGCACCGCCTCCTGGCTGACGAGGATATAGAATTCGTCCGGATCAAGCACCAATTCGCCGGCGCCGCTCTTATAGAGCGGCTCCCAGAAATCGACGACATCCTGTGCGGCGCGCTTGTCTACATCGACCAGCCCGGTGTGGTGCTTGCCGCGGTAGCCGACCAGGCCGTCCTTGTCGCCATCGAGATCGATCGACAGCGCGATGCCGCCGCCGGAAATGTTGGGCGGCTCTGTGGCGACGAGCGTCTCGGCGCGGTGCAATTCGTGCAACTCGCTCTCGGACAAAAGCGCATTGCCGGTGCGGAACCTGATCTGCGACAGCCGCGAGCCGGCGCGGACGACGATCGGAAAGGTGCGGGGGCTGACTTCCAGATAGAGCGGGCCGTTGTAGCCGGCGGCGATCTTGTCGAACTCGTGGCCGCGATCGGTCATCACGCGAGTGAAGATGTCGAGCCGTCCGGTCGAGCTCTTCGGATTGGCCGAGGCCGAAATGTTTGCCGGAAGCGCCAGGCTTTCGAGCAGCGGCACGATATAGACGCAACCCGTCTCCAGCACCGCACCGTCAGCGAGATTGATTTCGTGCAGCTTCAGCCGGTCGAGCTTTTCAGCGACCCTGTGGTTCGGGCCCGGCAGGAAGGAGGCGCGCACCCGCCAGGCCTTGTCGCCAAGCCTGAGGTCGAGACTGGCCGGCTGGATCTGGTCGGCATCGAGCGCGCGCGGCGACTTCAGCGCGCCCGACTGGAACAGCGCGGAAATATCCTGATCGGGAAGAATGCCTGTCTGCCGCAAAGTCTGACTCCGCTCTGCTGGTACAAACCTCTTAATCAAGCCGGCAATTGACGCAAGCGCGGTGCGGGTCTAAAGGGTCGTTATCCCGTGGTGATTTGGCCGGTCGGCTTGCAGCCACGTTAAACAAGTCGCTAAAGGACCGTCGGGCCGCAAGGCCGTATGGACCGGTTGCGACTTTCGCGGCCGGTTTTTTTGTGTCTGGAACAAAAGCGATGAGCACCAAGAAGCGTAACTGGAAGCCTCAAACGGCACTCGTGCATGGCGGAACGCTGCGTTCCGGCTTCGGCGAAACCTCGGAGGCGATGTATCTCACCCAAGGCTATGTCTACGAGACGGCGCAAGCGGCGGAAGCGCGCTTCAAGGGCGAGGAACCGGGCTTCATCTATTCGCGCTACGCCAATCCGACGGTCGACATGTTCGAAAAGCGCATGTGTGCGCTGGAAGGCGCCGAAGATGCCCGCGCCACCGCATCCGGCATGGCGGCGGTGACGGCGGCGTTGCTGTGCAGCGCCAGGGCCGGCGACCATATCGTGGCGGCGCGCGCGCTGTTCGGCTCCTGCCGCTGGGTGATCGAGACGCTGGCGCCGAGGTACGGCATCGAGGCGACGCTGGTCGACGGCACCGACATCGCCAATTGGGAAAAGGCGGTCAGGCCCAACACCAAGCTGTTCTTCCTGGAAAGCCCGACCAATCCGACGCTGGAAGTCGTCGACATCGCAGCTGTCGCCTCGCTTGCCAATTCGATCGGCGCGCGGCTGATCGTCGACAACGTCTTCGCCACGCCCTTGCAGCAGAAGCCGTTGCAGCTCGGCGCCCATATCGTCGTCTATTCGGCGACCAAGCACATCGACGGCCAGGGGCGCTGCCTTGGCGGCATCATCCTGTCGGATAAGAATTGGATCGACGAGAACCTGCACGACTATTTCCGTCACACCGGCCCCAGCCTCTCGCCCTTCAATGCCTGGACGCTGCTGAAGGGCCTGGAAACGCTGCCGCTGCGCGTGCGCCAGCAGACGGAAAGTGCCGGCCGGATAGCGAACTTCCTCGCCGAGCGGCCGGAGATTGCCCGTGTCATCTATCCCGGCCGCGACGATCACCCGCAGGCGGCCGTCGTCAAGAGGCAGATGTCGGGCGGCTCGACGCTGATCTGCCTCGATGTCCAGGGCGGCAAGCAGGCGGCTTTCGCCTTCCAGAACGCGCTGGATATCGTGCTGATCTCCAACAATCTCGGCGACGCCAAGAGCCTGATCACTCATCCGGCGACGACGACGCACAAGAACCTCAGCGATGAGGCGCGCGCCGAACTTGGCATCGGACCAGGCACGCTCAGGCTGTCCGTCGGCCTGGAAGACACCGACGACCTGCTCGAGGACATCGAGCGGGCATTGAAAGCCGCCAGATAGGGATAAGCGGCCGTCTCGCCTGATCGGCGGCGCCATTCAGGCGCCTGACGGCGTCTCTTCCAGCTCCGCAACGGCCTTGGTAGGAATGGTCATCGTGTTGCCGCGCCAGTCGACGGCGCCGCCGAGCCAGCCACGCGCCCATATCGCCGGCAGGATCAAGTCTCGCATAATCATTGCCGGGATCATGCGCAGCGACAGGTGCCAGCCCTTGTCCGAGGCCAGGGCGCATTCCGGGAGATAGGCAGCCACCAGCACGGCAAGGGCGGTTGCCGGCAAGCTGAAGCCGGCGCCGGCCGCCGCAACCAGCGCAAACACCAGCGGCGGCATCGCTCCGACCAGGATTTCGGGCGCGAAGAACAGCGGAAAGGTGACGCGGCGCAGGCGCGCCCAGCGGGCCTGGCGCGACCAGATCTCGCTAAATGTGCGCAAACCGAGCGGCTGCTCGAAGGGCGAGGCGACAAGATTGACGCGCAGCCCGAGCCCATTGACCAGCTTGGTCGCAGCGGCATCCTCGGCAATCTCGGCGGCAAGCGCGCGGATACCGCCATTGGCGTCGAGCAAGGGCTTGTTCCACAACATGCTCTTGCCCTGGGCGAAACCGAGGCCGAGCGCCTCCCCGGCATATTGCCAGCGCGCCTGCAGCGTGTTGAGGAAAGCGCATTCGACCTCCGCCCAGAACCCGTCCGGCCGCGAACCGATCGGCGTCGAGCAGACAAGGCCGGTGTCCGGCTGCCATGCGGCCATCAGATGCTGAACATAGTCCTTCGGCATCAGGACGTTGGAATCGGCAAGAACGACCCATTTGTGACGCGCCGCTTGCCAGCCCTTGACGCAATTGTTGAGTTTCGGATTGCCGCTGATGCGATCATCGCCTACGAGCAACCGTGCCGGCACGGCTGGAAAACGGGCGATGGCCTTGGTGATCAGGTCGACCACCGGATCGTCGGCATGGGCGACGCAGAAGATGAGTTCATAACGCGGCCAGTTGAGCGAAAAGGCGCGCGCAAGCGTTTCTTCGGTGAACGGCTCGACCCCGCGCGACGGCACGACGATCGACACGGGCGGCGCCTTGCCGGTAGGCGGCGCGACCTTGCCTGGCCGCTTCAGCTTCAGCGAGGCGAGCAGGATGCTGGCGAGATTTGAAATAAGCAGGGCTGTCGAAAGCAGGGCGGCTGTGACTGTCAGTTCCATCGATATCTGGTCACTCCGGAAAGACCGGCCGCATGATGGCCGTCTTCAGCAGTTCGGCAGAATGCTGAGTCGCCCGGCTCTGCACACCATCATTGTCATGTGTCACTTAAATGACATTGTTCTTCGGCACCTGCCCTTGAGGTCGGGCAACGACGGGAAGCACCCCGTTGACCAAGCCACGGAGAGCGTCGAAAGTCCCGTTCGTATTGCTTTGGAGTAGCCCATGTATAGCGCCGTTACGCGCAACATCGAAGTGCAGGTCAGGCCGTTCTATCTGGAGGATCGCTCGGAACCGTCGGAGAACCGTTACGTCTGGGGCTACCAGGTGACGATCGACAACCAGTCGGACGAATTCGTGCAGTTGATGTCACGCTACTGGCACATCACCGACGGCACCGGCCGGGTCGAGGAAGTGCGCGGCGCCGGCGTTGTCGGCGACCAGCCCGAACTCAACCCCGGCGACAGCTATCAATATACGTCCGGCTGCCCGCTCTCGACGCCGTCCGGCATCATGGTCGGCCACTACACGATGCGCAACAAGCGGGGTGAGATGTTCGACATCGCCATCCCCGCCTTTTCGCTGGACCTGCCAGGCACGCGGCGCACGGTGAACTGACGCTCGTTATTGAGCCGCTGCAAACTCCGCCGGGTCGAAGTCATATTGCTTCGAGCAGAATTCGCAGGCGACGTGAATGCCGCCATCCTCGGTGCTGTCGCTGATCTCCTCGGCGGAAAAGCCTTCGAGGATGCCGCGGATCTTCTCCCTGGAGCATGAGCACTGGTCGGCGACCGGAACGCCGCCGAAGACGCGAACACCTTGCTCATGGAACAGCCGGTAAAGCAGCCGCTCGGCGCCAATCGTCGGGTCGATCAGTTCGGTCGGCTCGATGGTGCCAAGCAACGCCAGCAGTTCCTGCCAGGAATTGTCGGCCGGATCGTGGATCTCCTCGCGTGGATCCCCGTCGCCGCCCGGAAGATCGGGCACACGCGTACGCTCCGGCGATTGCGGCAGGAATTGCGCCAGGATGCCGCCGGCGCGCCACTGCTCGCGAGCGCCGCCGGCGCCAGGTGTCAACAGCTTGGCCACCGAAAGCCTGAGATCGGTCGGAATCTGTTCCGACTGGCGGAAATAGGTGCGCGCGGCCTCCTCCAGCGTCTCGCCATCGAGCTGGACGATGCCCTGATAGCGCTGCGTGTGGGCGCCCTGGTCGATGGTCAGCGCCAGGACGCCACTGCCGAGCAGCGTCTGCTGCGACGTCTCGCCGGCAGCAGTCAAGGCCCCAAGCCGGTCGGCGTCGAAGCGCGCATAGGCGCGCAGCGCATGCGGCGTGGAAAAATCCGCGACCAGCATGTCGACCGGCCCGTCGGTGCGGGTCTGCAGGATGAACTTGCCCTCGAACTTGAGCGAGGTGCCAAGCAGCACCGTCAGCACGCAGGCTCCCGCGAGGAGGCGGGCGACCGGTTCGGGATAGTCGTGGCGGCTGAGGATCGCATCGAGCATCGGCCCGAGTTGGACAGTACGGCCGCGCACGTCGAGCGGGCCGACCTCGAAGGGCACGACGTGATCGTCGCCGGCGTAGCCGAATTCGCCAAGTTTGGGTTGATGTTCAGCCAACTGATGAGTTTCCAACATGACAAAGCTCCGGGGCGCGGCCATGCCGCCCTCCGGGGCGCATGCGTCGAAACGCGCTCGATTTGCGTGATGCGCCTGAGATAGGCATCACGCGTTGCCGGATCAAGGTTGCCCGGATCAAGCGCCCAGACACCAGGCCAGAACTGCCTTCTGGGCGTGGAGCCGGTTCTCGGCTTCGTCGAACACCACCGAATGCGGCCCGTCGATGACCTCGTCGGTGACCTCCTCGCCGCGATGCGCCGGCAGGCAGTGCATGAACAATGCGTCCGGCTTTGCCTTCGCCATCAGCGCCGCATTGACCTGGTAGGGCAAGAAGACGTTGTGGCCGCGGGCACGGTGTTCCTGGCCCATCGACACCCAGCAGTCGGTGACGACGCAATCGGCCTCGTGAACGGCCTCCTCGGGCGAGCGGGTGAAGTTCAACTTGCCGCCATGCGTCTTCGACCAGTCGACATGCTTCTGTGCCGGCTCGCTGCCTTCCGGCACCGCCACATTCAGATTGAACCGAAATCGTGCCGAGGCTTCCAGCAGGGAATGCAGCACATTGTTGCCGTCACCGGTCCAGGCGATGGTCTTGCCGGCAACCGGACCGCGATGCTCCTCGAAGGTCATGATGTCGGCCATCAGCTGGCAGGGATGGGTATCGTCTGTCAGCCCATTGATGACGGGAACGGTGGCGTTCTCGGTCAGTTCCAGCAACCGGTCATGCGATGTGGTGCGGATCATGATCGCATCGACATAGCGCGACAGCACCTTGGCCGTGTCGGCGATGGTTTCGGAGCGGCCGAGCTGCATCTCGGTGCCTGTCAGCATGATGGTCTCGCCGCCGAGCTGGCGCATGCCGACGTCGAAGGACACACGCGTGCGCGTCGACGGCTTGTCGAAGATCATCGCCAGCACCTTGCCTTCGAGCGGTTTTGTCCGCTCGCCAGCCTTGAGCCTCGCCTTTCGCACGACCGCATCGTCCAGCATGAAGCGCAGATCGCCCTCGGAAACGGCGGAAAGATCGGTGAAATGGCGAAGGTTCATCAGGGCTGGTTCCAGGATTACTTCGCGGCAGCCGCGGCGATGGCATCGGCCAAGCCCCGGGCGCCGGCGCGGATGCGGTCGAGCGCCTCATGGATCTCGGCGTCGGTGACGGTGAGCGGAGGCAGCAGGCGAATGACGTTGTCGCCGGCCGGAACCGCCAGCAGATGCTGGTCGCGCAACGCCGCGTTCACCTTGGTGTTGGGCATGACGCATTTCAGGCCGAGCATCAGGCCGGTGCCCCTGATGTCTCCGATGACATCAGGAAATTCGTCGGCGATACCCGCCAGCCCCTGCTTCAGCAACAACGCCTTGCGCTGGACATCCTGCAGGAAACCCTCTTCCAGCACCACATCGAGCACAGCGTTGCCGACCGCCATCGCCAGCGGATTGCCGCCGAAAGTGGTGCCGTGCACGCCAGCGGTCATGCCGGCGGCCGCCTCGCCGGTGGCGAGGCAGGCACCCATCGGGAAGCCGCCGCCGATACCCTTGGCGATAGCCATGATGTCGGGTGTGACGCCAGCCCATTCATGCGCGAACAGCTTGCCGGTGCGGCCGATGCCGCACTGGACCTCGTCGTAGATCAGGAGCAGGCCATGCTGCTCGCAGAGCTGCCTCAACCGCTTCAGCGACTGCGTCGGCACCGGGCGGATACCGCCCTCACCCTGCACCGGCTCGATCAGGATCGCGGCGGTTTCGGGCGTTATCGCCTTTTCGGCGGCGTCGATGTCGTCGAAACCGACCTGGTCGAAGCCTTCGACCTTGGGCCCGAAGCCTTCCAGGTATTTAGGCTGGCCGCCAGCGGCGATGGTCGCCAGCGTGCGGCCATGGAAGGCGCCTTCGAAGGTGATGATGCGAAAGCGCTCGGGATGGCCCTTGACGAAGTGGTAGCGCCGCGCCGTCTTGATGGCGCATTCCAGCGCCTCGGCGCCGGAATTGGTGAAGAACACCTTGTCGGCGAAGGTGGCGTCGGCCAGCCGCTCGCCCAGCCGGCTCTGCTCTGGAATCTCGTAGAGGTTGGAAACATGCCAGAGCTTGGCAGCCTGTTCAGTGAGCGCCGCGACCAGGTGCGGATGGCTGTGGCCCAGCGAATTCACGGCGATGCCGCCAGCGAAATCGAGATATCGCTCGCCCTTGTCGGTGAAGAGCCAAGTGCCTTCCCCATGGTCGAAGACCAGAGGTGCGCGGGCAAAGGTCTCGTAAAGCGCCGAACCGCTCATTATATGCGTCTCCGGAACCGGAAAATCAAAAAGCCGCCAAAGCGGCGGCCTTTGCGGCTTATCGTGTTTTTCGGCCATGAAGTCAACGAAAACGTCGCGCAAGGACGCGCGGCAAGCCCTCCAGCGAGGCGCCGGCTCATAAGCGACCGGGCAAGTTGGGGAAAACCGAAAAAACCGATTCGTGTTGGCCCTCGGACTCTTGTCACCGAGTCAGCGCATAAGGTATTTGTAGTCGAGAAATAACTAGATTTCGTGCGGCGGACCTAATCACCCGATATATGTGGTGTCTGCCCGGCGGAAGCCGGATCGTGGAAGGATTCCGATCGCCGCATGTTTCAGCAGGAGCGCGGTCTCATGAATTGGACTGACGAGCGGGTCGAACTTCTTAGAAAATTGTGGTCGGAGGGGCTGAGCGCCAGCCAGATCGCCGCACAGCTCGGGGGTGTCAGTCGCAATGCGGTCATCGGCAAGGTGCATCGGCTGAAGCTGTCGGGCCGCGGACGCTCGACCGCCGCGCCAGCACGCCAGAAGAAGAGCGTACAGGGATCGAGCGTTCAGAAATCGGTGTCGCGGGCGGCAAGCACTGCGCGGCACATCACCACGTCGATCGGTGCGACCGCGCTGCAGGCGCAATTCAACGCCGAACCGGTGGCACGTCATTACATCCGTCCGGTCGAGAACGTCGTCGTGCCGATCTCGCGGCATCTGCAACTCGTCGAGTTGACCGAGCGGACATGCAAATGGCCGAATGGCGACCCGCTTTCGGAAGACTTCCATTTCTGCGGCAACGACGCGGCCGAAACCGGACCCTATTGCAAGTACCACGCCCGCATCGCGTTCCAGCCCGCTTCGGAGCGGCGCCGCAACAGGTGAGCGAATAGCGAATGGCTCGATCCCCTGTGCATGAGGAGCAAGGCCGTTCTTGTCCTATTCGCTACTCCCTATTCGCTCATTTTCACAGCCAGCCGCTCCTGCGGAAGCGCCA
Organism: Mesorhizobium sp. M9A.F.Ca.ET.002.03.1.2; assembly: GCF_003952365.1. NCBI lineage: Bacteria > Pseudomonadati > Pseudomonadota > Alphaproteobacteria > Hyphomicrobiales > Phyllobacteriaceae > Mesorhizobium > Mesorhizobium sp. M9A.F.Ca.ET.002.03.1.2. The sequence continues at coordinate 2,311,990 of NZ_CP034443.1, read as the reverse complement.
GTAGAGAAACGTGCAGACCAAAATAATCGCCGCCAGTACGATCGGATAGCCATATTCCATCCTCAGCTCCGGCATGTCGCTGAAATTCATACCGTAGATGCCGGCGAGCGCCGTTGGCACCGCCAGGATGGCAGCCCATGAGGCGAGCTTCTTGGTGATCGCCGTTTCCTGGCTCTGGCCAACCAGAAGGCTCGCCTCGAAGGCAAAGGCGAGAACCTCCCGCAAGCTGTCGATCTTTTCCTGGACAGTGCGGATGTGGTCGGTGACGTCGCGGAACAGCGGGTGCATGGCTGTATGGATCTGCGGCAGGTCGGCGCTGGTCAGCCGGCGGCAGACTTCCACCAGCGGCAGCGCTGCATTGCGCAGGCGTAAGAGATCGCGGCGCAGCATGTAAAGCCGTTCTATATCGGAGCCGGTCATCGGCTTCAGCAGAATCTTGTCCTCGATCGCCTCGACCTCATCCTCGATCTGCTCGAGCACCGGCATGTAGTTGTCGACGATGAAATCGAGAATGGCATAGAGGACGAAATCCTCGCCCTTGGCCAGCGAATGCGGGCAGCTTTCCCAGTGCTGACGGACGGCGGCATAAGAAGTCGATGGGCCGTGCCTGACGCTGACGATGTAGCCGGCACCGACGAACAGATGGGTCTCGCCGAAGGTGACACGACCATCGATCAGTTGAGCCGTGCGGGCAACGATGAACAAGGCGTCGCCATATTGCTCGATCTTAGGCCGCTGATGCGGATGCTCGGCATCCTCGATCGCCAGATCGTGCAGGTTGAATTGCGCCTGAACGCGAAGCAACAGGTTGCGGTCGGGCTCCAGCAGGCCGATCCAGACGACATGGCCTGGCTTCTTGGCCCATTCGCCAGCCTCCTCGATCGGAATGTCGGCGATACGCCGGCCGGCCGTGTAGACGCTGGAAGCGATGATGCTGGACGTCGGCGGCGCGGGCTTGAACGCCCGAACATATTCCATCGCAGCCTCCTGAAAGCATGGCCTTCATCGAGGAATTGAGAAGCTTAACGTCCGGATAGTTTAGCGCAATTTCATGAAGCGTTCGAGGGGCAGAGCGAGATGAACCCGGACTACTTCGCGGGTAGCGCTCCAGGGACAACAATCTTGTCAGTCTTGTCGCCCTTCGGCCGCTCGGCCGGCATCTGGTCGCCGGTGACGATGTAGTAGATCGTCTCGGCGATGTTGGTGGCGTGGTCACCGATCCGCTCGATGTTCTTGGCGCAAAACAGCAGGTGCGTGCAAGGCGTGATGTTGCGCGGATCTTCCATCATGTAGGTCAGCAACTCGCGAAACAGCGAGGTGTACACGGCGTCGATCTGGTCGTCGCGATCACGTACGAAGCCGATCTTTTCCACCGAGCGCGACGCGTAGACGTCGAGGACTTCCTTAAGCTGCGTCAACGCCAGGTCGGCCAGGGCCTCGATGCCGCGGAACAGGCTGGTCGGCTGGCGCCCTTCTATGACGGCAACCACGCGCTTGGCGACATTCTTGCCGAGGTCGCCGACCCGTTCGAGATCCGCCGAGATGCGGATCGCGCCGACGATCTCGCGCAGATCCGTCGCCATCGGCTGGCGCTTGGCGATGATGACGATTGCCTTGTCATCGATCTCGCGCTGCCCCTCGTCCAGAACGAGATCGTCACGGATGACCTTCTGGGCAAGGCCGGGGTCGGCGTTGACCAGGGCCGCGATCGCTTGTTCGACCATGCGTTCGGCATGCCCGCCCATCGCTGCGATGCGCTTAGACAGATACTTCAACTCCTCGTCATAGGCGCTGACGATGTGCACGGATTGCATGGAAATGCCTTCCCCGGGGTCTTTTGATCCTGAGTCGTCTCCTCGAATCCCCGCTGATACGCTAGCCGGATGACAGAAAAAAGAAAAAGCCGGTTAATAGATAGTGCGGCGTCAGTGCGCCGGCAAATGAACCGTGAAAGCTGCCCCCTTGCCGACCTCCGACTTGATCGAGAGCCTGGCGTTGTGGCGCGTCAGGATATGCTTGACGATCGACAAGCCAAGGCCAGTGCCTTTCTGGGTCCGGCTGTTTTCGACATCGATGCGGTAGAAGCGTTCGGTGATGCGCGGGATGTGTTCCTCGGGAATGCCGGGGCCGAAGTCCCGGATGGTAACGTCGATGCCCGGTTCGGGACCGTCGTCGCTGTGGGTAATCGTCACCATGACACGTCCACCCGACTGTCCATATTTGCAGGCGTTTTCCAGCAGATTCTCGAAAACCTGGAAAAGCTCGTCGCGATCCCCGGGCACGTCGAGCGGTCCTTCCGCGAAATCGCGCTCGATGGCGACGCCGTTCTCCCTGGCAAGAGGTCCGAGCGAATCGATTACGCTGTCGAGGATCTGGCGGAGATCGACCTTGGTTCCCGGCTTCAGGTAGGGCTTCATCTCCAGCCGCGACAGCGACAGCAGGTCATCGATCAGGCGTGCCATGCGGCCGGTCTGGTTCTGCATGATCTGCAGGAACTGCTCGCGCGCCCCCGGGTCGTTTCGGGCCGGGCCGCGCAGCGTCTCGATGAAGCCGGAGATCGAAGCGAGCGGGGTGCGCAGTTCATGGCTGGCATTGGCGATGAAATCGGCGCGCATCCGGTCGATCCGGCGCGCCTCGCTCTGGTCCTTGAAGACCAGCACATAGAGGTCGGTGCCGTGGCCGACCGAAGACGCACTCACCCGATAGGCCCGCTCGACCGGCAGCTTTTCAGTATAGTCGACGACATCCGAAGCGGCTGCCCCCGACAAAATACTGTCCAGCAAGGCCTGCATTTCGGGCGCACGGAATTTCAGCGACAGCGACATGCCCGGCGCGATGCCGCCGAAGGCGGCGAAGGCGGCGGCGTTGGCATGGACGAGCGTGGCGGTGCGATCGAAGATGATCAGCGGATCGGCAACGGCCGCCGCCAGATATTCTCCAGACAGGTGTTGCAGCCCGTCCGCCTCGATCGCCGCGGCATCGTCGGCCGATTGGCGCGCAACGCCGGCTGGCGGCATCGCGGCGGCAAGCAGCAGCACGGCACATGCCAGGAGCACCACATAGCCGGACATATCTGCGAAAACATAGACCATCAGGACCGCGACGATGGCGGCCGCCAGCAGCCAGCGGCTGTTCCACAGCCGGATGGCGACGGCTTGCACCGTGCTTCGCTGTCCTGCGCCCATGTCAGCCATTGTCAACCATTCGCGCGCCGCGCCTCCGCCCTCAGTCGGCCGGCCTGTTGGAAACTTCCCGCTGGACCGGCGCCAGAGCGCCGTACGTCCAATTGGGCGCACAAAGGACGCTCTACCACTTTCAATCTGCTGCATCGTGCTTTCCGAAAATCGATTCCGATTTTCGGGCCGATGCAGTAAGGCTCCCAATAGCATGAGTCCTAGAGCTGGAAAGGTTCGTCTCGATGAAAAACCCTAGGGAAAATGCCGCCGCGCCCGTTGCAGGTCCGCTGAAGGTCCGGATCGACGGCAAGGAGTTCACCTTCGACATCGAGGATCCCAAGCTTCCGGACTGGGTCGACAAGAACAAGCTGACCGCCGGCGGCTACCCCTACGACAAGAAAATGAAAAGCGACGAGTATGACGAGACGCTCGAGCGGCTGCAGATCGAACTGGTCAAGGCGCAGGCGTGGCTGCAGTCGACGGGCGAGCGGGTAATGTCGCTGTTCGAAGGACGTGATGCCGCCGGCAAGGGCGGCACGATCTTCGTGCTGCGCCAGTACATGAACCCTCGGACGGCGCGCAACGTGGCGCTGACCAAGCCGACACCGACTGAGACAGGACAATGGTATTTCCAGCGCTATGTCGCGCACTTTCCGACATCCGGCGAGTTCGTCACTTTCGACCGCTCCTGGTACAATCGCGCCGGCGTCGAGCCGGTCATGGGTTTCTGCACGCCCGAACAGCACGAGAAATTCCTGGACGAGACGCCGTATTTCGAACGGATGATCTGCAACGAGGGCATCCATTTCTTCAAGTTCTGGCTGAACATCGGCCAGGAAACGCAGCTCGAACGATTTCACGATCGCCGTCACAGCCCATTGAAGAGCTGGAAATTCTCGCCGATCGACATTGCAGGCATCACGAAATGGGACGACTACACCAAGGCTCGCGATCTCATGATCGAGCGCACGCACAAGGAGTGCGCGCCCTGGACTATCGTGCGGGCCAACGACAAGCGGCGCGCGCGGCTGGCCGTCATACAGCGCATCCTGTTGTCGCTTCCCTATGAGGGCCGCGATCTCGACGTCATCGGCAAGGAAGACAAGAAGATCATCGGGGAAGGGCCTTCGTTCCTGGGAACACGGGCCTGAAGCACTGCCGCGCGCCGGAAGGGACGCGCGGCACGATTGCGGATGCTGTCATCCTTCCGGATGACTTCTCATGCCGCCAGCCGGGCAATCCGCTGCAGCCGCCGCAGCGTGGTGTCGTCCTGCAAGGCCTGCTGAAACAGCGAAATCTCCTGGTCGATGCGATCGCAGAGCGCGCCTGTGTCGCCCTTGAGCAGGTCGCGCGTCTGCAGCAGTGCGGCGGCCGGCTTCTTGGCCAGTTGCCTGGCTCTGCCAAGTGCCGCTTCCTCGACACTGCCCTCCACAATGATCTCCGTGACCAGTCCAAGCATCCTGGCGTCCTCGGCACTGAGCGTGTCGCCCAGGCAGAAGAAGCGGAAAGCGCCGGCATAACCGAGTTTCTGCGGCGCCAGGATGCTGGTCGCCGCGTCCGGCACCAGGCCGAAATCGACGAACGGCACCCGGAACGTGCTTTCATGAGATGCGATCACCATGTCGCAATGGAACAGGATGGTGCAGCCGACACCGACCGCGTCGCCATCGACACAGGCAAGGACCGGTTTTGGAAACGTCGCCAGCGTGCGGAACATGTCGGTGACGGCGGCAATCAGTCGTTGATGCTTGGTTGCATCGAGGAACTCGGAAAAGTCGCCGCCGAGGCAGAAGCAGCCGGCGAGGCCGCGCAGCACCACGACGCGTACGTCGTCGTCTACGGCGGCTTCATGGAAGGTCTTGGCCAGGCTTTCATAGGCCCGCCTGTCCAGCACCGGCCGGCCGTCATCGGACGAAACCGTGACGATCAGCGTATGGTTGCGGAATTCTGTTTGCGTATGGACGTTCATGACTGCCTCCAATCTCACGAGGCCCGCCTCAGTCCGAGCCTGTCGGGATATCCCCTGGCCAGAACCGAAGCGAAATAGTTGCGACGCGAACGCACCACCTGCAATGTGTGCTCGTTGAAGGTGAGCAGCGTGGCGACGACCTGCTGGTTGCCATAAGTGCGCTGGTAGCCAAGCGGCTTCGCCAGGAAGTGCAACTGCAGTGCCCGCAGGACCCACATCGGCTCGAACTCGATAATCACCTGATTGACGTTCCGGCTCAGCCCCCACTCGACGAAACCGGCAATGAGCTCTGTGCCGACCGTCGATACGCCGCGCTTGCCGTCACGAAAGCCCGGCGCCACGGCATAGCGGGTCAGTTCCCAGACGTTCGGCCCGGAGGGCGGCGTCCCTTCAAAGAGGTCCGCCAGCACTTCGGTCAGAAGATGCGGCCGCGTTGTCGGCAACATCCTCTGATAGCCGGCGAGTTCGCCGTTGCGGATGACGATCTGATGTACCGCCTCATCGTGATCGAACTGATCGATCTCGAGGCCATCGGGGCGCTGCAGATCGCTCCACCCCATCTCCTCGACGAAGATCTTGTAGCGCAAACGATGAACGGCCTCCCAAAGGTCGGGACGTTCCATCAATTCCTGTGTGGTAAGGGAAAAAAGCATTAGCCGTCTCCTGGGTTCAAGAGGAAGATACGGCCGGGCTTTCCCGAGAAAATTACGTGATCACGTAGGCAAGAATTTCTAGGCCGGCGCGGCCGAGCTAGCTAATATAGCCGCGCCTTATCGCTTCCGCGACTGCTTGAACCCGGTTGACGGCACCGAGTTTGCCTTTGGCGTTAAGAAGGTGTTTCTCGGACGTGTGTTCCGAGATGCCGAGGATTTGCGAAATCTCCCATTCGGACTTGCCGACGGCGGCCCATTGCAGGCATTCGCGCTCGCGTGGCGTCAACTCGATGTGATCGATGGTCTTGTCCGCCATCGTATGGAGCTGCATGGCGCGGCCGATCGCGTAGGTCGATACCAGCGACACCTGCCCGAACTCGGCTTCCGACAGTTCCACAGCCTCGCCACCCAGCGACACCATGACGATCTGACCATCGAGCGTGACCAACGGGAAGGCCATGCCGTCGCGCAGTTTGAATTCGCTAGCGTCGCCCATCACCTCGCCGCTGCTCTTGTCGACGCGAATGCCCTGAGACGCTTCCCGCCACTGGAACGGCGCCTGCAGCTGCTTCATGTGGCTGACGACGGGGTCATGGTCGACATAGTTGCGCGCCACATAGCGCTCCAGCCATTCTCCTGGCCAGTCGCAAAGCAGCACATGGTCCTTTTGCTGGCCTTGCGGCGTGCCTGGTTGCGGGACAGTTCCCGCCATCAGTGCCGTCAGGCCGAAACTCGACGTGACGCCAAGCAGTTTCTCGCAGACCGCGGCTGCCGTGTTGGCGTGCTGCAGCTGGTCTATGAATTCCAGAGTGCGATCGAACTGACTCATCGCAACATCAACCCCATGTTGCCTTCCGCATTGAGTTCAACGGTCCAGTGCTGACCTGCACTTTACCGTCGACCTGGATTGCAAATCTGCCTCCGTGTTTGCAGTGCCCGTCGGCTGCCCCTCCAGCCAGCCCCGCTCAGTCATTTGCAAGCTCCGACTAACCATATCCCTAAATCGACGTGATGAAATCAAAAACCGTTGTGCCTATGTCATTTTCGTACCAAAAGCCAATCTCGACGGAACAGGACGGAGCTTGATCTTGGCAATTCGGTGGATATCCATCGTCTTGGCGCTGGTAATGACGGGAGTACAGTCGCTCTCCGGCGTTGCGCTCGCCGCGGAGCCGCAAGTGCCGTTGCTGTGGGACGCCAAGGAGCGGCTGCCGAAGCCTGATCTTGCCGCGCTGCCGCGTCTGAGATTCCTGACCACCACCGATTTCCCACCGTTCAATTTCCTCGACGAGGCAGGCAGGTTATCCGGATTCCATGTCGATCTGGCGCGCGCGATCTGTGCCGAACTCGGCATCGCGGCAAAATGCCAGATCCAGGCGCTGCCCTGGGCCGAGCTCGAAGGGGCGTTGCAGAAGGGCGAAGGCGAAGCGATTATTGCCGGCATCGCTGCCACACAGGAGTCGCGGTCGAAATATGCCTTCTCACGCTCCTACCTGCAGTTTCCGGCGCGCTTCATCATGCCGAAGACAAAGGCGCTCACGGAACCGATCTTCGACAGACTGCGCGGCAAGCGCATCGGCGTGGTCGCCGGCTCCGCGCATGAGCGGATGCTGCGCGATTATTTCGGCGCCGTTCAGGTCATCCCCTTCGACCGGCCGGAAGCGCTCTACGATGACCTCAAGGCCGGCAAGGTCGACGCCGCCTTCGGCGACGGCATGCGCTTCGCCTTCTGGCTGGGTGGTTCGGATGCCGCAGCCTGCTGCCGCTTTGCCGGCGGCCCCTATCTGGCGCCCGAATATCTGGGCTCGGGCATGGCCATCGCCACCAGGGCCGACGATCCAGCGCTGGCCGCGGCATTCGACTATGCGCTGCAGGAGATTTCGGTGAAAGGCATCTTCACCGAATTCTATCTGCGCTATTTCCCGGTCAGTTTTTTCTGATCCGGTCCGGTCAGTTTTTTCTGATCCGGTCCGGTCGGTTTTTTCTGATCCTTCAGGGCCTGGATCAAGTCAGCGTGCGAAGGCGAGCCTTGGCGGCGCGGCCGATCGCGGCGACGGTCAGCGCGTCGAGATCGAGCTGGCGGCGGATGAGCTGCAGCACCCGCACCTCCTCCATCCGCATTTCGAGGTCGATAGCCGCAACCTCGAAAGCGGCGGCATAGGCGGTGTCGTGGAGCCGCTCAGGCAGCGCCTCGGCGACGCGCGTCAAGACACCTTCCAGCCCGTCCTTTTCATGCAGCGTCTTCTGGCAGTCCTGGGCGACGCCGACCACTCGGTCGTCGTTAAAATCCTCGAACACCGGCCACGTGCGGACGACGTCACCAATCCGCGCCAGTTCGACATCGGTCATGTCGCGGTCGGACGCCGAGGTGATGACCATCAGATAGATCAGGGCTTCATGCGGTGACAATGGCATTCACAACTCCTCGAAACGGCTTCCGAACGTAGGAACGCGGTATCTGTGCCGCAAGGAAAAAGTGCTGCGATCGTTGACGCTACGGTCAGGCACGCCTAGAGACCGGTTGAAAAAACCTCTTCCGGCCCCCTTTCTTGCGGCGACGCCGGCGAATGATTTGGAAAACAGTGACATGACGGGATCAAACATCATCGATCTCAATCCCGAGGTGCTTGCGGCAGCGGCCGAAAGCAAAGCCTGGCCGTTCGAGGAAGCCAGGAAGATCGTTGAGCGCTACAAGGGCACCGACTTTCCCGAGACCGTGCTGTTTGAGACCGGCTATGGTCCGTCGGGGCTGCCGCACATCGGCACTTTCGGCGAGGTCGCACGCACCTCGATGGTGCGTCACGCCTTCCGCGTCCTCACCGGGGACATGGTCAAGACCAAGATCTTGTGCTTTTCCGACGACATGGACGGCATGCGCAAGATTCCAGACAACGTCCCCGATCGCGCCGCACTCGAGCCGCACCTGCACAAGCCACTCTCATCCGTTCCCAATCCTTTCGGCGGCGACTATGCGAGCTTCGCAGACCACAACAACGCGATGCTTTGCCGCTTCCTTGACACGTTCGGCTTCGACTACGAGTTCGCCAGCGCGACGGAATACTACAAGGCTGGCCGTTTCGACGAAGTTCTGCTGCGCGCCGCCGAACGTTTCGACAAGATTATGGACGTGATGCTGCCGACGCTCGGCGAAGAGCGTCAGGCGACCTACAGCCCGTTCCTGCCGATTTCCCCCAAAAGCGGGCGCGTGCTTTACGTACCCATGAAGCATGTCGACGCCAAGGCCGGCACCATCACCTTCGATGATGACGGTACCGAGACAACGCTTTCCGTGACTGGCGGCAAGGTGAAGCTGCAATGGAAGCCGGATTTCGGCATGCGTTGGGCGGCGCTCGGCGTTGATTTCGAAATGTTCGGCAAGGACCACCACACGAATGCGGTGATCTACGACCGTATCTGCAACATCCTGGGCGGGCGGGCGCCGGAGCATTTCGTCTATGAGCTGTTCCTGGACGAGAACGGCCAGAAGATTTCGAAGTCGAAGGGCAACGGGCTGACCATAGACGAGTGGCTCACCTATGCGCCGACCGAAAGCCTCGGGCTCTACATGTACCAGCGGCCGCGGCAGGCCAAGAAGCTCTATTTCGACGTCATTCCGAAGGCGGTGGACGAGTATTACGCCTTTCTGTCCGGCTATCGCCGGCAGGAGTGGAAGGAGCGGCTGGGAAATCCCGTCTGGCACATGCATGACGGCAATCCGCCCGTCGTCGACCTGCCGGTGTCGTTCGGGCTGCTGCTCAATCTGGTCAGCGCCTCGAACGCCCAGAACAGGGATGTGCTGTGGGGGTTCATTTCGCGCCATACATCGGGCGTGACGCCGACGACCCACCCCGAGCTCGATCGGCTGACCGAATATGCGATCCGCTATTTCGACGATTTCGTGAAGCCGGCCAAGGTGTACCGGGCTGCCGACGCGATCGAGCGCGAGGCGCTGACGAAGCTCTCCGAAGCGCTCGCCGCATTGCCGCCAGACGCCGATGGCGAGGCGATCCAGAATGCCGCTCTCAACGTCGCGCGCAAGATCGAGCGCTATCAGGACCATTCGAAGCAGAGCCCGGAAGGCGGGCCGGGCGTTTCGGTCGCCTTCTTCCAGATGATCTACCAGGTGCTGATCGGACAGGAGCGCGGCCCGCGCTTCGGGTCCTTCGCGGTGCTCTATGGCATTGCAGAAACCCGCGCCCTCATTCAGAAGGCGCTGGCTGGTCAGCTGGCGGCGTAGCCGTCGTCTCCGACGGATCGAGAATCGGCTGCGATGTGGCCGCGACAGGGGCTGGTGCCGGAGGCAGGCCGGAGAGACTGGGCGCCGGCCCGAAAATCCCCTTCCGCGCCGTACGCGCCTTCTCACCGGCCTCGACGTAAGGGCCGCCGTTGGCGGCACGCGCCCAGCCGTTTTCGATCAGCCACTGGCCGACATCCTGGTTGCCAACCCGGCATTCGGCGGCGATCAGGTCGCGACCGCCCTCGGGCGGCACCGTGCAGACCACCGCCCGGCCGCGCAGGAAGGCACGGAATGCCGTTCGCGCCCGGGTACCGCACGTCCACGACTTGCCGTCGTCGGTGCAAGTCTCGTCCTGCCCGACGATGTCGATACCCGAAACCGCGACCGAGTAGCCGTTGGCCTCGATCACCCCTGCGGCCAGCGCAACAGGCTGGAACAGTTTTGTCCCGTTCCAGTCGTCGGGCATTTTCGTTTTGGGCGGCCTGGGCGGTGCAGCCAGCGCCAGGTCACTCAGCGGCGCGCGCGGCTCGACCCGTTCAAGCTCTTCGGCCTGAAGCTGCGGCGGCGCGACGACCTCGGGATCGACGGCCCTGGAATGCGCCTCCGGCGTTGCCGCCTCGGGGCGTGGGATCGCGGCGGTGGCGGACGCTTCGGATTGCGCCGCCATGCCGGCCTGCGCCAACGCTGCGACGCGGTCATTTTCGCCATGGGGCAGGGCGCGGCCACCGACGACGATCGCGGCCGCGATCGCCAGGATCGTCAATACCGCGGCGGCTGCATGAAGCGGACGCACCGGCGGCCCTACTGGCTTGCCCAGACAATTCGCGCCACCCATTCGACATCACGCATGGGGATGTCGCGGTCCGGATGGTCGGGATTGAGCGAGATCAGCACGATCGAGCTCGCCGTCTGACGGTCCAGAACCTTGGCCATCACCTCGCCGGCATTGGTTTTGACGACGACCCGGTCGCCCTTACGGGTGGCAGCGCCCGGCTCGACGATCAGCACGTCGCCGTTGCGGTAGAGCGGCAGCATAGAATCGCCCTGGACCTGCAGCGCGTAGGAGGTCTCGGTCGCTCGCGCCGGAAGCTCGACCAGGTCCCAGCCCTGCCCTGCCGGAAAGCCGGCATCGTCGAAGAAGCCGCCGGCGCCGGCCTGGGCGAAGCCGAGCAGCGGCACCGAAGACCTCTGCGCGGGCAGGTATCCAGGGGCGAGCTTGCCCCGGCCTTCGACCAGCCCCGTGAATTCGTCGAGCGAGGCGCCTGTCGCCTCGATGATCTTGGCCAGCGATTCGGTCGACGGCCAGCGCGGCCGCCCGTCCGAGGACAGTCGCTTCGACTTGTTGAAGGCGGTCGAATCAAGCCCCGCGCGCCTTGCCAGCCCGGAGGCCGAAAGCGAATAGCGCTCGGCGAGAGCGTCGATGGCGGCCCATACGCGGTCATGCGAGAGCACTTTTTGCTCTCCTTCAAACAGGAAAAAATACCTTCCTCTTTCTAGTCCTCGATCACTGATTTGTCCATCGGCCGCGCCAGACATAGATCGGGTTGCGTCAGGCTGCCTTCTTTACCTCGCCCTTCGCGTAAGGATCGAAGCGCTGGTAGAAGGTCTCGCCCTTCTCCGCCATGTCTAGCAGCAGCTTGGGCGCCTTGAACTCGGCGCCATATTTTTTCTGCAGGACCTTGGCAATCTTGATGAATTTCTTCGCGCCGATGCCGTCGATGTAAGACAGCGCGCCGCCGGTAAAGGGCGCAAAGCCGAAGGCGAGGATCGAGCCGACATCGGCCTCGCGCGGATCGGTGACGATGCCTTCCTCCATCACCCGCGCCGCCTCCAATGCGATGGTGACCAGAAGCCGCTGCTTCAGTTCGTCATAGTCGACCTTCTCCGGCGCAAGCTGCGGATAGAGATCCTTCAGGCCCGGCCACAGCTTCTTCTTGGCAGGCTTTTGCGGATAGTCGTAAAAACCCTTGCCGTTCTTGCGGCCGAAGCGACCATGCGTGTCGACCAGCGTGTTGATCAGCGCCATCTGCTTCGGGTCGACCGCCTTTTCGCCGATATCCCTGATGGTCTGCTTCATGATCTTCTGGGCAAGGTCGATCGCCGTTTCGTCGGTCAGCGCCAGCGGACCGACCGGCATGCCGGCGGCCTTCGCCGCATTCTCGATCATCGGCGCCGGGACGCCCTCGATCAGCATCTTGTAGGCTTCCGACATGTAGCGCAGCACGCAGCGGTTGACATAGAAGCCGCGCGTATCGTTGACGACGATCGGCGTCTTCTTGATGGCACGGACGAAGTCGATCGCGGTAGCCAGCGCCTTGTCGCCGGTCTTCTTGCCGAGGATGATCTCAACCAGCATCATCTTGTCGACCGGCGAGAAGAAGTGGATGCCGATGAAATTCTTCGCCCGCGCCGAATTCTTGGCCAAAGCTGTGATCGGGATGGTGGAGGTGTTGGAGGCGAAGATCGCCGACGGCTTCAGCACGGCTTCCGCCTGTTCGGTGGCGCTCTTCTTGACGCCCGAATCCTCGAACACCGCCTCGACCACCAGGTCGCAGCCTGCGAGGTCGGCATAGTCCGCTGTCGGCGTGATCAGCGACAGCAGCCTGTCCTTGTCCTCTGGCTTGGCGCGGCCCTTCCTGACCTGATCCGAGATCAGGCTGTCCGAATGCGCCTTGCCCTTGGCGGCGGCATCCATGTCGCGATCGAGCAGAACCACCGGTATGCCGGCCTTGGCCGTGGCATAGGCGATGCCGGCGCCCATGAAGCCGGCGCCGAGCACGCCGATCTTCCTGAATTTGGTTTCCGGCACGCCGGCCGGGCGGCGCGCGCCCTTGTTCAGTTCCTGCAGCGACACGAACAGCGAGCGGATCATCGCCGCCGCTTCCCGGGTCTGCATGATCTCGGTGAAATAACGCTGCTCAATGCGCAAGGCGGTGTCGAACGGCACCAGCAAGCCTTCATAGACGCATTTCAGGATGGCGGCGGCGGCAGGATAGTTGCCGTAGGTCTCGCGGCGCAGGATGGCGATGGCCGGCGGCCAGAGATTGGCGCCGGCCACCGAATAGATAGGGCCGCCGGGCAATTTGAAGCCCTTTTCGTCCCACGGCGCCACCGGTTTCAAGCCATTTTTGATCATGGCCTTGGCGGTCTCGACCAGCTTCCGCGGCTCCGCGATCTCGTGGATCAGGCCCATCGACTTGGCCTTCTGCGGCGACAATGTCTGGCCGGAGGTCAGCATCTGCAGCGCCTGCTGCTGGTCGGTCAGCCGCGGCACGCGCTGGGTGCCGCCGGCGCCTGGGAAGATGCCGATCTTCACTTCGGGAAGCGCCATCCTGACTTTGTCGGAATCGGCCGCGACACGGCCATGGCAAGCGAGCGACAGCTCGAACGCGCCGCCCATGCAAGTGCCGTTGATCGCCGAAATCCATGGCTTGCCCGAGGTTTCCAGCTTGCGGAACAGGCCGGTCATGTACCCGGCATTGTCGAACAGCGCCTTGGTCGCCTTTTCGACGTCCTTGCCCTTTTCGGCGGCGAAGGTCGTCAGCATCTTCTGCAGCATGGTGATATCGGCGCCGCCGGAGAACGTATCCTTGCCGGAGGTAATGACCGCGCCCTTGATAGCCGCTTCGCTCGCCACCTTGTCGACGATGGCGTTCAGTTCCAGCATCGCCTCTTCGGTGAAGACGTTCATCGAGCGATCCGGCATATCCCAGGTGATCAGCGCGATGCCGTCCGCGTCGATGTCGAGGGTGAAATTGGTGTAGTTCATCTTTTCTATCCCCGTCAGACGCGTTCGATAATGGTGGCGGTGCCCATGCCGGCGCCGATGCAGAGCGTCACCAGCGCGGTGTTCAGGTCGCGGCGCTCCAGTTCGTCCAGCACCGTTCCGAAGATCATCGCGCCGGTGGCGCCGAGCGGATGGCCCATGGCGATGGCGCCGCCATTGACGTTGATCCTGTCGTGCGGAATGTCGAACGCCTGCATGTAGCGCAGCACCACCGAGGCGAAAGCCTCGTTGAGCTCGAACAGGTCGATGTCCGACAGTTTCATCCTAGCGCGCTTCAACAGCTTCTCGGTCACGTCGACCGGACCGGTCAGCATCAGCACCGGCTCCGAGCCGATGTTGGCGAATGCACGGATACGTGCACGTGACTTCAGGCCGAGCGTCTTTCCTGCTTTCTTCGAGCCGAGCAGGACGGCGGCCGCGCCGTCGACGATGCCCGAAGAATTGCCGGCGTGATGGACGTGGTTGACCTCCTCCACCTCGGGATGCTTCTGCACCGCGACGGCATCGAAGCCGCCCATTTCGCCAGGCATGATGAAAGACGGGTTGAGTGCCGCCAGCGACTGCATATCGGTCGAAGGCCGCATGTGCTCGTCATGATCGAGGATGGTCAGGCCGTTCTGGTCCTTGATCGAGATCACCGAATTCTTGAAGCGGCCTTCGCCCCAGGCTTTGGCGGCGCGCTTCTGGCTTTCGACCGCATAGGCGTCGACGTCGTCGCGCGAAAAGCCGTATTTCGTGGCGATCAGGTCGGCCGAGATGCCTTGCGGCACGAACCAGCCCGGCAGGCCGACCGAGGGGTCCATGAACCAGGCGCCGCCGGATGCGCCCATGCCGACGCGCGACATCGATTCGACACCGCCGGCGATGACGATCTCGTCGGCGCCTTGCGCGATCTTGGCTGCACCGAAATTGATGGCGTCCAGTCCCGAGGCGCAGAAACGCGAGATCTGCATGCCGGGCGCCGAAGTCGCATAGCCGGCCTCGAAGGCGGCGGCGCGCGGAATGACAGACCCCGCCTCGCCGACCGGATCGACGCAGCCGAAGATGATGTCGTCGACGGTGCCGGTGTCCAGCCCGTTGCGGTCGCGGATCGCCTGGAGCACCTTGGCGCCGAGCCGCACCGCCGGCACCTCGTGCAGCGAGCCATCCTTCTTGCCCTTGCCGCGCGGCGTGCGCACGGCGTCGTAGACATAAGCTTCGGCCATTTTTCTGCTCCTTGGGTTTGCTGAGTGCCGCTCAAAGAGAGCGCCCAATCAGCAATTTCATGATCTCGTTGGTGCCGCCGTAGATGCGCTGGACGCGGGCGTCGCGGAACATGCGGGCGATCGGGTATTCATTCATGTAGCCATAGCCGCCATGCAATTGAAGGCATTCGTCGACGACTTTTCCCTGCAGGTCGGACAGCCAGTATTTGGCCATCGAGGCCGTCACCGGGTCGAGACCGCCATTGATATGGCGGGCGACGCAGTCATTGTAGAAGACGCGGCCGATGGTCGCCTCGGTCTTCAGTTCGGCGAGCTTGAACTGGGTGTTCTGGAAATCGATGATCGCCTTACCGAAGGCCTTGCGCCCCTTGACGTAGTCGATGGTCAGCGCCAGCGCCCGCTCGACCATGGCGATGGCGCCGGTGCCGATCTGCAGCCGCTCCTGCGGCAATTGCTGCATCAGCTGGACGAAGCCCTGGCCTTCCTCGTGGCCGAGCAGATTGGAGGTCGGCACGCGCATATCGTTGAAGAACAGTTCCGACGTGTCGTTGGCCTTCAAACCGATCTTGTCGAGGTTGCGGCCGCGCTCGAACCCTTCCACCTCGTCGGTTTCGACGACAATCAGCGACGTGCCCTTGGCGCCCTTCTCCGGATCGGTCTTGGTGACGACGATGATGAAGTTGGCGAGCTGGCCGTTGGTGATGAAGGTCTTCGAGCCGTTGACCTTGTATTGGTTGCCATCCTTCTCGGCTCGCGTCTTGACGCCCTGCAGGTCGGAGCCCGCGCCGGGCTCGGTCATGGCGATGGCGCCGATCAGCTCGCCGGTCGCCAGTTTCGGCAGCCATCTCTTCTTCTGCTCTTCGGAGCCGTAGTGGAGGATGTATGGGGCAACGATCGAATTGTGCAGGCCGATGCCGAAACCGTCGACGCCGACATGGCCGATTGCCTCGATGATGGCGCTCTCATGCGCGAATGTCCCGCCCGAACCGCCATATTCCTCCGGCATCGAGGCGCAGAGCAGGCCGGCCGCGCCTGCCTTCAGCCAGCTCTCGCGGTCGACCATCTCGTTCTTCTCGAACTCGTCGTAGCGCGGCGCGATCTCCTCCGACATGAAACGGTGCGCCATGTCGTAGAGCATGCCGACCTCATCCGCCGCCCAGGCGGGCTTGGGGAGGCCAAGGATTTCAGCTGGGCTGGTCATGTTATTCCTTCCCTGGCGTCGACGTTCTCCTCCCCCTCGAGGGGAGGGTGGCCGCGAAGCGGCCGGGCGGGTCGCCGATGACGTGCTCGACCTTATCTTTTATAACCTGCGCCATATGATGATCCTCCTGCCAGGGCACATCAGTGGAGCGGACGCCGGCGCACTGCCGCTATGCCCCTCCCCTCAAGGGGAACGTCGAACCTAGAACGCTTCCGCCGGCAGTGCCATCAATGTATCGGCGCCGCTGGAAATGCGGGCAAGATGCGCCGACGTCTCCGGCATGATCCGTTCCATGAAGAAGCGCGCCGTCACCAGCTTGCTGTCGTAGAAAGCCGAAGACCCATTGGCGCCATTCGCAAGCTTCGCGCCAGCCGCCTTGGCCATCTGCGCCCACATGTAGCCCAGGGCCACCAGGCCGAAGAGATGCATATAGTCGGTCGAGGCGGCACCGGCGTTGTCGGGCTTGGCCATGGCGTTCTGCATCAGCCACGTCGTCGCCGCCTGCAGATCGTTGAGGCCCTTCTTCAGCGCCTTGGTGAAGGGCGCCATCTTCTCATCGGCGCGATTCTCCTCGCAGAACTCGCCGACCTCCTTGAAGAAGGCCTGCACGGCGCGGCCGCCATTCAAGGCCAGCTTGCGGCCGACGAGATCGAGCGCCTGGATGCCGTTGGCACCTTCATAGATCATGGCGATGCGGGCATCGCGCACGAACTGGCTCATGCCATGCTCTTCGATATAGCCATGGCCGCCGAACACTTGCTGCGCCATCACGGCGTGGTCGAAACCCTTGTCGGTGAGCACGCCCTTCACGACCGGCGTCATCAGGCCGGTGTAGTCGTCGGCGGCCTGGCGGTCCTTGTCGCCACTGGCGGCGCGGTGGGCAATATCGGACTTGATCGCCGTCCATAGCGCCAGCGCGCGACCGGCCTCGTTAAAGGCCTTCATGGTCATCAGGCCGCGGCGAATGTCCGGGTGGACGATGATCGGGTCGGCCTTCTTGTCCGGCGCCTTCGGCCCGGATAGCGAGCGGCCCTGCAGGCGGTCCTTGGCATAGGAGACCGCGTTCTGGTAGGCGACTTCGGAGAGCGAAAGCCCCTGCAGGCCGACGCCGAGCCGGGCCTCATTCATCATCGTGAACATCGCCTTCAGCCCGCCATTGGCCTCGCCGAGCAACGTCCCTTCAGCCTCGTCATAGTTCATGACGCAGGTCGAATTGCCATGGATGCCCATCTTCTCCTCGATCGAGCCGCAGGAGACGGTATTCTTGTCGCCCGGACTGCCCTCGGCATCAAGCTTGAGTTTGGGCACGATGAACAGCGAAATGCCCTTCACGCCTTCCGGCGCGCCCTCGATGCGGGCGAGCACGAGATGGACGATGTTGTCCGACATGTCGTGCTCGCCGGCCGAGATGAATATCTTCTGGCCAGAGATCTTGTAGGTTCCGTCACCGTTCGGAACCGCCTTGGTGCGCAGCAGGCCGAGATCGGTGCCGCAATGCGGCTCGGTCAGATTCATGGTGCCGGTCCAGATGCCCTCGACCAGCTTCGGCAGCCAGGTCGCCTTCTGCTCGTCGGTACCGTGGGTGATGATCGCCGCGATCGCGCCCTGCGTCAGGCCGGGATACATCATCAGCGACATGTTGGCCGACACCATATATTCGGAAACCGCGGTGTGCACCGTGTAGGGCAGGCCCTGCCCGCCATATTCGACGGGTGCGGCCAGCCCCATCCAGCCGCCCTCGCGATACTGGTCGAAGGCTTCCTTGAAGCCTTTCGGCGTCGTCACCGAACCGTCGTCATGGCGCACGCAGCCTTCCATGTCGCCGACGCGGTTCAGCGGCTGCATGACATTTTCGGCGAGCTTGGCGCCCTCGGCGAGGATGGCCTCGACCACGTCCGGCGTCGCATCGGAAAAGCCCGGAAGATTGGAATAGCGCTGGTAGCCCAGCACCTCGTTCAGCACGAACAGCGTGTCCTGGACCGGCGCCCTATAGATCGGCATGCTTTTCCTCCACCATGCGGACTTGGCTCCGAAATCAAGCCCCCAAAAATGATGTGGAGACAGCATGCGGACCAATGTTCAGGTCGGGATAGCAAAAATTGACGTTTGCGTAAACGTCAATTTTTTGATGCGACAAATTTTCCCGGCACCTCGCCCGGGAACGTAGCGGCGCAACGCCCTTGAAGCCGGTGCGGAACAGATTGAAATAGCTTCTTCCCCGACGCAGCCGGAAGACAACGCAAAGAGCCGCGCGGCAAAGCCACGCGGCTCTCATTCGTCAGAAGGCCGTTCACCGGAAGCCGGCGAGGCCGAATTATCCGGCGGCGCTGGCCTGCGGCGCCGAACGCTCGACCAG
Organism: Mesorhizobium sp. M9A.F.Ca.ET.002.03.1.2; assembly: GCF_003952365.1. NCBI lineage: Bacteria > Pseudomonadati > Pseudomonadota > Alphaproteobacteria > Hyphomicrobiales > Phyllobacteriaceae > Mesorhizobium > Mesorhizobium sp. M9A.F.Ca.ET.002.03.1.2. The sequence goes on along the minus strand of NZ_CP034443.1, from coordinate 2,293,406 downwards.
CATCTGGCGCACCGCCGCCATCGAGTTGCTCAACTCGTTGATGGCGTCTTCGATCAGCGCCCGCTGCTTCTGCAGGCGGGCAAGCTGCTTCTCCGACTTGTCGAGCGCCAGCCGCAACTGCTTGGTGTTGGAGCCGGTCGGGTCGTACAGGTCCATCATCTGCTTGACGTCGCGCAGCGAGAATCCGACCTTGCGGCCGAGCAGGATCAGCTTCAGCCTCGCCTTGTCGCGGCGCGTGTAGAGACGGGTCGAGCCGTCGCGTTGCGGATTGAGAAGGCCCTTGTCCTCGTAGAAACGCAGCGTGCGCAGCGTTACTCCGTATTTCTTGGCCATCTCGCCGATGCGGACAAGATCCTCTCCGGCTTTATCAGACATATCATTGGTATTGGCCGCGGCTTCGCCGGGCGAAACAAGTTTCATGGTCACTGGCTTCCCCGTCTGGTGGCGTCGCGGTCCCGGACCTTGCGTCGCCTGAGTGGAAGCAGGGGCGTGCTCCCAGTCGTGGTTTCAACAAACAAAATCGCAAACGGCACGTCTGTGCACCTTTTACGTTTACGTCAATTCTATACCGATAGCCGCCTCACGAAGCAAGGGCGTTGTGCTGGAGGAACTTTTTGCCGCATCCGCCAGCGCATGACCCGGCGGCGTTTAGGTGGTCCGCCAACAAGTTGCAACTTCTTAAGTTTGGTTAACGCGTTGTTTACCACGTTGGGCGAAATGTGCGCATGTCGGTTACCCGTGTTTATCCTGTAGCGAATTTTTCACGGTTTTTCGGAGCGCGGGTGAACCCCGGGAAGTTCGTCTTCCACCGCAGCAAAGCCGCGCGGCCGCCTTCGTTTCCGGCAGGACTTTGGGAAACTGGTCATAAACCAGCAATAGACGGACCCAGTAATTCTGAAACGGGCGCATCGATGAACAGCAAGCGGTCCTATCTCGATACACTCAACGCCGGCAGGCAGCGCAGGTCACACACCACGCTTGAACAGCTCAACCGTTCCCTGGAAACACTGGAGCAGCGGCTGGAGCGCACGCGCGAGGACATAAGCGAGCGTCCCGATCCGCGCCGGCCGGGCGCGGATCCGCGCTATGCCAGCGCCCGGCCCTATGAGGATCCGCTCCCCGCGCGGCCGCCGAAAAGCCCGGCGCCGGCTGCCTTCGACCAGAACTATCAGGCGATCGCCCGCGACATCGACCGCGTGCGCGGCCAGGAAGACGGCGTCGCCGTGGTCGGCAAGATCGCCGGCGAATTGCGCGGTCTGCGCGAGGAACTGCGCCACCAGATGACCGCCGGCCTGCAGCGCGAATTCGAAGCGCTGCGCAGGGACATCGAGCGGGCCTTCCAGGCAAGCGCTCAGCCGGGCGGCCAGTCGGGCGGCAGCAAAGGCAGCGCCGAACTCGGCGTCGAGTTCGAGCGGCTTTCCGGCGCCATCCAGACTCTGGCCGAAAAGAGCGACGACAGAAGCGTCAACATGCTTCGGCTCGAACTGGAGCAGGTCAAGGCAGCGCTCGATACGCTGGCGCGCGAGGAGAGCGTGCAGGCGGTCGGCCGTCGCTGGGACGATTTCGACCGCCGCTGGACCGCTTTCGAGGACCGCGTCGATGCTGATCAGCGCAAGCGGTCGGACGCGCCCGGCCTTTCGATGCTGACCGACCGGCTCGAACAGATCAGCAATGCCGTCAACAATCTGCCGGAATCGCTGTCGCTGCGTTCACTCGAAGACAAGGTCCGCACGCTTGCCAGCGCCGTCGATCATTTCGCCAATCAGCAGGACAATCGCGGCAGCGGTACATTCGGCATGATCGACGAGCGGCTGGACGAGATTTCCCGCGCCATTGTCGCCTCGACCGTCGTCGCGCAGGCCAATTCGTTCGACCCGGAACCCTTCGAGCGCATCGAAAAGCGGATCGCCTCGCTTGCCCAACAGATCGAGGAAGTCACGCAGGTTCCTCCGAGCGGCGAGGTCATCGATCGCCTCAACATGCTGTCGAGCCGGGTCGACGATCTTGCCGGCCGGGCCAATCTGCCTGTGCAGGCGATGGAGCGGCTCGACAAGCAGATCGCGCTTATTGCCGACAAGATCGACAGGGCACCTGCCATGCCGGATGCAGACTATATTTTCCAGGGGCTGGAACAGCGTTTCGACATACTGTCCGGCATGCTGGAGCGCCGCCAGGGCGACGCGATCGAACAGGGCAACATGCTGTTTCGCGATCTCGAGCGCCGGCTGGACGAAGTCGCCGACAGACTGGACCAGCGCATGCCGCAGTTCGACGGCTCCGGCATCATGGACGCGATCGACGCCCGTTTCAGCGCGCTGGCCAAGCGCATGGAAGTGCATGTTCCAGATCCCGCGGGCGAAGCGGCGATCCGTGGCCTGGAAAGCCGGCTCGAGGACATTTCAAACCGACTGGATTCGTCCGCGGCTCAAGTCGCCGGCATCGACCCGGCCCTGATCCGCAGCCTGGAAGCGCAGGTCGCGGGTCTGTCGGCGCATCTTTCGAAACCCGGCACGCCACTGCCGGAGTTCGAGGACATCAGCCCGCGTCTAAATGAGATCGAGAAATCACTGGCTGGAACCCGCGATTCCATCCTCAGCGCGGCGCGAGAGGCAGCCGAGAGCGCCGTCCGTTCGCTGGCCGACTCCAGCGCCAACACGGCGGCCGTTTCCGGCCTCGCCCAGGATCTGAAGACGCTGGAAGCACTGACGCGCCGTTCCGACGAGCGCAATTCGAGGACTTTCGAGGCCATCCACGACACGCTGCTCAAGATCGTCGACCGACTGGGATCGCTGGAAACCAGCGAGCCGACCGACGTGGTGAGCGAACTTCTGAATGCGCAACCGGCCGCGCCGGACAGCTGGCGCGGCGCGCGATCGTCAAAGATCGCCGTTCGGAACGCGCCGTCCATGGATATCGACCAGCCACTGCCGCTGACGGGAGACATGGCCGACCTCGACAGCCGTGCCGCTGCCATCATGCGCAATGAACCAAGCCCGCGCACGCCGGCCGAAGCCGCTGCGGCCGCGGCGATGGCGGCGCTTGGCTCCGACACGTCACCAGAGAGAAGCGAGCAGAGCGGCGGCCGGAAGTCGATGCTCGGCGGACTGGCGCGCGCCTTCAAGGGCAAGAAGGAGGCGGACGTTCCGCCGCTTGCCGGCTTGGCGCCTGATGTCGAGATACCGAGTGCCGATCTCGACGAGCCGCTGGATCCGAAGCTTGCCAACCGGCCGCTGGAGCCCGGCTCCGGCCCACCCGACCTCAACGCCATCATGAAACGCGTGCGCGACGAACGCGGGCCGCCCGTCAGGGCCGGCGATGCCGATGCATCAAAATCCGACTTCATCGCCGCAGCCAGACGGGCGGCGCAAGCGGCCGCCGCCGAGGCCGAGATTCTCAAGCGGCAATCGACGAAGAGCGGCCCGGTGAAGGCGCTCAGGATCGGCGACCTGCTCAAGGCGCGGCGCAAGCCGATCCTGATGGCGGCCGCCGCAGTCATGCTGGCGCTCGCCGGCCTGCAGCTGGGCAAGGCCTTTTTCTCCGACCCCGTCGAAATAGCCAGCAACGACGCGGCGCCGATTGTGGCCACGCAGCCGGCGGATACCGCGTCGGCCGATGTCGTCAGCGAGCCGAAGGCGGATACGCAAACCGCAGCGCAGAACAGCGAGCCGGCCCGCGCCGTCAGACAGGCAGAACCCTCCGAACCGGTAGCCGAGGACGACATGCCGGCGCAGACCGTCGTCGCCGCACCGATGGACGCCAAAACGCCGATGGGCACTGGCCCTGAGGCCGAACCTGTTCCTGCGCCCATGGCTTCTACGGCGTCGCCTGATCCGGCGACGGACGCAACAGTCTCGGCATCTGGAGAACCGGATACCGACCCAGTGGCCGCAGCGCCGGCCAACACCGCGGCCGCCCGGGATACGACCCCGGACATGACCGGCACGGTTATACCCGCGGATGCTTCGACAGCGACAACTGCCAAGATGGACATCCCAGCCGACGCCGGCCCGGCGGCCTTGCGTGCGGCAGCGGCCGGCGGCGACGCCAAGGCGTTGTTCGAGATCGGCTCGCGCTACGCTGAATCGCGCAGCGTCAAACAAGACATGGCTGCGGCCGCCAAATGGTATGAGAAGGCCGCCGAGCTCGGCTTTGCACCGGCGGAATACCGCATCGGCAATTTCTATGAGAAGGGCATCGGCGTCGCGCGCGATGTCAAGAAGGCGAAGACCTGGTACCAGCTCGCCGCGGAGCAGGGCAACGCCAGCGCCATGCACAATCTCGCCGTGCTCTTTGCCATGGCGGCGGACGGCGTGACCGACAATGAATCGGCCGCGCACTGGTTCCAGGCCGCCGCCGATCTCGGCGTCAAGGATAGCCAGTTCAATCTCGGCATCCTGGCGGCGAAGGGCGTCGGTATGAAGCAGAATCTCGAGGAATCCTACAAATGGTTCGCCCTCGTCGCCAAGACCGGCGACAAGGACGCGGCCGCAAAGCGCGACGAGATCGCCAATGCGCTCAGGCCCGAGCAGCTCGAACGCGCACGCGCCGCCGCCGAACTGTGGAAGGCAAAGCCGCTCGATCCTGCGGCCAATTCGGCCGACATTCCCGAATCGTGGCAGGACGGCACGCCGCAAACGACCGCCAGCATCGACATGAAGAAGGCCGTTGGGAACATCCAGCGCATTCTCAACAAGAACGGCTATGAGGCCGGCAATGCCGACGGTGTAATGGGCCAGAAAACCAAGAACGCCATCATGGCTTTCCAGACCGACAACGACATGAAGGCGACGGGTACGGTCGACGAAAAACTGGTCAAAGCGTTGCTTGCGCGCAAATAACGGCAGATGCGTCGTTTACACGACGCCCTTGCCACACATTTGCCTGTTAACTGATTGAGTTGTTTTTTGTTTCGGCGGCGCGGAGCAGTTTGACTTCGCCGTCCTGCCGGCGCAAGAACAATTTAGCTTTTTGGCGCAAGATGCCCGCAACGGTTGCATTCGCCTGGGGGCAAACTGATCGAGACTGACGGGTGGGCATCTATCTCCCGATCGCGGAAATTTCCGTCAACATCTTCGTGCTGCTGGCCATGGGCGCGGCGGTGGGCTTCCTGTCGGGCATGTTCGGAGTGGGCGGCGGCTTCCTTATCACGCCGCTGCTGATCTTCTACAACATACCGCCGGCGATCGCGGTCGCCACCGGCGCCAACCAGGTCATCGCCTCCTCCTTCTCCGGCGCATTGTCGCATGTGAAGCGCGGCACGCTCGACTTCAAGCTGGGCGGGGTGCTTTTGGCAGGCGGCGTCGTCGGATCGACCGGCGGCATCTTTGTCTTTGCCTTCTTACGCCGGCTTGGCCAGCTCGACCTGTTCATCTCGCTGCTCTATGTCGTGCTGCTCGGCACTGTCGGCGGGCTGATGCTGGTCGAGAGCGTCAATGCGCTGCGCGCAACCCGCAGCGGCGCGGCACCGGTGCTGAAGAAATCCGGTCAGCACAACTGGATCCACCGCTTGCCGCTAAAAATGCGGTTCAGGGCCTCGAAGCTTTTTGTTAGCGTCATCCCGGTACTCGGGCTGGGCGCAGGCATCGGCTTCCTGTCGTCGATCATGGGCGTTGGCGGCGGCTTCATCATGGTGCCGGCGCTGATCTATCTCTTGAAAGTGCCGACCAACGTCGTCATCGGCACCTCGCTGTTCCAGATCATCTTCACATCGGCCTACACCACGCTGGTCCACGCCACCACCAACCAGACGGTCGACGTCATGCTCGCCTTCCTGTTGATGGCGGGCGGCGTCGCCGGCGCGCAATACGGCGCCAAAGCCGGCCAAAGGCTGCGTGGCGAGCAGCTCAGGGCGCTGCTGGCACTGCTGGTGCTGGCGGTCGCCATCCGGCTGGCGATCGACCTGTTTGTAACGCCGCCCAACCTCTATTCTCTGTCCGGCGTGGATCTGACCTGATGGCAGGCTTGAGGGCGTTCTTGGCCGTTGCCTCGCTGTCGCTGTTTGCTGCCTCGTCACCGGGAAAGGCGCAGACGCCGCCGACCGAAAACATCCAGATCGGCCTGTCCACCGATCATGTCTCGATCACCGCCGGCTTTTCCGGTGCCGACCTCACCATCTTCGGCTCATTGGAAAATGCCAACCCGCTCGTCGCGCGCCAGGGGCGCTACGACGTCATCGTCGTGCTGGAAGGCCCAGCCCGGCCCGTCGTCGTGCGCCGCAAGGACCGGGTGCTCGGCGTCTGGATCAACCTGGAGTCCGAGACGTTCGAGAATGTGCCGGTGTCCTATTCGGTGGCGACGACGCGCCCGCTGCAGGACGTCACCGATCCCAACAGCTACAAGCAACTGTCGCTCGGCGCCGCCAACATCTACATGCAGCCGGCCGATGACACCGACAGTCCGGCGACGATCCAGGAATTCACCGCAGCGCTGCGCGACCGCAAGTCTGCGACCGGCCTCTACAGCGAGAATGTCGGCGGCGTGCGGTTCCTGTCACAGAACCTGTTTCGCGCCACTGTCAGGCTTGCCCCCAATGTTCCGGTCGGCACCCACAAGGCCCGCGCGTTCCTGTTCAAGAGCGGCCTGTTCATCAAGGAAAGCTCCGCCCAGCTCGAAATCCGAAAGTCCGGTTTCGAACAGTCGATCTTCCGCGTCGCCCACGACTATTCCTTCCTCTACGGTATCTTCGCCGTGTTGCTGGCCATGCTGACAGGTTGGCTCGGAAGGCTCGTCTTCCGGAAAGACTGAAGCTCTCATAAAAGTGGTTTCCCTTTTCAGGGGCATGCGATAGATCGCAACCCCGGCTTGGCCGTACACAAGCTATTGCTCCCCCAAAATCACCAGGACATTTGCGATGCGACCAGCATTCGGCGGTATCGACTTCGGCACTTCGAACTCCACCGTGGGTGTGGTCAGGAACGGGCAGCCGAGGCTCGTGGCGCTGGAAGACGGCCAGGTTACGCTGCCCAGCGCCGTGTTCTTCAACTTCGAGGACAACCGCACCACTTTCGGCCGCCGCGCCATCGCCAACTATACCGACAGCGTCGAAGGCCGCCTGATGCGCTCGCTGAAGAGCGTGCTCGGCAGTTCGCTTGTCCATGAGAAGACGCGGATCAAGGCACGGTCGATCGCCTTCACCGAGATCATTGGCCTGTTCGTCGGCCATCTCAGGAAAAGGCTGGAAGAGGATGCCGGCGATGTGGTCGAGAGTGTGGTGCTCGGCCGGCCGGTGCAGTTCGTCGACGACGATGCCGGGGCCGATGCCAAGGCCGAAGGTGAGCTCGAAAACGCGGCCCGCATCCAGGGCTTCAAGCATATTGCCTTCCAGTTCGAGCCGATCGCGGCGGCGCTCGACTACGAGCAGAAAGTGGTGCGGGAAGAACTGGCCCTGATCGTCGACATGGGCGGCGGCACCTCCGATTTCTCGATCGTGCGGGTCTCGCCGCAGCGTGCCCGCTCCCTCGATCGCAAGGGCGACATTCTGGCGAGCCGAGGCATCCACATCGGCGGCACCGATTTCGACCGGCTGTTGAGCATCGCCCACGTGATGCCGCAGCTCGGCTATCTCTCGCCGACCAAGGACGGCAAGCGCAACTTGCCGGCCAGCTACTTCATCGACCTGGCGACATGGCAGCGCATCAATCTGGTCTACACCGCCCGGGCGATGACGCATCTGCGCCAGATCCGCTACGAGGCGGAACGCGCCGACCTGGTCGACCGTTTCATCCACATCGTCGAGCATCGCTACGGGCATGCGCTGGCCGCCTTGGTCGAAAAGGCCAAGATCGCGCTGACGGAGCAATTGTCCGCCGATGTCGTGGTCGCGCTGCCGGGGGTGGAATTCGCAGCCGAAATCACGCGCGCCGGGCTCAACGCCACGATCGCCAGGGACATAGAACGGGTTACTGCCACTGTTGGTGAGACCCTCCGTGACGCCCAGGTGAAACCGTCCGCCATCACCGCGGTGTTCCTGACCGGCGGATCGACCGCGATCCCGCTCGCCAGGCAGCAGATCCTGGCCTTGGTGCCGCAGGCGTCCATCGTCGAGGGCGACATGTTCGGCTCGGTCGGGCTTGGCCTGGCGCTCGACGCGCAGCGGAAATTCGGCTGACTTCTGCCTACCCCGGAACGGTCTCGCCAGCCTTCGCACTGAGATGCGCCTTGAGCGCCATCTGGGCCAGGCTTGCCTGCCGGTCACGATGCGTGATCATGGCGAAATCGCGCTTCGGCAAGTCGATCGGCACGGACCGCAAGCTGCCTTCGGCAACCGCGCGCGCGACGACGAGCTCCGAAATGATGGTGGCGCCAGCACCGGCCTCGACTGCCTGGCGGACTGCCTCGTTGCTCGGCAGCACCAGGAATATCTGCAGGTCCGCGAACGAGATTCCTTCGCGGCGGGCAAGGTCTTCCAGCACCTCGCGCGTGCCCGACCCGCCTTCCCTGATGATCCAGCGAAGCCCCTTGATGTCGGGATGTCCGCACGAGACTTCTGCGATTTCGGGATGCGAATGCGCCACGACTAGCATCAGACGATCCACATCGAGCTTGGCGCGCCGCAATATGTCGGATTCGGTACGCCCCTCGACCAGGCCAAAATCGGCCGTGCCGTCGAGGACATTGGTCTCGACCTGTCTGGTGTTGCCGATGGTCACGCTCAGCCTGACGGCGGGATAGGCGTCGTGGAAGGAGGCCAGCCGGCGCGGCAGCCAGTAGCTGGCGATGGTCTGGCTGGCAGCGATCGAAAGGCTGCCGGTGATCGTCTGCGAGACGTGCTTCAGCACATTATGAGCGGCAGCAGCCCGCTCGAGAACGGCCTTGGCCTCGGGCAGGAACCTGCGACCGGTCTGCGCAAGCTCGATGTTGCGGCCGACCCGGTTGAACAGTTGGACACCGTGCTGCTGTTCGAGCGAGCGGATGGCAGCCGACGCCGCCGATTGGGAAATGCCCAGCAGCTCGGCCGCCTTGGTCATATGTCCTCGTTCCGCGACGGCAACGAAAATCCGCAATTGGTCCAGGGTCATGAGAGGATTAAGAAACAAATTCGATTGGAATTACAAGAGCAACTTGTTAGACAGATCAATTGCTTTGTTCTAAATTTTTGAGGGAAATTGGAAAAATATCGCGGCTAAGCAGTAGAGGATAGAAAGTGGTCGGGCGGTTCAAATCCCTTTTTGCCCATTGGACCCGCAGCCTGCGGCGCCGGCTGACCGGCGACCGCTACCACCCGGAAGAGCACTACATGCGCGGTCCCGGGCCGAAGACGAGAGCCAAATCCACGGACCGCAAAAGCACCAGATCATGAGCCACGGAGCGCTGCGCGGCGCCAATTCCGCACCGTCCCAACGGCCGCTAGCCGACACGCGTGCGCCCGACGAAGGCGACGGCGTCGACACTTCGCCTGACGTCTCCGACAGCATCGCCAAGACTACCTGCTACATGTGCGCCTGCCGCTGCGGCATAGACGTCCACATCAAGGATGGCAAGGTCCGCTACATCAACGGCAACAAGGACCATCCGGTCAATCGCGGTGTGCTCTGCGGCAAGGGCAGCGCCGGCATCATGCAACACTACAGCCCAGCCCGGTTGAAGAAGCCGCTGCTGCGCACCGGTCCGCGCGGCTCGGGAGAGTTTCGCGAAATCGAGTGGGAGGAAGCATTTTCCATCGCCACGGAGCGGCTTTCAAAAATCCGCCGGACCGATCCAAAGCAACTCGCCTTCTTCACCGGGCGCGACCAGTCGCAGTCGCTAACCGGCTGGTGGGCAAGCCAGTTCGGCACACCAAATTTCGCCGCCCATGGCGGCTTCTGCTCGGTCAACATGGCGGCCGGCGGCCTCTATACGATCGGCGGCTCGTTCTGGGAGTTCGGCGAACCCGACTGGGACAACACCAAATACTTCATGTTGTTCGGCGTTGCCGAGGACCACGATTCCAATCCGATCAAGATCGGCCTCGGCAAGCTCAAGGCGCGCGGCGCCAAGGTGGTCTCGATCAATCCATGCCGCACTGGCTACAACGCCATTGCCGATGACTGGATCGGCATCCGGCCGGGCACCGACGGCCTGCTCGTGTTTGCCCTCATCCATGAACTGTTGAACGCCGGCCGCGTCGACCTCGATTATTTGCTGCGTTACACCAACGCCCATGGCCTCGTCATCCAGGAGCCGGATGCTGCTGACGACGGCCTATTCGCGCGCGACGGTGAGGGCAATCTTCTGGCTTGGGACAGAGTGGCGAAGACGCCGGTCAAGGCCACCGATGCCGATGCAAAACCGGCGCTCACCGGCAGCTTCACGATCGGTGGTCGCCGCTGCGTGCCGGTGTTCCAGCTCATCGCCGACCGCTACCTGCACGAGAGCTATTCTCCCGATGCGGTCGCCGAACGCTGCGGCATTTCAGCTGACACCATCCGCCGGATCGCCGCCGAACTGGCGCATGTCGCTTTCGAACAGGCGATCGAGCTGCCGATAGCGTGGACCGACTGGGCTGGCCGCAAGCACGAGACGATCAAGGGGCGGCCTGTGTCGATGCATGCAATGCGCGGCATCTCGGCCCATTCGAACGGCTTTCACACCTGCCGTGCTATCCACCTGCTGCAGGTGCTTCTCGGCACGGTGGACGTGCCGGGCGGGTTCCGCTTCAAACCGCCCTATCCCCGTTCGGCGCCACCGGGGCCGAAGCCCGCGGGAAAGACCGTCAGGCCGATGACGCCGCTGGAGGGCATGCCGCTCGGCTTTGTCTGCGGCCCGGACGACCTGTTGGTCGACGAGGCCGGCACGCCTCTTCGCATCGACAAGGCCTATTCCTGGGACGCGCCGCTCGCCGCGCACGGGCTCATGCACACCGTCATCCGCAACGCCTGGGCCGGCGATCCCTACAAGATCGACACGTTGATGATGTACATGTCCAACATGGCCTGGAACTCGTCGATGAACACCGTCGAGACGATGGCGATGCTGACCGACTGCGACGAGGCCGGCAACTACAAGATCCCGTTCATCATCTATTCCGATGCCTACTATTCCGAGACCGTGCCGTTCGCCGATCTCGTGCTTCCCGACACCACCTATCTCGAGAGGCATGACTGCATCAGCCTGCTCGACCGGCCGATCAGCCATGCCGACGGGCCGGGCGACGCCATCCGCCATCCCATCGTCGAGCCGGACCGCGACGTCAGGCCGTTCCAGTCGGTGCTTATCGAGCTCGGCGCGCGGCTCGGCCTGCCCGGCTTCGTCGATGACGACGGCGCGGCCAAATACCGCGACTATGCCGATTACATCGTCAATCATGAGCGCACGCCGGGCATCGGCCCGCTTGCCGGTTGGCGCGGCAGGGACGGAACCTCGATCGGCAAAGGCGAGGCCAATCCCGATCAGCTTCAGCGCTACATCGACAATGGCGGCTTCTGGCATCACGATTTCGCTGACGACCAGCGCTACTACAAGATGGCCAACCGTTCCTATCTCGCCTTCGCCGAGAGCATGGGCTTCATCCCGAAAGCCGAGCCGATCGTCTTCCAGCTTTATTCCGAGCCGATTCAGCGGTTTTGCCTCGCCGCGCGCGGCCATGGGCGGGTGCTGCCGCCGGAAGCGGAGCGCAGCCGCATCGAGACCTATATGGACCCGCTGCCGTTCTGGTACGCGCCGTTCGAGGAAGCCACTGCCGACACCCAGACCTACCCACTGCATGCGCTGACGCAGCGGCCGATGCACATGTATCATTCCTGGGGCTCGCAGAACGCCTGGCTGCGGCAGATCACCAGCCAGAATCGGTTGTTCGTGCACAACCGGACCGCCGCCGGGCTCGGCCTTGTCGATGACGACTGGGTTTGGATCGAGAGCATCAACGGCAAGGTCAAGGGACAGATCAAGCTGGTCGACGGCGTCAACGCGGACACGGTGTGGACGTGGAATGCCATCGGTAAGCGGCGCGGCAGTTGGGGTCTGAAGGACAATGCTGCCGAATCCAATCGCGGCTTCCTGCTCAACCATATCATCGGCGACCAGACTTCCGCTGACGCCAATGGCAAGCGCTATTCGAATTCGGACCCGGTCACCGGCCAGGCGGCATGGTTCGACCTCAAGGTGCGCATCGTCAAATGCGCGGCTGAGGAAGCCGGCTTCACGGAGCCGCAGTTCGAACGGTTCCAGCAGCCACCGCGTTTCGAGCCTTCGCCGGACAAGCTCAGTTTTGGCGCCGAGTTCCGCATGAAAAGAGAAGCTGCCGAATGACCTGCCTTCCCACCCATACCGACAGGAAGCTCGGCCTGGTCATCGACCTCGACACCTGTGTCGGCTGCCAGGCCTGCGTCACCGCCTGCAAGGAATGGAACACCGGCGGCCACATGGCGCCGCTGACCGACATCGATCCCTATGGCGGCAATGTCGACGGGGTCTGGTTCAATCGCGTGCACAGCTATGAGCACACGACCGAGATGGGTGGGCGCACGGTCAACTTCCCGCGCTCCTGCCTGCATTGCGAGACGCCGGCCTGTGTCATCGTCTGCCCGACCGGGGCCTCCTACAAACGGGCCTCGGACGGCATCGTGCTGGTCGACGAGGACAAGTGCATCGGCTGCAAACTGTGCAGTTGGGCGTGCCCCTATGGCGCGCGCGAATTCGATACCGATGTCGGCGTGATGAAGAAATGCACGCTCTGCGTCGACCGCATCTACAACGAAAATCTGGCGGAAGAAGACCGCGTGCCGGCCTGCGTTGCCGCCTGCCCGACCAGCGCCCGGCATTTTGGCGACCTTGGCGATCCCTCGTCGGCAGTGTCGCAACTGGTGGACGAGCGTGGCGGTGTCGACCTGATGCCGGAACTCGGCTATCGTCCGACGAACAAATACCTGCCGCCGCGCGCCCAGACACAGCGCGCCGCATCGGTGCCGGCGCCAGCGCTCGGGCCGGTGCGGGCCGAAGGCGGCTTCCTCGGCTGGGTCGACCGCATGCTTTCGCACTGACTGCAACCAGCCTCATGCATCCAGCCTTCTCCGTCATCTTTTTCACCACCGCCACGGGCGCCGGTTACGGCTTGCTCGCGCTGCTTGGCGTGCTCGCCGGACAGGGGTTCGTCCCGCCCGATTTCTGGCTCGGCCTTGTCGGCATGGGGCTGGCGCTCGGCCTGATCTCGGCCGGCCTGCTGTCGTCGGCCGGCCATCTCGGCCGGCCAGAACGCGCCTGGCGCGCCTTCTCGCAATGGCGCAGCTCATGGTTGTCACGCGAAGGCGTTGCGGCGGTCGCCACTTTCGCGCCGGCAGGGCTGTTCGCCATCGGCTGGGTGTTCCTCGGCCGCACGGACGGCTGGATGGCCATCGCCGGGCTGCTGTCTGCCATCGGCGCGGTCGTCACCGTTTGCACCACCGGCATGATCTACGCCTCGCTGAAGCCGATCGCCCAGTGGCACAGCCGCTTCACTCTGCCCGGCTATCTGATCTTTTCGGCGATGACCGGCAGCGTGCTTTTGAATGCGCTGCTGCAGGGTTTTGCCATCGGCTCGAACACCCTTCTGGCGGTCTCCGTGCTGCTGATCCTGCTCGGCTGGAGCTGGAAACTGGCAAGCTGGCGATACAATGACCGGCTGGAAATCCCGACAACCGCCAACACCGCGACGGGTTTGGCCCACGGTACGGTGCGATCGCTGGAATGGCCGCACACCGAGGAAAACTACCTGCTCAAGGAGATGGGCTTTCGCATCGCACGCAAGCACAGCGCGAGGCTCCGCCGGATCGCGCAGGTTCTGGCCTTTGCCTTGCCTGTTGTGCTGCTTGCCGCCGCGTTCGCCTTGCCATGGCCGTATGCGGCGGTGCTATCGGCACTCGCCGCAATCATCCAGTTCGCCGGCATGCTGGTCGAACGCTGGCTGTTCTTCGCCGAAGCGAAGCACACTGTCACGCTCTACTACGGCAGGTAGCGCGTCCCGTTTTGAGCCGTCACGCCGCTCATGGTCCGGGTGTCGCCGGTATGTCCTTCAGCAGTACGTCGATCGCGGCATCGACAACGGGGGTCCGCCGGTCGTGAGCGTAGAGACCGTATTGGACTGTGAGCGGCTCGGGTACGCCGGCCGATGTCTTCAGCACCCGCATTGAACCCGTGCGAACGGATTCGGGCGGAAGCAGTCCGATGCCCAGCCCGTTCTCTATCGCTGCCTGCAAGGCGGTGACGCTGTGGCTCGACAAGGCGACCCTGTGCTCCCGGCCCGCGGCGACCAGCGCAGCTATCATGCGCCGACGCCAAAGGCAGGGTGCGGCGAAGGCGACGAGATCAAGAGGCCGTTCCTGATCCGGGACATAGTCCAGGTCACACACCCACTGCAGGTTGACGTTCCACGTAATCAAGGCATCGGCTACCACGACGGAAGTCGGGGCGATCATAATATCCAGCCCGTCTTCACTCCAAAGCCGTCCCAGAGAGACACTGTGCTCGACCACCACGTCGAGGCTGATGTCGGGATAGGCACGATGAAGCCGCCCGAGCGCTGCCGGGAGCGCCGCAGTGGCGACCTCCTCGGCGAGAACCGATGCGCACGCCGCCGCTGATTTCAGTCTGGCGCAGACACGCTACAGCTTCATCGCTCAGGGCGAGGATACGGGTCGCGTAACCCAGAAAAAGTTCTCCTTCGGCGGTTGGCACAACGCCGCGGCCAGTGCGCTGAAACAAGTGCCGCTTCAGCAGGCCCTCGAGCCGGCGCATCTGCATGCTCAACGCCGATTGGGTTCGGCCGGTCTGCGCGGCGACCCTGCTCAAGCTGCCTTGCCGGCAGACCGCCACATAGGTGCGAAGAAGGTCGAGGCTGATTTGCTCAGATATCATATTCTCTGAACTCTGATGTCACCGATATCAGTCTACAATCATATCTCGCCACACGCTATCTCCCAGACACGAGAGCAGCGCAACGAGAGAAACGAACCCATGAAAGCAATCCGTGTTCACCGCCATGGCGGGCCAGATGTGCTCGCCTATGAGGACGTCGACATCGGCCAACCAGGACCCGGCGAGGTCCGCGTCCGCAACAGGGCGATCGGCCTCAACTTCGTCGATGTCTACTTCCGCAGCGGCGAATATGTGCCGCCCAGCCTGCCGTTCACGCCCGGCAACGAGGGCGCGGGCGAGGTCGTGTCGGTCGGCGAAGGCGTCGCCGACTTCGCCCCTGGCGACCGCGTGGCCTATGTCGAGACGCTCGGCGCCTATGCCGAGGAGCGCATCGTGCCGGCCCACTTCCTCATGCACCTGCCCGACGCCATCGATTTCGAGACTGGCGCAGCCATGATGCTGAAGGGGCTGACGGCACAATATCTCCTGCGCCGCACCTTTCGCGTCGAGGCCGGGCACACCATCCTCGTGCACGCCGCGGCGGGCGGTGTCGGCCTTTTCCTGACGCAATGGGCAAAGCACCTCGGCGCGACCGTCATCGGCACGGTCGGTTCACCCGGTAAGGCCGAGCTCGCCCTCGAGAACGGCTGCGACCACGTCATTGAGTACCGCTGGCAGGATTTTGCTGGGCGCGTCAGGGAAATCACGAACGGCGAGGGCTGCCACGTCGTTTATGACGGTGTCGGCAAGGCGACCTTCCCGGCCTCGCTCGACTGCCTGCGGCCCTTCGGCACTTTCGTCAGCTTCGGCACGGCATCGGGACCGATCGAGCCGTTCGACATCATGCTCCTGATGAAGAAGGGCTCGCTCTTCGCCACATGGCAATTGCTGTTCGCGCATCTCGCAAGGCGCGAGGACGTTCTGGCAATGAGCGAGGAGCTTTTCCATGTCGTTTCGAGCGGCGCGGTGAAGATTCCCGTCCATGCCCGCTTGCCACTCGCCGAGGCGGCCGAAGCGCACCGTCGGATCGAGGCGAGGCAGACGACCGGCGCGACAATCCTGCTGCCGTAGGATCCGGTTGAAAGCGCTGGGGTACTTGTAGCCTATCTCCCCTGTATTGGGTCAGCCGGGCCTGAGCATCGTGTGGGAAATCGCAAAAATGCGCTCAGCGCCCAGCATGTAGGCCATCAGCGTTTCCAGGCGAAACAGCCCGGCGTAGGCGCGGTCGAGCACATTGAGCGAGCCGGTATAGGCACCGAAGGCCGGCATGATCATGCGGCCGCCGTCTCCGGCAAAGCAGCGTCGCCTGACCGAGCGGCCGCGCTGCACGATGCGGGCGCAAGGGTGCAGATGGCCTGATATCTCGCCCTCCACCCTCACCGCCGAAGGCTGATGCCGGAAGACCAAGGAGCCGACGGCCAGTTCGCGCACCGTCTCGCCAGGCAGGTCGGCTGGCGCGTCCGGATCGTGATTGCCGGCGACCCAGAACCAGTCGCGGCCGGCCATCAGCCCTTCTAGCCGTTCGCGAAAGCTTGAATGCATGCGCTCGGCGCCGCCGCCATCGTGAAACGAGTCACCAAGGCTGATGACGATCGCCGGCTGATAATCGGCAATCACCGCCTGCAGCCGCAGCAATGTCGCGCCGGTGTCGTAAGGTGGAATCAGCGCGCCGCGCCGTGCCAGGGACGAGCCCTTTTCCAGATGCAGGTCCGACACCGCCAGCAATCTCAGCTCGGGGAAGTAGAGCACGCCACGCGGATCGCATACCGCGCGCTCATCGGCGATGCCGACCCGGTCGGCTTGCGCGAATGTCGATGCCCTCGCCGCGAAATTCATATCAAACCAAGCTCATTCCCGGACCCATGGCCTCCTCGACCAGATCAGCCGCCTCCATCAGCAGCGTCTCGTTGGCGCCGCCGTTCACCGATTCCTTGCCGATCTCCAGCATGATCGGCACGGCGAGCGGCGAAATCTGCTCAAGGTGCTTATGCACGATTCGACCGCGGACACGCGAGAGCATCTCGGCAAGTCTGCTGACATCGAGCAGTCCGGCCGCGGCATCCGTCCGCGTCGCCTGCAGCAGGATATGGTCAGGCTCGTGACTGCGCAGCACGTCGTAGATCAGGTCGGCCGAGACCGTCACTTGCCGCCCGCTCTTCTCCTGCCCTGGGAACCGCTTCTCGATCAGTCCGGCGATCACCGCGCAGGTGCGGAAGGTGCGCTTCAGCATCCAGCTGTCGTTCAGCCAGGCTTCGAGATCGTCGCCCAGCATGTCTTCGTCGAACAAGGCAGCCAGCGAAGGCTTCTCGACCTTGAACAGCGATGCCATGTCGTCCAGCGCCCAGACGGCCAGCGAATAGTCGGTGGCGACAAAGCCGAGCGGCCGCGCACCCGCCCGCTCCAGCCGCCGCGTCAAAAGCATGCCGAGTGTCTGGTGCGCCAGCCTTCCCTCGAACGGATAGGCGACCATGTAGTGCCGGTTGCCGCGTGGAAAGGTCTCGACCAGCAGGTCGCCGCGCTTCGGCAGCACCGATTTTTCCTTCTGCAACCTCAGCCAGTCGGCCACCTGTTCGGGCAGCGCCTGCCAGCGATTGGAATCGGCCAGCATGCCGCGCACCTGGTCGGCGAGATAGGTCGACAGCGGGAATTTGCCGCCGGCATAGGACGGCACGATGATGTTGGCGCCGGCGCCGTTGGAGACGACGCATTCGTTCTCGCGGATGCCCTCGAAACGAAGAACTTTGCCGGCAAATAAAAAGCTGTCACCGTGGCGCAGTGTCTCGGCGAAATACTCCTCGATCTTGCCGAGCACCGGCCCGCCGCGCCCGGCAAGACCACGCCCTTGCCTGACATAGCGCACGTTCAGCTCCGGCATCTCGACGATCGTGCCGACATTCAGCCGATACTGCTGGGCGATGCGCGGATGCGAGACGCGCCACAACCCGTCGCTTGTCTTTCGGATGCGGGCATAGCGCTCGTAACTCTTGAGCGCATAGCCTCCGGTGGCGACGAAATCGACGACACGGTCGAAAGTCTCGCGCTCCAGCCCGGCATAGGGCGCGGCACCGCGCACTTCCTCGAACAAAAGGTCGGCGTCGAAAGGTGCCGCGCAAGCGCTGCCCAGCACATGCTGCGACAGCACGTCGAGCGCGCCGGCGATCAGCGGCGGCGTGTCCTGGGCGCCGAGATAATTGGCGTCGAGCGCCGCCCGGCATTCCAGCACTTCGAAGCGGTTGGCCGGGATCAGGATCGCCTTCGACGGCTCGTCCATGCGGTGGTTGGCGCGGCCGATACGTTGCGCCAGCCGGCTCGCGCCCTTCGGCGCGCCGACATGCACGACCAGGTCGACGTCGCCCCAGTCGATGCCGAGATCGAGCGTCGAGGTGGCGACGATGGCGCGCAGTGCATTCTCGCCCATCGCCTTTTCGACCCGCCGGCGCTGGCCGACATCGAGCGAGCCGTGATGCAGAGCGATCGGCAGCGAGTCCTCGTTTGCCCGCCATAGTTCCTGGAACAGCAGCTCTGCCTGGCTGCGTGTGTTGACGAACAGGAGCGTTGTGCGATGGCGCTTGATCGCCTCGTAGATCTCAGGAATGGCGTAGCGGGCCGAATGCCCGGACCACGGCACGTGCTGTTCCGAATCGAGTATGGAGATGTCGGGTTTGGCGCCGCCGGCGACAGTGATCAGCCCGGCCATCGCGGGGCCTGTCGAGTTTTTGGGTGGATTCTGGCCAACCAGCCAGCGGCGCAACTCGTCGGGTTCTGCCACGGTGGCGGAAAGCCCGATCGTCTGCAGGCCGGGCACGAAACCGCGCAGCCGCGCCAGGCCGAGCGCCAGAAGATGCCCGCGCTTCGATGTCACCAGCGAATGCAATTCATCGAGCACGACATAGCGCAGATCCTCGAAGAAACGCCTGGCATCGGGCGCGGCAATGAGGAGCGCCAGTTGCTCGGGCGTGGTCAGGAGAATGTCGGGCGGCACCAGCTTTTGCCGCTGGCGTTTATGCGCGGGCGTGTCGCCGGTGCGCGTCTCGATGGTGACAGGCAGGCCGATCTCTTCCACCGGCTTGCCGAGATTGCGCTCGATGTCGACGGCCAGCGCCTTCAGCGGCGAGATGTAGAGCGTGTGGATGCCGCGACGCGCCTGCCCCGGCCTTCTCCTTGGCCGACCGGCCAGCTCGGTCAACGAGGGCAAGAAACCAGCCAGCGTCTTGCCGGCACCAGTCGGCGCGATCAGCAACACCGACTGCCCGGCCTCAGCCCTTGCCAGCAATTCGATCTGATGGGCGCGCGGCGACCAGCCTTTTTCCGCGAACCATTTGACGAATGGCTCGGGCAAGTGCACGGCGGCATTCTGTTCGGCGAGGCGCGGCTGCTCTGTCACGCGCCAGAGGTAGCGCGACGGCGCGCAATCGCCAAGAAGAATCGGAACAAAAGGTGATCGAGGGCCCTCTTTCTCCCTTGAGAAGGAACCGCTCTCGCACTACGGCCGCCGAAACCCGGTCGGCCCGCCATAGAGATAGCCGATGCGGGCGACGGCCTCGTTGAGTCCCTCTCGCGAGACCATCATGGTGTGGCCGCTGGCGTGGATCATCGTCTTGGCGTCGGTCATTACAGCGACATGGCCCTTCCAGAACACTAGGTCGCCGCGCCGCAACCCGGCAAAATCCGGCCCCGGATCGAGCGGCTCACCGATGGTCGCCGCCTGCATGTCGGAATCGCGCAATACATTCTTGCCGGCCATGCGCATCGACAATTGCACAAGGCCGGAACAGTCGATGCCGAAACCGGACGTGCCGCCCCATAGATAGGGTGTGCCGAGGAACGTCTCCGCGACCGTGACATAGTCAGGGGCAGCCTCGGCGACAGACCGCAAATGGCCCGATATGATCGCCTCGCCGGACGACAGCAGCGCATAATGCGTGCCGCGCGTTTCGGCCGCGCCGGTCACCGTCACCGCCGATCCCATCGACAACTGTCCGCTCAGCGGAAACCGCAAATCCGGTCCCGGATAGAGGAAGGTGCGCGGCACTGAGACGACATGGGTGGGCGCATGGTCCCGCCCGCCCAGCGCGGTGTCGGCGACATAGCCGACATAGCCGTCGCGTTCGGCCTGGATCCAGGCCCAGCCCTCGACGTGCTCGAAGACGAGGACGTCGTCGCCGAACAGGGCTTGCGTGTTGACGCCGGCATCCGGGCGCGGTGCCTTGCGCATATCGGCCACGGAGGCTGAAATCCGCGCGGGCCGGCCGGCCACGAAGCGGTCGGCGGTCACCTCGCCTTTCAGCCTGGCATCGGCGAGATCGGAACGGAAGGCGTGAAGGCGGGCATCCCTGGCGGTCAAATCGGCAACTCGTTCAAATGGGCAATTCCTGGGCTCTGGCGATGATAACATCGCCGAAGCGCTCGACAAAGAGCGCGCCCTCGACGGTGCGCTTGACCAGCACGTTGCGCTTGTCGAGTTCGTCGCGGTGGCGCGACACCAGCTTCAGCGCACCCATCGTATCGAGCGCGCGGGTGATGACCGGCTTGGTGACATTGAGCCGGGCGGCGAGCCCGCGCACCGTATGCGGAGGCGGGTCGAGATAGATGGTGAACAGGATCGCCGTCTGGCGCATGGTGAGGTCCGGCGCGTCGTCGCGCACCTGAGACAGCATCACCTGCTGCCACAGTCGCAAGGCCTGACTCGGGCGCATCGAAATCGACATCCCGCCAGCATGACGGCAAATTGTTTCGGTTCCGTTTCAGTCGCAAACCTTCGTTGGCTATGACCGAAAGCGTTTCGAGATGACCTTTTCCAGCGCGCGGATGCCTTGCGCCTCGCCACCAGCCAGCCCATGAGGGCGATCGGACGGGTTCCAGGCGAAGATGTCGAAATGCGCCCAGGCGACGGTCTTCTCGACGAAGCGCTTCAGGAACAGCGCCGCGGTGATCGAGCCGGCGAACCCGTCCGACGTGACGTTGTTGATGTCGGCAACCTTCGAGGACAGTTTTGCATCGTAGGGCTGCCATAGCGGCATGCGCCACAGCGGGTCCTCGACCGCGATGGAAGCCGCCGTCAGATCGGACGCCAACGCTTCATCGCCGGTGTAAAAGGGCGGCAGGTCGGGACCGAGCGCAACGCGGGCGGCCCCCGTCAAGGTCGCCATGTCGATCAGCAGATGCGGCTCGTCGTCGTCGGCCAGCGCCAAGGCATCCGCCAGAACCAGCCGACCCTCGGCGTCGGTGTTGCCGATCTCGACGGTGATGCCCTTGCGGCTCACCAGCACGTCGCCGGGCCGGAAGGCGTTGCCGGCAATCGAATTCTCGACCGCCGGGATCAGCACGCGCAGCCGGACCTTCAACCCGGCGGCCATGATCATCGAAGCGAGGCCCAGGACATTGGCGCCGCCGCCCATGTCCTTCTTCATCAAAAGCATGCCCGAGGACGGCTTGATGTCGAGACCGCCCGTGTCGAAGCAGACGCCCTTGCCGACCAGCGTCACCTTAGGGGCGTTCTTCGGCCCCCAAATCATGTCGATCAGCCGCGGCGCGCCGACCGATGCGCGGCCGACCGCATGGATCATCGGGAAATTCTTCTTGAGCAGGTCGTCGCCCTTGGTCACCGACATTTCGGCCTTGTGCGTCCTGGCCAGGATCCGGACCGCCTTCTCCAACTCGTCCGGCCCCATGTCGTTGGTCGGCGTGTTGACCAGATCGCGCGTCAGGAAGACGCCTTCGGCGATGCTGCGAACACGCGCCGCGTCGGCGCCGGACGGCAGGGAAAAACGTAGCGCCTTACCGGGCTTCTTGCCGTAGCGGGTGAAAACATAGCCGCCGAGCGCCAGTGCGATGGCAGCGAGCTCCGGTTCGGCGGGCGCCGAGGCGAAATGCCAGTCGCCTTCCGGCAAGGCTCTCGCCAGCGCGCCGATAATAAGCGCGCCTTCGCTGTCGCCCATGCCGAACAGTGCCCCGGCAACCGCACCGTTTGCGCCAGGCACGACCAGCGTCCTGCCCGCCTCGCCGGAAAAGCCGTTGGCCCTGGCCCAGGAGAGCGCGGACGACGCCAGGCCTGCCGCCTCCAGTCTGTCCTTCGCCACGAGATGGACCGGCAGCGCCATCTTCAGTTTTTTCTCGACGAGTTCGACAGGCATTCAGTGGTCTCCAGCTTCCGAGTCAGCGTTTCTTAACTATGCGTTAGGGTTAACAGAATATTTCTGCGGGAGGGAAGATGGCCGTTCAATGGCTACGCCTACGACTGGAGGGTCCGGTGCCGATGTCGATCAAACGCATGATGAACGCCACGGGAAAGCGGCTGATCACCACGACGTTCACAATGGCGCTCGCGGCCAGCGTTGCCGGCTGCGGGACCAGCAAGTTGACGACCGGCTCTATCTCTCGCACCAGCGGCAAGCCGCTGGAAACCATGTCGGCCGGCGAGTTGCACAACGCGACGGTCGCGCTCGGTCAGTCCTACGCCAAGAATCCGAACGACAAGCGGATCGCGACAAACTATGCAGCGGCGCTGCAGATGGATGGCGACGCCGATCAGTCGCTCGCCGTGATGCGCAAGCTGGCGATCGCCCTGCCGAAGGACCGCGACGTGCTCGCCGCCTATGGCAAGGCGCTCGCTGCCAACGGCCAGTTCGAGCCGGCGCTCGATGCCGTGCGCCGCGCGCAGACGCCGGAATATCCCGACTGGAAGCTGGTGTCGGCGGAAGCCGCGATTCTCGACCAGCTCGGCCAGAGAGACGAAGCACGCCAGAATTACCGCAAGGCGCTGGACCTCAAGCCGAACGAACCCTCGATCCTTTCCAATCTCGGCATGTCCTACCTGTTGGAAGGCGATCTGCGCACGGCAGAGACCTATATGCGCTCGGCCGCCCAGCAGCCGAACGCCGACAGCCGCGTCCGCCAGAACCTGGCGCTGGTCGTCGGCCTGCAAGGCCGCTTCGACGAGGCCGAGAAGATCGCCTCGCAGGAGCTCTCGGCCGAACAGGCGCAGGCGAACGTAGCTTACCTTCGCCAGATGCTCGCCCAGCAGAACGCCTGGAGCCAGCTCAAGGACCAGGACAAGGCAAAGCCTGCCACGAACTGACCGCGTGGCCCTCCGCATCGAAACGGTCCGTTCCGTTAACACTCACTCGACATGACGTAATGCCAAGCCGCGTCGCATCAGCACTGCGGCTTTCGCATGTATTTGCCGCCTTGGCGAGGCTACTCGCTGCTGGATCTCGACTGGTCGCCGAAGACGCCACGCTGGCTCACCTGGATGCCTGCAGGACCCAGAATGATGGCGAACAGCACTGGCAGGAAGAACAGGATCATCGGCACGGTGAGCTTCGGCGGCAAGGCCGCTGCTTTCTTCTCCGCGGCGTTCATGCGCATGTCGCGGCTTTCGCTGGCAAGCACGCGCAGCGCGTGCGCCACCGGCGTGCCGTAGCGCTCGGCCTGGACCAGCGCCTGCGACACCGACTTGACCGACTCCAGGCCGGTGCGGCTTGCAAGGTTCTCGTAAGCCTGTTTGCGTTCCTGCAAGTAGGAAAGTTCGGCATTGGTCAGGATGAACTCTTCCGCAAGCGCCACCGATTGCGAGCCGATCTCGTCCGCGACCTTACGAAACGCCGCCTCCACCGACATGCCGGATTCGACGCAGATCAACATCAGATCGAGCGCGTCCGGCCACGCCATCTGGATCGACTGCTTGCGCTTGGTGGCGCGGTTGTTGACATAGAGCACCGGCGCGTAAAAACCCGCATAGGCGACGACGACGCAGACGAACAATTTGATGAGAGGCGGCTGCTCGGATAATCCTCCGAGCACGAACATATACATCGCGGCCAACGCGAAGCCGACAAAGGGCAGGACCAGACGGAAGAAAAGGAACCGCGTCAGCGGATTCTGCCCGCGAAAGCCCGCCACTTTGAGTTTCTGCAACGTGCCTTCATCGGCCAGCGCGCGCCTCAGGTCCAGCCGGTCGACAATATTGCGCATGCCTATCGACTGTTCCTCGCGCAGGCCCTTGCGGCGGCGATCGGCCTCGACGGCAAGCCGCGCACGCTGCTTGGCGCGCAGTTCGTCACGCTCCAGCGCCACGGATTTCATGCGCGCCTTAAGCTGGTTTCCGCCAAAGGCCGGCAGCAGCGTGAAGACGGTCGCAAACACCGCGATGCCGACCAGCAAGGCAATCAGGAATGCCGGATCCGTAAGGGTTTTGACGACTTGGTCGGTCATGCCATCTGAGTCCTAAACCTCGAAGTTCATCATCTTGCGCATCACCAGGATGCCGATCGACATCCAGACCGCTGAACAACCGAGGATCAGATTGCCGACGCTGGTGGTGAACAATGGCATGATGTAGTTCGGGCTTGTCAGGTAGACGAGAAAAGCGACGACGAAAGGCAAAGCGCCGATGATCACCGCGGACGCCTTCGCCTCCATGGACAGCGCCTGGACCTTGGCTTTCATTTTCTTGCGGTCGCGAAGCACGCGCGAAAGATTGCCCAGTGCCTCGGAAAGGTTGCCGCCGGCCTGTGACTGGATCTGGATGACGATGCCGAAGAAGCTTGCCTCCGTGCATGGCATCGTTTCGGCCATGCGGAGGCTGGCGTCGGGGATCGACAGGCCCATCTGCTGCGAATCGACGATGCGGCGAAACTCGGTCTTGACCGGTTCGGGAGATTCGTTGGCGATCAGGCGGATAGCGTCGTTCAGCGGCAGGCCGGATTTGACAGCACGCACGATGATGTCGAGCGCGTTCGGAAATTCGTTCAGGAACGCCTTGACCCGGCGAGCACGGCAAAACGAGACGAACCAGCGTGGCAGGCCGAGGGCGCCGACCAGCAGAACACCCGGCAAGATAAGCAGCGGTGCGCCGATGAAATAGGCAAGAAACGTCAGGACAACGCCGCAAACAGCCGAGTAGAGATAGAAGCGCTCGAGCGAGACCTTCATGCCCGCCTGACGGATCTGGGCCTTCAGTGGCGGCTTCTTGACGACGCGCTGGTTGGTTTTCTGCTTCTGCTCAAGATCCTTCAGAGAATCCTGTACCGACTTGCGCCGCTTGGCCGCTTCCGCCACGCGATCACGCGAGGCCTTGATGACGGCACCATCCGTCTCCGCGGTCTTGATCGTCTCAAGCCGCCTGCCGACCTGCTTCTCGGTGCTGATCCGGTTGAACAAAAGAGCATAGGCGACCGCGCCGGCGCTGAAGCCGGCGAGCACGATGAACGCCAATACGGTGCCGTCAATTCCGAACATCGACCCTGGCCCCTACGCCTCCAAACGCATCAGTCAGCACGTTTCTCCATCGCCTCGAGCGCATTGGCGAGGCGCTGTTCCTCGCCATAGTAGCGGGCGCGCTCCCAGAAATGCGGGCGACCAATGCCTGTCGACACGTGCTCACCCAGCAGCCTGCCGTTCGCGTCCTCACCTTTTATGTTGTAGAGGACGATGTCCTGCGTGATGATGACGTCGCCCTCCATTCCGATCACCTCGGTGATGTGGGTGATACGCCGCGATCCGTCGCGCAGGCGTGCAGCCTGGATGATCACGTCCACGGAACCGACCACGATTTCACGCACGGTTTTCTGCGGCAGCGTGTAGCCGCCCATCGCGATCATCGATTCGATGCGGTTCAGGCATTCGCGCGGGCTGTTCGAGTGGATCGTGCCCATCGAGCCGTCATGGCCGGTGTTCATCGCCTGCAGAAGGTCGAACACTTCAGGTCCGCGCACTTCACCGACGATGATGCGCTCGGGCCGCATGCGCAGGCAGTTCTTGACCAGATCGCGCATGGTCACCTCACCCTCGCCCTCGAGGTTGGGCGGGCGGGTTTCCAGGCGCACGACATGCGGCTGCTGCAATTGCAGTTCGGCCGAGTCCTCGCAGGTGATGACGCGTTCGTCGCGGTCGATGTAGTTGGTCAGGCAATTGAGCAGCGTCGTCTTGCCCGAGCCGGTACCGCCTGAAATGACGATGTTGCAGCGGACGCGGCCGATGATCTTGAGAATCTCGGCGCCATGCGGCGAAATGGCGCCGAACTTGACCAGCTGATCGAGCGTAAGCTTGTCCTTCTTGAATTTGCGGATGGTGAGCGCGGTGCCGTCGATGGCGAGCGGCGGCGCGATGACGTTGACGCGGGAACCATCGGGAAGGCGTGCGTCGCAGATCGGGCTCGATTCATCGACGCGGCGGCCAACCTGGCTGACGATGCGCTGACAGATGTTGAGGAGCTGCTGGTTGTCGCGGAAACGAATGCCGGTCTGCTCGACCTTGCCGTTGACCTCGATGTAGACGTTCTTGGAGCCGTTGACCATGATGTCGGCAATCTCGTCGCGGGCGAGCAACGGCTCCAGCGGCCCGTAACCCAGCACGTCATTGCAGATATCCTCGAGCAGTTCTTCCTGCTCAGCGATCGACATCGCGAAATTCTTGATCGCGATGATGTCGTTGACGATATCGCGGATTTCCTCGCGCGCGCTTTCGGGATCGAGCTTGGCAAGCTGCGACAGGTCGATCGTGTCGATGAGCGCGGAGAAGACCTGGCTCTTGGTGTCGTAATAGGTTTCGCTCTTTTCCCGCTGAAGCCTCTTTGGCTCCGGCGCCAATGGCGGCGCCTCGACCGCACGGCGCACAGGCGGCGGCGCGGCAGACGCGCCAATCGTGCCGGATGGCGGCGGCGCGGGCTTGGCAAGAATCGCCGTTTCCACAGGGTTTGCGGCAGGCGCGGGTGCCGGCTGACGGAATTCCGGGGTGAACCGGCTGCCGTCGTCGCTGCCTCTTTTACCAAACATGATCGACTACCAACTCCGCTACGGAAGCATCACTTCTTGTTGCGCGAGAGCTTGCCAAGGAAATTGCCGAGGCCCGCCTTCTTTTTTACCTTGATTTCGCTGCGTCCGGTCAGCACATGCGCAATCTCGTTGATTGTGCCGACGATCGGATTCTTCGCATCCATTTCGCCGAGCATGCGTCCGTTGTTGGCGGCGTTTCCAAACAGCAGCGGCTCGAAGGGAATGACGGACATCGGTGACAGGCCGAGCGAGTCGGCGAAGTCGGATGACGCAATCTCCGGACGCTTTGGCACGCCGGCCTGATTGATGATCAGCTTCGGCGGCGGATCATTCGGACGAAGCCGCTTGAACATGTCGACCAGATTCTTGGTATTGCGCAGATTGGCCAGTTCCGGCGTCGCCGTGATCACGATGTCGTCGGCCTTGACCAGCGTGTTCTTGGTCCAGCCTGTCCAGATGTGCGGGACATCGAGCACCAGAAGCGGCACACTGCGCTGGGCCATGTCGATAAGCTGCGTGAAGGCATCGGGATCGAAATCGTAGACGCGGTCGAGCGTTGACGGCGCCGCAAGCAGCGACAGGTGCTCGGCGCACTGGGCAAGCAGCCGATCGAGATAGACCTCGTCGACGCGTTCCGGTGAGAAGACGGCCTCGGCAATGCCTTGCGCCGGATCCTGATCGAAATTGATGTTGGCCGTTCCGAAAGCCAGGTCGAGATCGGCGACAACCACTTCGGACTTGAACAGGGACGACATCGCCCAGGCCACATTGTGGGCAATGGTCGAGGAGCCGACGCCACCCTTGGCGCCGATGAAGGCGATCGAGCGGCCGATCGGCTCGGCTTCCGGGTCGACGAAAATCGACGATATCACGCTGACGATGTCGGCCATCGACACCGGCGCGATGACATATTCGGAAATGCCGGACCGGATGAGCTCGCGGTAAAGGCCGACATCATTGTAGTGGCCGATGACCACGACCTTCGAGGTCGGATCGCAATATTCGGAGAGCTGCATGAGTTGCTCCAGCAATTGCGTCGGCTCGCTGCGCGATTCCAGCAGGATCAGGTTCGGTGTCGGCGCCGATTGATAGAACTCGATGGCGGTGGCGATGCCGCCCATATGGACCTTCAGATGGGCCTTCGCCATGCGGCGATCCTCGCCGGCGCGCTCGACCGGATTGGCAACGCCCTCGGTCTCGCAAAATGCCTGGATCGAAATGCGCGGAACCGGCCGCAACGCCTGCATGGCGGCGATATCCTGCTGCGAGATTTCGCCGCCATCCACCCCTGTATCGTAGGCAAGATTGCTCATCGTCATTTCTTTCCGTGACTTGCGCGGCTCAAGCTCAATAATCCACTTCCGAATTGCCGAGGAACTCGTCCGAAATGCCTCTCTGGCGGTAGACGTCGATCACCTCGCCTCGATTTTCCGCGTCGATATCGGATTGCTTGCGCGGCCCGATCAGATCGGCCGGATTGGCCATCTGGGCGGCAAGATTGTTCTGATAAGAGCAGCCGAAATCGGCATAATGCTTGTTTTCCGACGTCTGCAGCAGATCTTCGGGCCAGCGCCCGCATCTGTCGGTCTGGGCCTTCACCGAGACATAGGCGACGCGGATCGGCGCGGACGCTTCGGCCGAAGCCGACTGGTAGGTGATCATGACGATCCGGTTCCGGCTGATGCCGCTGGCAATCGCCAGCCTGGCAAAATCGCGACCGGCGGCGGTCGCGGCGATCTCGTTGGCCGAACCGCTCGGGATCGAGATCGTCAGGGTCGGAGCGGCGCTCTTGTCATAGCCGTCCAGGAAGCCCAGAAGCGTCTCGCGCTGAGATCGGGTCATGCCGCGATCGCCGGCGCCCACCGGAAGATCGATCTTCTCGTTTTTTTCGGCGATCACGATCGGATGGTTGGTGCGATAGTCGTCCGGAACAGCGCCGACCGTGATGCTGTCCCGCTTGGCGCAGCCCGCCAGCAATGCCGCGACCGCAACCACCAGGACCGGAATGGCCGGCCGAGAGATCCGCGAGCGGGTGGACGGCATCGCTGCGGTGATCGTGCTTGCCTTCAACGCTGACTGCGACATGTCGCTTCCCCGTTTACTTGTAGATGAAGCCGACAACGCCGTGATAGCGGCCGTTGGGCTTATCGGTCTGCATGGTGCCGTAGACGCGATTGACACGGCCAAGGAACATGCCGGCGCCATCGCTGGCGGCGTTGAAATTGTCGTCCGGCTTGGCAAGCGCGTTGCGCGCCACCGGCTTCACCAGGTAGGGCGTGATGAGGATGACAAGCTCGGTCTCGTTGCGGACGAAGTCCCTGCTGCGGAACAGCGTGCCGAGCACCGGTATCTTGGTCAGCCCGGGCAAGCCGTTGACGGCTTGCCTGAGATCGTCGCGGACAAGGCCGGCGATCATCATTGAGCCGCCGGAAGGCAGTTCCACTGTCGTGTCGGCCAAACGTTTACGGAGCGACAGGGCATTCATACCGGGGCTTGTTACGCCGTTGGAAAAAGACACAGATCCCTCGGTCGTCGGCTCGGAAACCGAGGTCCTGACCTTCAAGCTGATACGGCCGGGAGACAGTACCACCGGCTGGAATTCCAGGCCGATGCCGTATTCGATCGTCTCGACCGAATAGGTCCTCTGGCCGGTCTGATTGTCGTCGGATACATTCGACGTCACGCCGCTTACCAAATTGTATTCACCGCCGACCCTGAAGGTTGCCTTCTCGCCGGACACGGCAGTCAACGTCGGCTCGGCCAGCGTTTTCATGACACCGGACTGTTCCATGGCGTTGATGTACGCCTGCAGCGTCGAGGTGCCGATAGCGAGGCCTGAGTTCGACAGCGGCTTGCCCAAGCCTGTGAAATTGTCGCTGATCGCGCTCCAGCTGATGCCGTTGCTGCTGCCGTCGCCAATCATGTTGACGCCGAGCTGCTTCATCACCGAGCGGCTGACTTCCGCGACCGTCACCTTCAGCGTCACCTGGTCGTCGCCGATGATCTGCAGCAGGTTGACGATCTTGCTGACGCGACGCTCGGAATCCGGATTGTCGATGTCGACACCGGATTCGGCCGAGCCGCCGGAGGCGGTCTGCGAATATTGTCCCGTGGTCGCTTCACCGCCGGACACGAAGATGGTCGCCAGATCGACCGCGCGCTTGGCATCCAAGGGGGTGTCCACCGTTCCAGTCAGGACGACGTTGTCGTTCAGCAATTCGACCTTGATGGTCGATGACGGGATGAAGCGCCTGATATAGTCTTCCAGTCCGGCGACGTCGCGTTCGACTGCCAGATCCAGGCTGACGATCTGTTCGCCATTAGGGCCGAAGACGAAGATGTTGGTATCGCCCACCGCCTTTCCGAACAGATAGATGCGCCTGGCGGTGCGGGTCACCGCATCGGCGACCGCCGGGTTGGCGACGAGAATATCATAGGCATCGCTCGGCAGGTCGATGACCACCGATTTGTTGAGACCGAGCTTGACGCGCTGGGTGGCGGTCGAAGCCGACACCTGGGCATTCTTGCCTGCCGCATTCGCCTCGATCAGGCTATGCGCATTCGTTCCAAGGAGAAAAAGGCCGATTGTCACAGCCAGGGTGACCGGCAGTCTAGCGTTTAGCCTCATTGCCTTGCCCCCACTTCGGAAACTTCGCCCGACTTGATCAATCGCACCGTTCCACGCCGCCCATTGCCGGAAACGAGATAGTCGGCCTCGCCCGGATTCTCCTCCTGGGTGTCGCTGATCGACCGCAGCGCCAATGTCAGGCGATCAGCCATCTGCTGGGCGACGGTGATGATCTCCGCCTGCTGCGGTGTCAGTTCCAGCGTAGCGGTCTGGCCGACCCTGGTCCTCTTGCCTTCCTCGTCCTCCTGGATGGTCTGGTCGATCGCCAGGACGCGAATGTTCTTGAGGATGGTTTCGGTCGTAAAACCGCTGCCGCCGCTCCCGGCATCGGATCTGCGGGTCATGATGACGTCGACGAAATCGTTGGGAAGAATGAAGCCGCCGGCCGACGTGTCGGCCGATACGGCTGTGGCGACGGCCCGCATGCCGGAGGGCAGGATCGACGACATGAAGCTCTGTCCCTCGCCGATCAGCTTGGAGCGCCGCAGCGGCTCACCGGCATACATCGCCACGCGGGCGACGCCGCCTTTCAGCTTCTCCAGTGCTTCGGGCTCCGCGGCGCGGGTGATGAAATTCGCGTTGATGCCGTCGGCCGGCCAGGACTGCCATCTGATGTTGTTCTCGAGCGGACTGCCCATCGGAACGTCGCCGGACAGGACAAGCACGTCCTGCAACGCGATTGCCGGCGCCTTGGGGCCGGAATCGACGATTTGCGGCGGCGGAGCCGCCACCATGTTTTTCGCAACATATCCTGCGCCACCCGCCGCGGCCACCGCCACGCCCAGAATGATCAGTCGGGATGCTGGCATTCGTCCGAACCTCGCCTTGGCAAACCACCTAGCCAAGCCGGACCTTGCAGCGGCAATCGTCAAAACAAGGTTAATTTAATACTTACGATCGTGATTAATTTAAGGTTTACATAAATTGGAGCGATCCGGCCGGCGTATAAAAATGGCGCCAAGCCGCCTGTTTTGCACCGCCAAATTCGAGTGCGGAAGTCTGGCAAATTCGAGTGCGGAAGGCTGGTCTGACGAGGGACGGTCGGCGGCTGGAATTAGACTAGGCCGCCAGCCTTGCCAGTGCCCACGCCATCAACGGCGAATTCGGAAAGGTAATCAGCCCGCCAATGCCAAGCGCGATGCCATAGGGGACGCCGGTCGTCTCGTCGGCGAAGTGGCGCAAGAACGGGTTGTGGCTTGTAATGGCTGCAAGCGGCGATTTCCGATAGACGAGAATGGCCAGCGTCAGCAGGCCACCGATGAATGTCGAGACCACGAGATATTGAATGAGATGGACATTGAGCCCCATCCAGATGGCTGTGGCGGCCAGTAGCTTGGCGTCGCCGCCTCCCATGCCGCCGAGCGCGAACAGACCGAAGGTCACGGCGAGAACCAGGCCGCCGGCGGCGAAATGCCAGCCATAGGTTGCCCAGTCCATGCCCGTCAACGGCGCGACCAGGGCGAAGACAGCCACAAGCAACAGCGGCACGCGATTGGCGATCGTCATCGACAGCATGTCGGAGATCGCGGCAAAAAGCATGCAGAACGGAAAGACGACGAAGATCAGGGCTTCAAGCATGGGCGTGGCGCCTGTGGTCGAACTGTGCCTGGTCCCAGCCTAGGCATGTTCGATTAACGATTGATGAGGCCGAAATTTCAAATCGCGCGGTGCGATTGGAAAAGGGCCGCCAGCGTGGCGGCCCTTATCTGGAAAACAACTGAACGTCGTTGTCTATTACGGGGTGGCAGGGGCCGGCGCGGCGGTCGTGCCGGCGTTGTTGAGGGTGTCGGCAATATTCTCGAACTTGTCGTTGATGCTATTGCCCAGCGCGCCGGCGCCGACCATGATGGCGAGTGCGATGAGGGCGGCGATCAGACCATATTCGATGGCGGTCGCGCCGGATTCGTCTTTCACAAAACGTGCAATGAGATTAGACATTTGAGAGCTCCTACTCCACGTGTTACAGCAAGTCCGTCAACTTCTCTTGGCGGCTGATCGGATGCTGCCAATGTATGGAGAAGCTCTTTCGATCGGCTTAATAAACAGCCTTACTGATTCCTTTCCCGCGTCGAATGCATTGCGTGGTTAACCGTAAACTAAGTGACGTCCTGGAGCTCGACAGGCTCGTAAAAGGCCGCGAAAAGCGCAATTTGGCGATTCGAGAAATGGAGTGGCCCGCTCCAGGCGATCACGATGCCGATCCCTGCATCATCATCGGCCCCATCCGCTTAACCGTTGGTTCACCAATCTCGTTCATGTTCCGTTGAGCAGTTTGCCGCCGTGGAGCGCTTCGATGACCGGGCCGAGATCGTCATTTCCGATTGCCGCGCTTCTTGCCGCCGCAGCCTTCGTCGCGCCGGCCAATGCTGGCGCCGGCATCGAGGTCACGATGAACCAGGCGAAGATCGTCAAATTGTCGCGCGCGGCCGACACGATCGTCATCGGCAATCCGGCGATCGCCGACGCCTCCGTGCAGGATGCATCGACGATCGTGCTGACGGGCAAGGGCTTTGGCGTCACCAACCTCGTCGTCCTCGACCAGGAGGGCCAGCCGATCGTCGACGAGCAGGTTACCGTCGTGCGGCAGGACGCGTCGTCGGTGCGCATCTATCGACGTGCCGAAATACAGACCATGTCCTGCACGCCGTATTGCGAGAGCTCGTATAAAAGCGATGCGGAAAAGGCCTCAGAAGCCGAGATGAGCGCCGGCCGGTAGGCGACTGGCCGTCTCGCTCGCAAAATGCCGCTTCGGTTATCGGCCGGTTAAAACCTACCCGTCGAATTTAAAGATCATCCAAACCGCACTTCAATGGGTTTCCGCTAATGTTTCCTCCGACACCTCTTCAGGATCGGTAGACGGGACATGAGCAAAGCAGGACGAGCAAGCCTTTCCGCGCGGTTCCTTGGCGACCGGCGCGGCAGCACGGCTTTGGAATTCGCGATGCTTGCGATGCCGTTTGCGCTCCTCGTCTTTGCCATCCTGGAGAGCTGCATTTCATTTGCCGGGCAGGAGGTGATGGCCAACATCACCGACGATGTCGCGCGCCAACTGCGAACGGGCCAGATAAGGCAAGCCGACATGACCGAAGCGACGCTGAAGGACATGATCTGCAGCCGGCTGGAGATCATGGTCGCCAAGGACTGCCCCGGATTGGAGGTGGATCTGCGCGAATATCCGACCTTTGCCGATGCGGCCAAGGCAGGCTTCAAGATACAGGACCGCGAAATCGTGCTGACGGGGACGAACCCCGCAACTTTTACGGTATCGCCAGGATTGGCTGAATCAATAAACATGCTGCGGGTTTTTTACAAATGGCCTGTCATGACCGATTTCATGGCCAAGTCGATGGCCAATCTGAAAGACGGCAACACGCTGCATTTCACATCGGTAACCTGGCAGAACGAGCCGTTCAACAACTGAAAGCGCACCGTTTCGTGAGTGGGAAAGGACGAGGGCATGGGGCGTGCGGGGGCACATGGGGGAATCGCCGGGATTTGCACGAAAGCAATCCGGTTCTGCAGCGATCGCCGCGGTGTCGCGGCCGTTGAGTTTGCCTTCATCGTGCCTGTGCTGCTGGTCATGTACTTCATGACCATGGAAGCCTCGCAAGCCATCGAGACCAGCAAGAAGGTCAGCCGCGTCGGCAGCATGGTGGCGGATCTCGTCACACAGCGGCAGACCGTCGAGGCAGCCGAACTCGATGCGATCATGCAGATCGGCAACTCCACGCTTCAGCCCTACAATCGATCGACCCCGGAAATCACCATCACCGCGATAGAGGTCACCAACGAAACGACGCCGAAGGTGCTGGTCGTGTGGTCACGCAAGATGGTCGGCGGTGCTTTTAGCGCCGGCGCCGCCAAGGACTCCGTCACCACGGTTCCACCGGCGCTCAAGATCAAGGGCACCTTTCTCATTCGCGTCGAAGGCAATCTCGCATACAAACCGATCATCACCTGGTCGGCGGACAGTGAGAAGCGGCTTGGATTGAGCTCGGCCTTCGACACGATATCGATGGGCGAAACCTATTATCTCAGGCCCCGCAGGAGCCCGACGATTCCCTGCGGCTCCTGCTGAAACGACCGCTTCCGACCCCGATCGCCATTGCTATCGACCGTTGCCTGACACAAAGCGCACCATGGCCGCCGCCATCGCGTAATCCTTTGGGCTGGCGACGGCGAAGCCGCCGGAATGCTTCTGCTCCAGAAGATCGTAGACATCCGGCGTCATCGATCTGAGATTGGTGAGGAACACGGTGAGCCGACGCTTGGCCTCAGGGTCGAGGTCGCTGCGGACAGCATGGGGACCATATCGCAGCAGGCCGGACGTCCACACGACCTGAAGCGCTGCTTTCGAAAGCCCTGCAACTTCCAGTCTGGCCATCGTGCCGCCCGGGACTTCAGGCTGGCCGTCGGCCACCGCCGGCATCCAGCCGAACATGGCATCGGCCCCACCGTCGACCAGCATCGTTTCAGCCGCCGCAGTTGAACTGGCGTGCGTCAGAAATGACGCGTTCTCAGCGACCTTGACGCCTTCGGCGGCCAGCCCGGCAAGCGGCAAGAGAGAACCGACGCTGTCCGCAGGCGCCATGGCGACCCGATATGCTTCCATCGCGGCCAGATCGGGGACCTTGCCGTCCCGCGTCAGCAAAACGGAGCGGATGCCGATCGCGCCGTCGGAATCGACAGGCGCCACAAGAGGCTCGACGCAGCCGCAGCGTTCGGAGGCGGTGGCGTAGGCCATCGCCGAATAGACCGCATAGTCGACGCGGGCGTCGGTCTGCGCCTCGATCAGCGCCGCGTAGTCGCGGGCAACGACAAACTCCACCTTCATGCCGAGCGCCTTGGTGTAGGCATCCGCCAACAGCGCCAGCCCCGGAACAGTGCCGCCGGCGCCAGGCTCGGCGACGATGCCGACACGAAACGTGCCGATGTCATCCCGCCAATCGGCGCGTCCCGGGTTTGACCAGGACGCACTCAGTATCGTCATGACGGCTGCAGATGCCTTCAGGGCACGCGCCATATGAATCCCGCCTGTTTTTCGTCGATCCTGCATATGCAGGCATTTCGCCACATCTCAACTATCGCGCCAAGCCGCCTGGTTCCGAATTGCCAATGGCGGCGCAGATCCCTATGTCTGGGCGGACAGACAATAATAACGAATCCCCGCAATGGCGCGCGCCTTCCTTTTCGTTCTCGATTCCTTCGGCATCGGCGGCGCGGCCGACGCCGAGCGCTATGGCGACGCCGGCTCCAATACGTTCGGACACATCGCTGAAGCCTGCGCGGAAGGGCGCGCGGATCGCTTGGGGCTGCGCAAAGGACCGCTCTTCGTACCCAACATGCTCTCGCTCGGTCTGGGCCACGCGGCGAAAACCGCGACGGGCTTTAGCTTCGGCGACGGCGCCAAGGCTCAGCTCGCCTCCGCCTTCCATGGCGCGGCGCAGGAGATTTCGAGCGGCAAGGACACGCCATCGGGCCATTGGGAAATCGCCGCCCTGCCAGTCCGCTTCGACTGGGGCTATTTCCCGGACACGGTTCCCGCCTTTCCGGCCGAACTGACCGAAGCGATCATCCGCGAAGGAGGGGTGCCGGGCATTCTCGGCAATTGCCACGCCCCGGGCACCGAGATCATCGAGCGGTTCGGCGAGGAGCATATCCGCACCGGCAAGCCGATCTGCTACACTTCGGTCGACTCCGTGCTGCAGATCGCCGCGCATGAAATTCACTTCGGCCTGGAACGGCTCTACGAATTCTGCAAGGTGGTGCGCAGGCTGGTCGATCCGCTGAATATCGGACGGGTGATCGCGCGGCCTTTCATTGGGGAAACCGCCGCCAGCTTCGAACGGACGCACAACCGCCGGGACTATTCGGTGCCGCCGCCGGAGCCGACGCTGCTCGACCGGCTGACGGCGCGCGGCAGCCGGGTCATCGCGGTCGGCAAGATCGGCGATATCTTCGCCCATCGCGGCATTTCGGAGGTGCGCAAGGCCGCCGGCAACATGGCGATGTTCGACAAGGCACTGGGCGCGATGAACGACGCGGGCGACGGCGATCTCGTCTTCGCCAATTTCGTCGATTTCGACACAGAGTATGGCCACCGGCGCGACGTTGCCGGCTATGCCGCCGCGCTGGAGGCTTTCGACCGGCGGCTGCCGGAGGCGCTTGCGCAGTTGAGGCACGGCGATCTTCTCATCCTCACGGCCGACCACGGCAACGATCCGACCTGGCACGGCACCGATCATACGCGCGAACGCATTCCGGTGATCGGCACGGGACCGGGTTTTAGCGGCGATATTGGGCTCCGGGCGACGTTCGCCGACATCGGTGAAACCGTCGCCGAACACCTCGGGCTGGCACGCGGCCGCCACGGCACTTCCTTCTATGCAACGATAGGCGGCCATGCCTGAGTTGCCTGAGGTCGAAACGGTCCGGCGCGGCTTGCGGCCGGTCCTGGAAGGCGCCCGCATCGTCCGCGTCGAGGCACGCCGGCCCGACCTGCGTTTTCCATTCCCCGAAAAATTCTTGGAGAGGCTGACCGGCAAGACGATCACGGCGCTCGGTCGCCGCGCAAAATACCTGACGATGCACCTGGAAGGCGGCCCGGTGCTGATCTGCCATCTCGGCATGTCGGGATCGTTCCGCATCGAGACGTCCGATGGCAGCGAAATGCCCGATAGCAGCGAAATGTTGGGCGAGTTTTATCACGAGCGCTCGAAAAATGCGGTGCACGATCACGTCGTCTTCCATGTCGTCTCTCCCGAAGGCGCCCGATCCCGCGTGATCTTCAACGACCCGCGCCGTTTCGGTTTCATGCTGTTTTCGGAAGGGGCGCCCGACACGCATCCGATGCTGGCAGGGCTGGGCGTCGAGCCGACGGGCAACACGTTGGACGGCGGGCTGCTCGCCTCGCTGTTGAAAGGCCGGAAGTCGCCGCTGAAGGCAGCACTTCTCGACCAGCGGCTGATCGCCGGGCTCGGCAATATCTATGTGTCGGAGGCCCTGTGGCGGGCCGGCTTGTCGCCGTTGCGCGAGGCAGGCACTGTCGCAAAACCCGGAAAGAAGGCCAGGCAGCAGAGCGACGCCTTGGCCGAAGCAATCCGCTCGGTGATCGCCGATGCGATCGCTGCCGGCGGATCGTCGCTGCGCGACTATATGCAGACCGACGGGTCCCTGGGTTATTTCCAGCATTCCTTCGCGGTCTATGATCGCGAGGGCGAACCCTGCTCCAAGCCCGGCTGCGGCGGCCAGATAGAGCGTATCGTGCAAAGCGGGCGTTCCACCTTCTATTGCCGGGCCTGTCAGTTGTGAGTTAGGTGCCAGGTATGAGCAGGTGCCGGGTGCGAGCTAGATGACCGAGCGAGGAGATAAGTCATGGCCTATGAAACGATCATCGTGGAGACCCGCGGCAAGGTCGGGCTGATCACACTGAACCGGCCGAAGGCGCTCAATGCGCTGAACTCCCAGGTCCTGGCGGAAGTGGTCGCGGCCGTGAACGGCTTCTGCGCGGATGCCAACATCGGCGCGATGGTCATCACCGGCTCCGAAAAAGCCTTCGCGGCGGGTGCGGACATCAAGGAAATGCAGGCGATCTCCTTTGTCGACGCCTATGTCCAGGATTTCTTTGTCGGCTGGGAAGAGCTCGCCCGGGCGCGCAAGCCTGTCATCGCGGCGGTGGCCGGCTATGCGCTCGGCGGCGGCTGCGAACTGGCGATGATGTGCGATTTCATCATCGCCGCCGACAACGCCAAGTTCGGCCAGCCCGAGATCACGCTCGGCGTGATGCCGGGCATGGGCGGATCGCAGCGCCTGACGCGCTTCGTCGGCAAGTCGAAGGCGATGGATATGTGCCTGACCGGGCGGATGATGGATGCTGCAGAGGCCGAACGTTCCGGCCTGGTGTCGCGCGTCGTGCCTGCCGGCGAGCTGATCGAGGAAGCGCTGAAGGCGGCGGCCAAGATAGCCGATTTTTCGCTGCCGTCGGTGATGATGGCGAAAGAGGCCGTCAACCGCGCCTATGAAACGACACTGGCCGAAGGGCTGCGGTTCGAGCGCCGGCTGTTTCACTCACTGTTTGCGCTCGACGACCAGAAGGAAGGCATGGCGGCCTTTGCCGAGAAGCGGAAGCCGAATTTCACGAACCGGTAGATCGTGATGGCGGCGGCCGGAAGCGAGCGACAGCAGCAGTCAAAAAGAAGCCGAAGCAGCGTTGACGCGCCGGAAAAGCTGAACTATAAGCCGCACCAACCGAGGCGGCCCTGTGGCTGCCCGTTTGTTTTTTGCGCCCTGCGGCATCCCGCAAGCGCCCACCAGATCAGAAGAGAGGCATCATGGCCAATACCTCCTCGGCCAAAAAGGCAACGCGCAAGATCGCCCGCCGCACGGCGATCAACAAGAATCGCCGCTCGCGCGTACGGACTTATGTCCGCCAGGTTGAAGAGGCGCTCGCCTCGGGCGACCAGGCTGCCGCGCAGGCTGCTTTCAAGGTGGCGGAGCCGGAGTTGATGCGCGCCGCGACTAAGGGCGTGATACATAAGAATACAGCGTCCCGGAAGGTGTCGCGCCTGGCCCAGCGACTCAAGGTGCTGTCGGCCTGATATCCCTTTCCTGAACTGGTCTTCTTCAAGCCCGGCCGCTAGCGCCGGGTTTTTTCGTTTGCCGGCAAGTACTTAAAAAGAAAGCCCGCGAACGACACTCTGCATGGATTTCAAAGTCCGAAATGCTTTGCCGGCATATACATGCCCGCTGATATTCGCAGCCGCTGAACGCGCCCATGGCGAAAACATCCACTGTCAAAAACTTCCATTATTTTTCAATAACTTATAGATGGTCATCCACAACTTGTTCACATCGTGCGCAAGGGATGGGGGACAAGTGGCTGTCAAGAAAATTATTTCAGAAAATTTCGCGCGGTGTGGCCTTTTTCACATTCGCCGGAAAAGGGTTTGAATCACAATGGCTTTGTCAAAATACGCCGGTGCAACGCAGGCTTCGAACCGGTCTGGGGTAACCACATTCCTTAAAAATCCGTTAGTCGTGGCCTTGCCCTATCCACAACGATTTCGCTAATGTCGGTCTATCGAGAGGGACGGGCCGTTGGCCCTTAACTCAGCCTGAATCGGCCAGCTCAAAATGGCAGAATTCACGACGTGGATCATTTCCGCGCCGGGTTTGGTTTGTCTTTCGATACGGTAGGGGATTGGCGTAACTGTAAATGGCAGGTCAATGACGCACCGGCGTTTTCGCCGGACGGAATTGTATTGCCCTGACATGACCCAAACGGGCTGGCTCTGAGGAAGCCGGCGCCGGTTCCCGACAACGAGGCGACATCATCTGCCGGCGGCGGCGATGGTGTCGCAGCGAAGACACGGTCGCCGGAAACATGGATGCAGGAGGCGCATTCCCGGCGGAAAACAGGTACAAAAGGACAAGGAACTCGATCATGCAGAGCGGCATCGAAAGGGAGCTTACGGGCGACCTCCCATTTCCTGGAACCTTAACCGGAGGGGACGCTGTATTGGCTTCCAGCGACGCGGAACAGAAGTTCGATCGGGTCAAGGCCCAGTTGAAGGCGCGTCTGGGAACCGAGGTCTATTCGAGCTGGTTCGGACGCATGAAGGTCGCTGAGGCGTCCCGCGGCATTGTCCGCATCTCGGTGCCCACCGCCTTCCTGCGCTCGTGGATCAACGGCCACTATCTCGACCTCATCGCCGAGCTGTGGAAACACGAGGATCCCGAAATCCTCAAGGTCGAGATCGTCGTGCGCACCGCTACCCGCCCGGGGCGCAACAGCGTCGAGCCCGAAGTGGCCCCGGTGCGCAAGATGACCAGGCAAGCACAAACGGCGCTGGCCGCCGGCACAGCGGGTCCCGGCAGGGTGGAGCGGGTACCGGCACCTCGCCCGGGAATGCCGGCAGAGACCGAGTTCAGGCACAATGTGCTCGGTTCGCCGCTTGACCCGCGCTACACGTTCGGCTCCTTCATCGAGGGACCGTCGAACCGGGTCGCCTTCGCCGCCGCCAAGGCGGTCGCCGAATCGCAGTCGAGCGCGGTGCGCTTTAATCCGCTCTTTCTTCACGCGACGGTGGGGCTGGGCAAGACGCACCTGTTGCAGGCGATCGCGGCGGAATCGCTGAAGCAGAACCCGAAGTCGCGCGTCGTCTATCTCACGGCCGAATATTTCATGTGGCGGTTCGCCACCGCGATCCGCGACAACAACGCGCTGACGCTGAAGGAACAGTTGCGCGACATCGACCTGCTCATCATCGACGACATGCAGTTCCTGCAAGGCAAGTCGATCCAGCATGAATTCTGCCATCTGATCAACATGCTGCTCGACAGCGCCAAGCAGGTGGTGGTCGCCGCCGACCGGCCGCCGTCAGAACTGGAATCGCTGGAGCCCCGCGTCCGCTCGCGCCTCAACGGCGGCGTGGCGCTCGAAATGTCGGCGCCGGATTTCGCCATGCGCATCGGCATGCTCAAGCTGCGCCTTGCCACCGCCAAGGCCGACGATGCGTCGCTCGACATCTCGGAGGAGATCCTCAACCACGTCGCCCGCACGGTGACCGGCAGCGGGCGCGAACTCGAAGGCGCGTTCAACCAGCTTCTGTTCCGCCAGTCGTTCGAACCGCAGATCACCATTGACCGCATCGACGAGATCCTCGGCCACATCTATCGTTCGGGCGAACCGAAGCGGGTGCGCATCGAGGACATCCAGCGCATCGTCGCTCGCCACTACAACGTCTCGAAGACAGAACTTCTGTCCAACCGGCGCACGCGCACCATCGTCAAGCCGCGGCAGGTCGCCATGTACCTGTCGAAGGTGATGACGCCGCGCTCCCTGCCGGAGATCGGGCGGCGTTTCGGTGGCCGCGACCACACGACGGTGCTGCATGCCGTGCGCAAGATCGAAGATCTTTCGGGCGTCGACAACACGCTGGCGCAGGAACTCGAATTGCTGAGAAGACTGATCAACGATCAGGCCTGACCGGCCCGAAAAACGAAAGCGCGTCGCGTTTGGATGGCCATGCGACGCGCTTGAAATCTTTGTTTTCATGCATGTCGCTGTCCCAAAACCGCTGTGCACTTTTGGGCGACAAGCATTGGCTTGCGGGCTTCGCCAGCTTTATCCCCAGAAAGCCCGCGTAACCAGCCCGAACCGGTGGCGCGGGCTTGCGCTTGCAGGGTTTTTCCTATCAGTTTATGCAGATTCTGAGCCTGTTCAGACCTTTCGCGGGGCGCCGCTTGCCGGAGACCCGCTCATTCATTCAAGCGAGCCTGTTTCGTCATGCGTGTTATCCTGGAACGGTCAAATCTCCTGAAGTCGCTGAACCACGTTCATCGCGTGGTCGAGCGGCGCAACACCATACCGATCCTGTCGAACGTGCTGCTGAGCGCCGAGGGCGCCACTCTCGAAATGAAGGCGACCGACCTCGATCTGGAGGTGACCGAAGCAACGCCAGCCAAGGTCGAGCGCGGCGGGGCGACGACGGTTCCCGCGCATCTGCTCTACGATATCGTGCGCAAGCTCGCCGACGGCGCGGAGGTCATGCTGAAGACCGACGAGGACGGCAATGCCATGACGGTGACCTCGGGCCGCTCGAGTTTCCGTCTCCAATGCCTGCCGCAATCCGATTTCCCGGAACTTTCGGCCGGATCGTTCTCGCATATTTTCCGGCTCGATTCGGTTGCGCTGAAGGGCCTGATCGAGAAGACCCAATTCGCCATCTCCACCGAAGAGACGCGCTACTACCTGAACGGCATCTATCTGCACACGCATGACGCGGACGGCAAGCTGAAGCTGCGCTCGGTAGCGACCGACGGCCATCGGCTGGCGCGCGCCGAGATCGACGCGCCGGCAGGGTCCGAGGGCATGCCGGGCATCATCATCCCGCGCAAGACGGTCAGCGAGTTGCAAAAGCTTGTCGACGACCCGGACGTCGCCGTGACCACCGAATTGTCCGACACCAAGATCCGCTTCACCATCGGCAGTGTCGTTTTGACCTCGAAGCTGATCGACGGCACCTTCCCGGACTATCAGCGGGTCATCCCCACCGGCAACGACAAGAAGCTGATCATCGACCGCCAGAGTTTCGCCGCCGCCGTCGACCGCGTCTCGACCATTTCCTCCGAACGCGGCCGCGCGGTGAAGCTTTCGATTGGAGAAGGCCAGGTCACGCTTGCGGTCAACAATCCGGATTCGGGCAGCGCCACCGAGGAACTGGCCGCGGACTATTCGTCCGACCCGATCGAAATCGGCTTCAACGCCAAATATCTGCTCGACGTCGCCGCTCAGTTGACCGGCACGGAGGCAAGATTCATGCTGGCGGATGCCGGTTCGCCAACGCTGATCCACGACATGGCCGACGAAACCACGCTCTACGTGCTGATGCCGATGCGGGTATAGGCCCCGAACGAGGCCCATCTTGCTGTCATGACCGGAGTTGCGAAGCAGTCTGAGCGCGGCCAGCAGCAGACCTATATAAGTAAGCTGTCACTTACGAATTTTCGCAATTACGCAAAATTGTCGATCGACCTCGACCCCGGCGCGGTGGTTTTTTCCGGCGACAATGGCGCCGGCAAAACCAATTTGCTGGAAGCGATTTCCCTGCTGACACCTGGACGCGGCCTGCGCCGTGCACCCTATGCCGACGTGGCGCATGAAGGCGGCGACGGCGGCTTTGCCCTCTATGCCAGGCTCGACGGGCCGGACGGCCCGGTCGAGATCGGTACCGGGATTACGGGCGGCGACACCGCTGGCGAGGGCGGGCGGCGGGTGCGGATCAATGGCGCGGCTGCGCGCTCGGCGGAGGACATGCTGGAATGGCTGCGCGTCGTCTGGTTGACACCGGCGATGGATGCATTGTTCACCGGGCCGGCCGCAGACCGTCGGCGCTTTCTCGACCGGCTGGTGCTGGCGATCGATCCCGGCCACGGCCAGCGCGCGCTCGACTACGAGAAAGCGATGCGCGGCCGCAATCGGCTGCTCGCCGAGGGCTCCCGTGACAGCGGCTGGTTCGACGCGATCGAGACGCAAATGGCCGAAACCGGCGTGGCGATTGCGGCGGCGCGTGCCGAACTGGTGCGCCTGCTCGCCGCCATGATCGACAGGCTGCCAAGCGCCGGTCCGTTTCCGCAGGCCGACATCGGCCTGTCGGGCACGTTGGAAAGCGAAGTCGGCACCGCTGCGGCTGTCGATGTCGAGGAGCAGTTCCGCCGCACCTTAGCCGAAGGCCGTGATCGCGACCGCGCCGCCGGGCGCACGCTCGACGGCCCGCACCGTTCAGATCTCGTGGTGCGGCACCGGCCCAAGGCGATGCCGGCCGAGCTCTGTTCGACCGGCGAGCAGAAGGCGCTGCTGGTCGGCATGGTCCTGTCGCATGCCCGGTTGACCGGCGAGATGTCGGACATGACGCCGATCCTGCTGCTCGACGAGATCGCCGCCCATCTCGACAGCGGCCGGCGTGCCGCACTGTTCTCAATCCTGGAAGAGCTGAACTGCCAGGCTTTCATGACCGGGACCGACGCGGCGCTGTTTTCCAGTCTCAAGGGACGCGCGCAGTTCCTGACCGTCGATCACGGCACGGTTGGGCCAACTGTTTAAACCTTTGCATGTCGTTGTCCCGAAACCGCTGCGCACCCTCGGGTCAGGCCCGAGGGCAGGCTTTTGGGCGACTTGCATGAGACCCCTGACAAGGCTTTTGCGCCGCTATAAGGTTTGGCCATGACCGCCTTCACCGACGAAGAACTCGAACGCTACGCCCGCCACATCGTGCTGCCCGAAATCGGCGGCGCCGGCCAGCAAAGACTGAAGCGTGCGCGGGTCCTGGTCATCGGCGCCGGCGGGCTGGGGGCGCCGGTGCTCGAATATCTTGCCGCCGCCGGCGTCGGCACGCTCGGCATCGTCGACGACGACAGCGTCTCGCTGTCGAATCTGCAAAGACAGGTGATCCATGGCACCGACACTGTCGGCATGGCGAAAACCGACAGTGCCAAAGCGGCGATCGCCCGCATCAATCCCAACGTCACTGTCGAACTGCACAATCTCAGGCTGACGGCGGACAACGCCCCTATCCTCGTCGCCCGCTATGACATCGTCGTCGACGGCTCCGACAATTTCGAAACACGCTTTGCGGTGGCCGACGCCTGCGCCGCGGAAAAGCGGCCGCTGGTGCATGCCGCCGTTGGCCGTTTCGACGGCTCGGTGACGGTGCTGAAACCGTTCGAGACGGGCACGGACGGCGGGCCGAATCCAAGCTATCGCGATCTTTTTCCGGAACCGCCGCCGCCCGGCCTGGTGCCATCCTGCGCTGTGGCCGGCGTGCTCGGCGTGCTGACCGGCGTCGTCGGCACGTTGCAGGCGATGGAGGCGATCAAGCTGATTACCGGTATCGGCGAGCCGCTGGTCGGCCGGCTGCTGCTTTACGATGCGCTGGCGGCGCGCTTCGACACGATCCGCTACAAGAGAAACTGATCTTGGTCAGCGTGGTCTCCGTTGCACAGTTTCCGGCCGATTTCGACCGTTGGGA
Organism: Mesorhizobium sp. M9A.F.Ca.ET.002.03.1.2; assembly: GCF_003952365.1. NCBI lineage: Bacteria > Pseudomonadati > Pseudomonadota > Alphaproteobacteria > Hyphomicrobiales > Phyllobacteriaceae > Mesorhizobium > Mesorhizobium sp. M9A.F.Ca.ET.002.03.1.2. Next base: position 2,248,671 of record NZ_CP034443.1, on the reverse strand, counting down.
CGAGGTGCTGGCACTGATCACGCGCGCCTTCGCCTCGATGGACGGCGTCATCGATCCGCCATCATCGGCGCACCGGCTCACCGTCGAAAATCTCCGAAATAAAGCCCGACAAGAGACGGGCTTCGCGGCGCGGAAGGATGGCAGGACCGTCGGGTGCATTTTTGTTCTGGAGCGGACCAACGATTTCTATGTCGGAAAGCTCGCGGTTGAACCGAACTTTCAGGGACAGGGCATTGGCAGGCAGCTGATGCAAGCTGTCGAGGATCTCGCCCGCAGCCGCTGCAAGCCTGCGATCGAGCTTCAGACGCGGGTCGAACTGACCGGAAATCACGCTGCCTTTGCCCGCCTCGGCTTTCGCGAAACGGAACGGACGGCGCACAAGGGCTACGATCGCCCGACCTCGATCACCATGCGCAAGATTATTTCGTAAGTTTTCGCTAACTTGATGTCACGTCCGCAGCGGCAGTACGCGATCCGGCGGACGGTGACCGTCGAAGAAGGCGCGGATGTTGATGATCACTTTCTCGCCCATGTCGATGCGGCCTTCCAGCGTCGCCGATCCCATATGCGGCAACAGCACGACCTTGCCCTTGGCGGCGAGCTTCAGCAATTTGCTGTTCAGCGCCGGCTCATGCTCGTAGACGTCGAGGCCGGCGCCGGCGATCTTGCCGTCCTGGATCAGCTTGACCAAAGAGTCCTCGTCGATGATGTCGCCGCGCGCGGTGTTGACGATGTAAGCGGACGGTTGCAGAAGCGCCAGCCGCCGCGCCGAAAGCAGATGGAAGGTTGCCGGCGTCGACGGGCAGTTGACCGAGATGATGTCCATGCGGGCAAGCATCTGGTCGAGGCTTTCCCAGTAGGTCGCCTCCAGCTCATCCTCGACCGCCGGCAGCACGCGATGGCGGTTGTGGTAGTGGATCGACAGGCCAAAGGCCTTGGCCCGCCGGGCGACGGCGGTGCCGATGCGGCCCATGCCGACAATGCCGAGACGTTTGCCCCAGATACGCCGGCCGAGCATCCAGGTCGGTGACCAGCCGGCCCATTTCTTGTCGCCGGTCAGCACATTGGCGCCTTCCGCCAGCCGCCGCGGCACCGCCAGCATCAGCGCCATGGTCATGTCGGCCGTATCTTCGGTCAGCACGTTCGGCGTGTTGGTGACGGTGATTCCCCGCTTTGCCGCTGCCGCCACGTCGATCTTGTCGACGCCGTTGCCGAAATTGGCGATCAGCTTGAGGTTGTCGCCGGCCTGGGCGATCAGCGCCGCGTCGATATGATCGGTTATGGTCGGCACCAGAACGTCGGCTTCCTTGACCGCTGCTACCAGCTCCGGCTGCGTCATCGGCCTGTCCTCGACATTCAGCCGGGCGTCGAACAGCTCGCGCATACGGGTCTCGACCGGATCGGGCAGCTTGCGCGTGATGACGACGAGGGGCCTTTTTCTGCCTGCCATTGTTTCCTCAAACCCGATCTCGTTGAGACCTCTTTAACCAAGACGGGCGAAACTGGAAGCCGGTCGCGGTGCCAGTTATCCATGTAACAAGAGGTTCCGCCGAAGACAAAGAAAAAGGGGCGCCAAAGGCCGATAGGCCGGCGCCGAAAGGAATGAAAGTGTCTGGTTTCGCGTCGCTTCGCCTGATCCTCAGCGCAGCATTTCTCGGCGCTCTCCTCTACTCCCAGCTTGCGGCGGCACAGGGTGCGGCAGCACCGGCCCAGAGCGTCACGCTCGGACCGAGCGGCCTGCCGCTGCCGCGTTTCGTCAGCCTGAAAGCGGCCCGCGTCAACTCCCGCGTCGGACCAGGCGTCAACTATTCCGTCGACTGGATGTACATGAAACCCGGCCTGCCTATGGAAATCATCCAGGAATTCGACACCTGGCGTCGTGTGCGCGATGCCGACGGCTCGGAAGGTTGGATCAACCAGTCGCTGCTTTCAGGTCGCCGCACGGCGATAGTGGCGCCCTGGCAGCGCGGCAAGGATGCCCGAATCAACCTTCTCGACGACCCGCAAAAGGATGCCAGCATCATTGCGCTCATCGAGCCAGGCGCCATGGGCACGATCAAGTCCTGTGATGGCCAGTGGTGCGAAATGACCTTCGACGGACATACCGGCTGGCTCGCCCAGTCGCTTGTCTGGGGTGCCTATCCGGGGGAACGGGTCAAAAACTGACCCCTTCTTATCAGTTCGGGTGTCTAGCGGCCGAGACGGTATCTCGCGGCCTCATGAAGCGCCGGTCAACCGCAGCGTTTGGGGCGCAGCCTTACCACGATGTCGACATTGGCGATCTCCATGCCTTCCGGCGGCTCCGGCAGGTTGGAAACCGTGACAGGACCGCTGGCGATGTCGAAGATCCTGTTTTCGCCTTCTATGTAGAAGTGATGGTGATCGGAGGTGTTGGTGTCGAAATAGGTCTTCGATCCCTCGACGGCCAGAATGCGCAGAAGACCCGCCTGGGTGAATTGGTGAAGGGCGTTGTAGACGGTGGCGAGCGACACCGGCACGCCGGCGGCGATCGCCTCCTCGTGTAGTTCCTCGGCCGACAGATGGCGGTCGCCCTTGGCGAAAAGCAGATCGGCCAGCGCAATGCGCTGACGCGTCGGCCTCAGGCCAGCTTCGCGAACCCGCTTGTCCACAGCGACATTTTCCTTCCGGCAGCCCAGATCCATCTATCCGTCCAAGCTCACAGTTTCGCCCCAACATATGCCCAGAATGGCAAAAAACGAACATCGACCGAAACTAGACACTCCCGACATATATTCTGTCGGCCGAATACGATCAATAGCGCGCATTGACCCAGGCAGACGGGCAGGTTAAGCGCAAACGCCGGTTTCCGGCCTGAAATAGATTGTGTTAGGAAACCAACGACAAGGGCGCCCTACCGCCCGGGACGATTACGGGGACGAGATTGATGGCGGTTTCGAAATCCAGCTACGATTACGAGGAACTTCTTGCCTGCGCCCGCGGCGAGCTGTTCGGGCCTGGAAACGCCCAGCTCCCATATCCGCCGATGCTGATGTTCGACCGTATCACCGAGATCAGCGAGACGGGCGGAGCCTTCGACAAGGGCTTCATCCGCGCGGAATTCGACATCAAGCCGGACCTGTGGTTTTTCGCCTGCCATTTCATCGGCAATCCGATCATGCCGGGGTGCCTGGGCCTCGACGCCATGTGGCAATTGACGGGCTTCTACCTCGGCTGGCTGGGCGAGCCGGGCAAGGGAATGGCGCTCTCGACCGGCGAGGTCAAGTTCAAGGGCATGGTGACCCCGTCGGTCAAGAAGGTGGAGTATGGCGTGGACTTCAAGCGCGTGATGCGCGGGCGGCTGGTGCTTGGTATCGCCGATGGCTGGCTGAAGGCGGATGGCGAACCCATATACGCAGCAACGGACCTCAAGGTGGGTCTGTCCAAGCAATCGGCCGCCGCCTGACAGGCGTCTCCACAGCGCCGCAAGTCCTTGGGACGCACAAAGGAAGCTGTAGAATCTTAATGTGCGCATGATCCTTGTCCGACAGGTTTCGGGCTCATGCGCTGGAAGGAGTTGCGAATGAGACGGGTCGTAGTGACAGGCCTCGGCATCGTGTCGTCGATCGGCAACAATGCTAACGAGGTGCAGGCCTCACTCCACGATGCCAAATCCGGCATCAGCTTCTCCGATTCCTTCGCCGAACACGGTTTCCGCTGCCAGGTCTGGGGGGCGCCGACGCTCGACCCCTCCGCCATGGTCGATCGTCGTGCCATGCGCTTCCTGTCGCAGGGTGCGGCCTGGAACCATGTCGCCATGGACCAGGCGATCGCGGACGCCGGCCTCGGCGAGAGCGACGTCACCAATGAGCGCACCGGCATCGTCATGGGATCGGGCGGACCATCGACCCGAACCATCGTCGAGGCAGCCGAAACCACCCTCAAGAACGGCAGCCCCAAGCGCATCGGTCCGTTCGCGGTGCCGAAGGCGATGTCGTCGACCGCTTCGGCGACGCTCGCCACCTGGTTCAAGATCCACGGCGTCAATTACTCGATCTCTTCAGCCTGCTCGACCTCGGCGCATTGCATCGGCAATGGCTATGAACTGATCCAGTGGGGCAAGCAGGACATCGTCTTCGCCGGCGGTCATGAGGATCTCGACTGGACGATGTCGGACCTCTTCGACGCGATGGGCGCCATGTCCTCCAAGTTCAATGACAGGGCATCGGCCGCCTCGCGCGCCTATGACGTCGATCGCGACGGCTTCGTCATTGCCGGCGGCGCCGGCGTTCTGGTCCTGGAAGAGCTCGAGCACGCCAAGGCGCGCGGCGCCAAGATCTACGCCGAGATCGTCGGCTATGGCGCGACATCCGACGGCTACGACATGGTGGCGCCCTCGGGCGAAGGCGCGGTGCGCTGCATGCGACAGGCGCTGGCGACAGTCTCTTCGCCGGTCGACTACATCAACACGCACGGCACCTCGACGCCGGTCGGCGACTCCAGGGAAATGGGTGCTATCCGCGAGGTGTTCGGCGAGAAGATGCCTTTCATCACCTCGACGAAATCGCTGACCGGCCATTCGCTGGGTGCAGCCGGCGTGCAAGAATCGATCTACTCGATCCTGATGATGCAAGGCGGCTTCATCGGTGAGAGCGCCCATATCGAACAGCTCGATCCGGAATTCGAAGGCATGCCGATCGTGCGAGAACGCATCGATAACGCCAGGATCGACACTGTTTTGTCCAATTCGTTCGGTTTCGGTGGCACCAACGCTACGCTGATTTTCCAGCGCTATTCCGCATAAGGATTGCCGACCATGGACGGATTGATGAAGGGCAAGCGCGGGCTTGTCATGGGTGTCGCCAACGATCATTCGATCGCCTGGGGCATTGCCCGGAAACTGTCCGAACATGGGGCGGAACTCGCCTTCACCTATCAGGGCGAAGCCTTCGGGCGCCGGGTCAAGCCGCTCGCCGACAAGCTGGGCACCTCGCTGGTCGTCCCTTGCGACGTCGAGGACAGCGCATCGGTTGCCGCCACCTTCGAGACCTTGGGCGAGGCCTGGGGCGGGCTGGACTTCGTCGTCCATGCCATCGGCTTCTCCGACAAGAATGAGCTGAAGGGCCTTTACGCCGACACTAGCCGCGACAATTTCGTCCGCACGATGGTCATCTCCTGCTACTCCTTCACCGAGATCGCCCGCCATGCCGCCAAGCTGATGAAGGACAGCGGCTCGATGATCACACTGACCTATGCGGGTTCGGTCCGCGTCATGCCGAACTACAACGTCATGGGCGTCGCCAAGGCCGGGCTGGAGGCCAGCGTCCGCTATCTCGCCAACGACTACGGCCCGCGCGGCATCAGGGTGAACGGCATATCGGCGGGACCGGTGCGGACATTGGCCGGTGCCGGGATTTCCGACGCACGCCACATGTTTTCCTACCAGCAGCGCAATTCGCCGCTGCGCCGTACAGTGACCATCGATGAAGTCGGTGGTTCTGCACTCTACCTCCTGTCCGACCTGTCGTCGGGCGTCACCGGCGAAATCCACTATGTCGATTCCGGCTACCACATCGTTTCGATGCCGACGCTCGACGAGTTGAAGCAGACCGACACCAGCCGGGACTAATTTGGCCGGTAGGATAAACGACGCCTAGCCAATCCGCGCCGGCTCAGCGGCGCGCCGCGAGAACCTTGAACATGCCGTCGCGGGCGATCTCGGCGTGGCTGGAGAAGGCGACCGTCAGCGCCGGCTCGTAGGGGAGCTGGCGATTCGCCACCATGAACAGCCGCCCGCCCGGTTTCAGCGCCTTCGCCGCTGCGCGGATCATGCCGGCGCCAATCTCCGGTTCGGCGGCCCGGCTGCGGTGAAAGGGCGGGTTCATGACGATTGCGTCGTAGCGGCGCTCGACCGGCTCGCTCAGAAGATCGATCCAGAAGAAATTGGGTTCCGCCACCGTGCTGCCGAGGTTGCCTTTTGCCGCCTCCAGCGCATCGAAATCGGCCTCGTAGAGATCGAGCGCCAATATGCCGGGCGAGCCTGCGGCGACCTCGGCCGCCACATAGCCCCAGCCGGCGCAGAAATCGGCAACGCTGCCACGCAGGTCGTTAGGCAGGTTTTCCACCAGCAATTTCGAACCTGCGTCGATCTTGTCGAAAGAGAACATGCCTGGCGCTGTGCGGAAACGGCCCTCGACCAGAAGCGCTGGATTGGTGGCGCGAAGCGCTGCCGCGGCCGCGGCATCGGCTGGCCGACGGAACCAGAAGGCGATGCCGTGATGTTTCGGCAAATTGCCATCGAGCGGCACAAGCTCGTCGATGCGCTTGCGCAGGCTGGCAATGCCATCGTCCTTGGCGCCGGCGACGACGATCAATCCGCCTGGTGTCGTACGCTCCATCGCCTCAGCGATGCGCAATTCGTTTTGCCCGCGATGCCGGCCGGCAAGCACCAGTGCCGCATCGAAACCTTCGCCCTCCAGGCGCGGCGTGACCGTGAAGCCCGCCCCCTGCAGCGCACGAAAATGCGGCCGGAAGCCTTGCACCAGATCCAGTGCGGCATCGAAGCCTTCGGGCAGGCGCAAACCCGGCACGGCACCTAGAAAGAGGACACGCTCGCCCTTGCGCGGCAAGGGAACAGCCTCGGCCCCGAAAGGATGGAAGAGTGTCTTCAGCGGCTCGGCGGACATTCATTAATCTCGAAATGCAGCTGGCTTCGATCTCGAAATGCGGCTGGCTTGTCTTGAAAATGAAAACGGGCGCGACCTTCCGGCGCGCCCGCTTCTATGCTGTGGTCAGACCGCTCAGGCGGCGTCTTCTTCGCCTTCGGCCTTCTTTTCGCGGGCGATTTCCTTGCCCGTGGCCTGGTCGACGACCTTCATCGACAGGCGGACCTTGCCGCGCTCGTCGAAGCCCATCAGCTTGACCCAGACCTTGTCGCCTTCCTTGACGACGTCGGAGGTCTTGGCGACGCGATCGTTGGCGAGTTGCGAGATGTGGACGAGGCCGTCACGCGGACCGAAGAAATTGACGAAAGCGCCGAAGTCGGCGGTCTTGACGACCGTTCCCTCGTAGATTTCGCCGACTTCCGGCTCGGCGACGATGGTGTGTATCCACTTCTTCGCCGCCTCGATCTCCTTGGCGTTGGACGAAGCGATCTTGACCGTGCCGTCGTCTTCGATGTTGATCTTGGCGCCGGTCTTTTCGACGATCTCGCGGATGACCTTGCCGCCAGAGCCGATCACGTCGCGGATCTTGTCGGTCGGGATGTGCATGACCTCGATGCGCGGCGCGAATTCGCCGAGTTCGGCACGCGCGCCGGAGAGCGCATGACCCATTTCGCCGAGGATGTGCTGGCGACCATCCTTGGCCTGGTCCAGCGCGATCTTCATGATCTCCTCGGTGATGCCCTCGATCTTGATGTCCATCTGCAGCGAGGTGATGCCGTTGGCGGTGCCGGCAACCTTGAAGTCCATATCGCCGAGATGATCCTCGTCGCCGAGGATGTCGGAGAGCACGGCGAAGCGCTCGCCTTCCTTGATGAGACCCATGGCGATGCCGGCGACGGGCTTCGCCAGCGGCACGCCGGCATCCATCAACGCCAGCGAGGTACCACAAACGGTGGCCATCGACGACGAGCCGTTGGACTCGGTGATCTCCGAGACGACGCGCAGCGTGTAGGGGAACTGGTCGGCGGTTGGCAGCATCGGGCGGATCGCGCGCCAAGCGAGCTTGCCGTGGCCGATTTCGCGGCGGCCGGGCGAACCCATGCGGCCGGTTTCACCGACAGAATAGGGAGGGAAGTTGTAGTGAAGGAGGAACTTCTCCTTGTACATGCCGGTCAGCGAATCGACATACTGCTCGTCCTCGCCGGTGCCGAGCGTGGCGACGACCAGCGCCTGGGTCTCGCCGCGGGTGAACAGCGCCGAGCCATGGGTGCGCGGCAGGACGCCGACTTCGGAGACGATCTTGCGAACCGTCTTCAGGTCGCGGCCGTCGATGCGCGATCCGGTATCGAGGATGTTCCAGCGCACGATCTTGGCCTGGAGCTCCTTGAACACGGTGCCGACCTGCTCGGACGTGTACTTTGCTTCCTCGCCTTCGGCCGGCGCGAACGCAGCCTTGACCTTCGCCTTGACGGCGTCGACGGCGGCATAGCGCTTCTGCTTGTCGGTGATCTTGTAGGCATCGCGAAGTTCGCCTTCGACGATCTTCAGCATCTCGGCTTCAAGCGCCGAATAGTCCGGCGCGGTGAAATCGCGCGGGTCCTTGGCGGCGACCTCGGCCAGCTTGATGATCGCGTCGATCACCGGCTGGAAGCCGCGATGGCCGAACATGACGGCGCCGAGCATCAGATCCTCGCCGAGTTCCCTGGCTTCGGACTCGACCATCAGCACGGCGTCGGCGGTGCCGGCGACGACCAGGTCAAGCTTGGACTCCTGCATCTCGTCGACATGCGGATTGAGCACATATTCGCCGTTGATGTAACCGACGCGCGCGCCGCCGACCGGGCCCATGAACGGGACGCCGGACAGCGTCAAGGCCGCCGAGGTGGCGACGATCGACAGGATGTCCGGATCGTTTTCGAGATCATGCTGGACGACGGTGACGACGATCTGCGTGTCGTTCTTGTAGCCTTCGGCAAAGAGCGGGCGGATCGGACGGTCGATGAGGCGGGAGACCAGCGTTTCCTTTTCGCTCGGACGGCCTTCGCGCTTGAAATAGCCGCCCGGGATCTTGCCGGCGGCATAGGTCTTTTCCTGGTAGTTGACGGTCAGCGGGAAGAAATCGAGGCCGGGCTTCGGCTCCTTCATCGAAACGACGGTGGCGAGAACCTTGGTTTCGCCGTAAGTGGCTAGCACCGCGCCGTCAGCCTGACGCGCGATCTTGCCGGTTTCGAGGATGAGCGGACGGCCGCCCCATTCGATTTCCACTTTGTGGTGATTGAACATGTCTTGTCCTTCATATGCGGAAAGGGCCGCGCCGTTTCACCGTGCGCGAATGCCCCCTTCCCTTGGCTTCGTTTCTCGGGCAGCCACGGGCAAGACAACGGGAAGCTCGGGTAATCCGGCGCGGCTGGCCGGGCGAGCGTCCTGCAATCCTGCCCCATGACCGTCCATGGGCGGTTTCGAATGGCCCTGTGCGCTCTCGAAACCGGTCTGGCCAATCGACTCGACTGGCCTTGCGCATGATCCCGAAAACCGCGGTCCTCGGAAGGCATCATGCGCAAATTCAAACTTTCAAGGCGTCACTTTGCGCGTCCAGTTCGACACACGGCGCCCTGCTTCCTTCATCGGAGCGCCGGATAGGTCCGATGCTCCAATGCGCGACCGGCGGGCCCTCGAAAGAACCCGCCGGTCAATTCGTCAACGGCGCAGACCGAGCTTCTCGATCAGCGTCTGATAGCGCGCGTCATCCTTGCGCTTGAGATAATCAAGCAGGCTGCGGCGCTGGGAGACGAGAGCGAGCAGACCACGGCGGGAATGGTTATCCTTCTTGTGGTCCTTGAAGTGGTCGGTCAGGTTCTTGATGCGCTCGGAAAGGATGGCCACCTGGACTTCCGGAGACCCGGTATCGCCCTTGGCGGTTGCGAATTCACCCATCAATTCCTTCTTGCGCTCGGCAGTAATCGACATCGTGTTTTTCCTTATCTGTTTGAGGAAACGGGACGCCCTCAGCCGGGATGTCGTCCAGCAGGGGCCGGTACAAGCAACGTGCCATTGCACGATGCTGCGGCGCATATAGTGCAATTCAGGCAAAAACACCAGCCCAATTCACAAGCCGGCTTTCTCGTGGCTTTTGCGAAAGAAATGAAGATTTTCAGCTTACGCTAAAGCCACTTCTTCCATCTGAAGAAAGCGATTAGCCCGAGCGCGACAAGGGCCATGAACACAAGCGCCGCCGGATAGCCGTAATAGGCCTTCAGCTCCGGCATGTTCCATGGCGAACCTTCGAAATTCATGCCCCAGACGCCGACGAGGAAGGTGAGCGGGATGAAGATCGCCGAAACGATCGTCAGGACGCTGATGACATCGCTGGTGCGCGCCTGGGTCAGCGACAAATGCATTTCGATCAGGCCGGTCAGCATGTCGCGCTGGGTTTCGACCAGTTCGATGAGCCGAAGCGAATGATCGAGCGTGTCGTTCAGGAAAACCTTGGTCTCGGCCTTCACACAGGGCGCGTCGTTGCGGATCAGCGTCGCCAGCGCATCGCGCATCGGCCAAAGCACCCCCTTCAGCACGTTGGCGTCGCGCCGCAACTCGTGAAGCTGCCGCATCTGGTGCTTGTCCGGCGCACGCAGCATCTGGTCCTCGATGCTGTCGACCAATGCGCCGGCAGCCTCGATCGGCGGAAAATAGCTGTCGACGATGGCGTCGATCAGCGCATAGGCCAGATAGTCGGCGCCGCGTGTGCGCAACCGGTTGGGCACCGAGCTTTCGATGCGCTTGCGCACCGGATCGAACGGATCGCCTTCGCGCTCCTGGAAGGTGACGACGAAGTTCTCGCCGAAGAAGACCGCGACCTGCTCGTAACGATGCGCAGTGACGTCGTCGATCATCCTGACGACGACGAAGGCATGGTCCTCGAAGAAATCCACCTTCGGCCGCTGGCCGGTGTTGACGACATCTTCCAGCGCCAGCGGGTGCAGGCTGAAAATCCGGCCGATCTCCTCGATCAGGGGGATGCTGGCGAGACCGGTGCAGTCAAGCCAGATGACCGGCCATGTATCGCAATTGGCGTTGACGTCATCGATGCTGGCGTTGTCGATCGTCTTGAACTTGTCGGGCGAGATCAGCGTCAGCCGCAGTTCGGTCCGGCGCGCCGCTGGATCGGCGATCAGCGTACCAGGTGATGCGCCGATTGGCGGCCGCCGTGTTCTCGCCGGCGCCCGCCTCTTGATCGTCTCGGCCTTTGCCATGTGCCCCCTCGGATGTTACGCCTGATCGAGATTAGACGACGGGATTCACCCGGCAAAGACCCGCTTCGGCTTGAACATGCCTTGTTCGATGGCGCCGATGGCGACCAGCTTGCCGCGCGCCGTGGCGCAGGCTTCCTCAGCTTCCACCGGCGCGTCGCGGCCACGGATGATGACTGGATTGCCGAGGCGGATTTTTGTCGCGGCATCGTCGCTGATCGCCACCTGCGGCAGGCAGTCGAGTGCAGCTGCCGTGTCGACCAGAAGCGCGTCGATGGCATCGAAGTCGACTGGCGCGTCCACCGTCTCCGCTGAATCCGAATTCGCGCTCCGTTCGCCGAAACGGGCGGCTTCCAGCTCGGCGATGGTGACGAAGTCTTCCTGCGTGAACGGCTCGACTTCGATCCGGCGCAGTTCGGCGATGTGGCCGAAACAGCCGAGGTCGCGGCCCATGTCACGAGCCAGCGAGCGCACATAGGTGCCTTTGCCGCATTCGACCTCGAAAATGGTGCGATCCGCATTGTGCTCGATCAGGTCGAGACGGCCGATCTCGACCTCCCGCGCCGGGATGTCGACCGTCGCGCCGTCGCGGGCAAGGTCGTAGGCGCGCTCGCCCGATATCTTGATCGCCGAAAATTGCGGCGGCGTCTGCATGATGACGCCGGTGTATTTCGGCATCAGCAAAAGCACTTCGGCTTCTGCCGGACGTTGGTCGGAACTTTTCGTCACCGGCCCTTCGAGGTCATCGGTCGAACGCTCCTCACCCCAGGCGACCGTGAAGCGGTAGACCTTGGCGCCGTCCTGGACATAGGGCACGGTCTTGGTCGCCTCGCCGAGCGCTATCGGCAGCATGCCGGAAGCGAGCGGGTCGAGCGTGCCGGCGTGGCCGGCCTTCTCCGCCTGGAACAGCCATTTGATCTTGGAGACGGCTTCGGTCGACCCCATGCCGACAGGCTTGTCAAGCACCAGCCAGCCGGAGATCGGCCGGCCCTTCTTCTTGCCGCGACGCGCCACTATTTTTCGTCCTTGTCGTTGTCTTTGTTCTGGTCGTCGCTGCCGAGGTCGCGCGCCACTTCGGGCGATTTCAGCAGTTCGTTGATCCTGGCGAAATTGTCGAAGGAAGTGTCGAGGCGGAAGCGGAATTCCGGCATGTATTTCATCTGCCTAAGCGCGCCTGAGACGCGGCCACGCACGAACCTAGCATGCTTGTTGAGCGCCTCGACCACCGCATCGGCATCGCCGGCGCCGAGCGGCGAGACGAAGGCTGTGGCGATCTTCAAATCGGGCGACATGCGCACTTCCGAGACCGAAACCACCGCATTCTCGATCAGCGGATCGATGATCTCGCCGCGCTGCAAGGTTTCGGACAGCGCATGACGCACCTGTTCGCCGACGCGCAGCATGCGTTGGGATGGGCCTGATGTAGTTGAACGGGGCATTTTTCTTTGTCCTGAAATCGTGAAGCGCGGGATGGGACCGCGCCGCATGTCTCATATGGTTTGGAGCCTGATCCATCCCGATGGAATCGGAATGGATCAGGCTCCATCTTCTTGTTTGGCCTGGGATGCTCGAACTCAGAGCGTCCTGGTCACCATCTCGACGCGGAAGCACTCGATGATGTCGCCGACGCGCATGTCTTCGTAGTTCTGGAAGGCCATGCCGCATTCCTGGCCACCGGGGACTTCCGCAACTTCGTCCTTGAAGCGCTTCAAGGTCTTCAGCGTGCCTTCGTGGATGACGACGTTGTCGCGGATCAGGCGAACGCCCGCACCGCGCTCGACCTTGCCTTCGGTGACACGACAGCCGGCGATCTTGCCGACCTTGGTGATGTCGAAGATCTCAAGGATCTCCGCATTGCCGATGAAGGTCTCACGACGCTCCGGCGAAAGCAGGCCGGAGAGCGCCGCCTTCACGTCATCCACGAGATTGTAGATGATGGAATAGTAGCGGATCTCGATGCCCGCCGCAGCGGCGGCGGCGCGCGCCTGCACATTGGCGCGGACGTTGAAGCCGATGATGGCGGCACCCGATGTTTCCGCCAGCGACACGTCGCTTTCGGTGATGCCGCCAGCACCCGCATGGACGATGCGCGCACGCACCTCATCGGTGCCGAGCTTGTCCAGCGCCGCATTGATCGCCTCGATCGAGCCCTGCACGTCGCCCTTGATGACCAGCGGGAATTCCTTCAGCCCGCTCGTCTGCAATTGCGACATCATCTGTTCGAGCGAACCACGCTGGCCGGCATGCTTTGCCACTGCCATCTCGCGCGCCAGACGCTGGCGATATTCGGTGATCTCGCGGGCGCGGGCCTCGTTGTTGACGACGGCGAAGCGGTCGCCGGCCTGCGGGGTTCCCTGCAGACCGAGCACCTCCACCGGCATCGCCGGCGGCGCTTCCTTGATCTGTTCGCCGCGGTCGTTGACCAGCGCGCGCACCCGGCCCCATTCGTTGCCGGCAACAAGGATGTCGCCGGGCATCAGCGTGCCGGTCTGGACCAGCACCGTGGCGACGGGACCGCGACCCTTGTCGAGCTGGGCCTCGATGACGACGCCCTCGGCGGTGCGGTCCGGATTGGCCTTCAGGTCGAGGATTTCCGCCTGCAGCAGGATCGCTTCGAGCAGCTTGTCGATATTGGTGCCCTTGGTCGCCGACACTTCGACGTCCAGCACCTCGCCGCCCATTGATTCGACGAAGACTTCGTGGCGCAACAGTTCCGAGCGCACCTTCTGCGGGTCGGCATCATGCTTGTCGATCTTGTTGATCGCCACGATGATCGGAACGCCGGCCGCCTTGGCATGGCTGATCGACTCGATCGTCTGCGGCATCACGCTGTCGTCGGCCGCCACCACGAGAATGGCAATATCGGTCGCCTGAGCGCCGCGGGCGCGCATCGCAGTGAAGGCGGCGTGGCCGGGCGTGTCGATGAAGGTGATCTTGTGACCATTCTTCTCGACCTGATAGGCGCCGATATGCTGGGTGATGCCGCCGGCCTCGCCGGACACGACATTGGCGCTGCGGATTGCATCGAGCAGCGAGGTCTTGCCGTGGTCGACATGGCCCATGATCGTCACCACCGGCGGACGCGGCTCGAGATCTTCGGGACGATCCGCGATGTTGAACAGGCCTTCCTCGATGTCGGACTCGGCAACGCGGCGAACCGTGTGGCCGAATTCGGTAGCGACCAGCTCGGCGGTGTCGGCGTCGATGACGTCGCCAGGCTTCAGGATCTGGCCCTGTTTCATGAAGAACTTGACCACATCGACAGCGCGCTCGGACATGCGCTGCGCCAGTTCCTGGATGGTGATGGTCTCGGGCAGAATCACTTCGCGCATGACTTTCTCGCGCGGTTCGTTATGCAGCGCGCGCTTGAATTTCTCCTGACGCCGGCGCATCGACGACAGCGAACGAGCACGCGCATCCTCATCGGAAAGTGCGGCATTCAGCGTCAGCTTGCCGCGGCGGCGATCTTCCTCGCCCTTGGTCGGCTTGGCCGGACGCGCCACTTCGGGCGTGACCGGACGGCGCACCGGGGCACCGGCGCCGGCCCGCTTTGGCTTGACGTCCTCGTCGTCGACTGTCGCCAGTTCGGCGGCCAGCGGCGCGCGGCGGCGCGCCTCTTCCTCGGCACGTCGGCGGGACTCGGCCTCGGCCTGCAACCGAGCTTCTTCCTCGGCCTGACGGCGCGCGGATTCCTCGCGCTCGCGTCGGCGGCGCTCTTCCTCCTCGGCGCGGCGCTTGGCCTCCTCGATGGCACGCTGGCGATCTTCGACGTCGCGCACCTTCGAACCCTCCAGGGCTCGGCGGCGCGCCTCCATCTCGTTACGCGACAATTCGTTCAGCACCATGCCACCGCGTTCGACGGGCGCGGGCGGCGGCGCCTTGGGCGCTTCCTGCACAACGGGCGCTGCCGCGACCGGCGGCTTCGGCGTGAAGACGGACGCGGGGGCAGCGGCCGGCTCCGGCTTGTCACCGGGCATCGAGAACTTGCGCTTCTTGGTCTCGACCACGACCGCCTTGGTGCGGCCATGCGAGAAGCTCTGGCGCACGGTGCCCTGTTCCGTACCGGGGCGCTTCAGCGTCAAGGTCTTCTTCGGCGTAACACTCAACGTCTTGTCGTCGCCCGATTTCGTATCGCTCATTCCATATCCTCTGCGGCATCATCTTCGTCAGCAACGGCCGCAAGCATTGCCAGATCGTCCGGGGAACCGCCCCGATATCGGTCGAGCGCAACCATACGCTTCTGGACCGCCCTGCCCGCGTCTCCCGCGAGAACGGCAGCATGTATCACATTTGTACCCCCAATGCCAAGCTCAACTCGGCCTCGGAGAAAAGTTTGTAGGCAAGGATGGCGGGACCGCCGAGGTGGACGGTTGCCCGCCGCGCCTGGCTGATCTTGCGCACACCGTCATCGGACGCCTCGGCTGCATGGAGCACGAAAAGCGCCAGCCCGCCACGCACCGCGCTCTCGACCTTGGTGGCGCCGAGCGCGATCGCGCCTGCCTTGCGGGCAAGACCGAGCATACCCAGAGCGGATCTGGAAAGCAGCCCGTCGACCATGCCGCCGAGATCGGTCGGCACGGCCACCTGCGCCTTGAAGGCGCGAGCGAACAGGTTCTTCGCTGCCGCCTTGTCGATATGTAGGCGGTCGGCCGTCACCCAGCAACCGCGGCCGGGCAGGTTTTTCTTGATATCCGGAACGACGGCCGAATCCGGGCCGACGACGAAACGGATCAGGTCATCCGGTTCGGCCTGTCTGCGCGTGACGATGCAAGTGCGATCGTTCATCTCGTCCAAGGGCGGGTTGTGTGCGATGCGGTTTCACCTCACGCACCAACGGCTTCGTCAGCCGGCACGTCTTCGGCTGCAAGCTCGTCTTCGGTGATCCAGCCGGCCTTGAGACGGGCAGCAAGAACCATCTGCTCGGCATCGGCGCGCGACACGCCGTGATTGGCGAGCACACCGGGGAACACCTTCGTCTCGCCGTCCTTGCGTTCCTTCCAGCCGGTCAGGTCGTCGGCCGCATAGCCGGCGAAATCCTCGATCGTCTTCACGCCGTCTTCGCCGAGCGTCACCATCATGGCGGTGGTCACGCCGGGAATCTCGCGCAACTCGTCCTCGACGCCCAGCGCCTTGCGCTTCTCGTCGTGCTCGGCTTCGATCTTCTCCAGATATTCGCGGGCTCGAGCCTGGATTTCCGAGGCGGTGTCCTCGTCGAAGCCGTCGATCGACGCGATCTCGTCGGCGTCGACATAAGCGACTTCCTCGACGCTGGTGAAGCCTTCGGAGGCGAGCACCTGGCCGACCATCTCGTCGACGTTGAGCGCGTCCATGAACAGCGCCGAGCGCTCGACGAACTCCTTCTGGCGCCGCTCGCTCTCTTCCTGCTCGGTCAGAATATCGATATCCCAGCCGGTGAGCTGCGAGGCAAGCCGTACGTTCTGGCCGCGCCGGCCGATGGCCAGCGAGAGCTGGTCGTCCGGCACCACCACCTCGATGCGCTCGGCATCCTCGTCGAGGACGACCTTGGCGACTTCCGCCGGCTGCAGCGCATTGACGATGAAGGAAGCGGCCGAAGGCGACCACGGAATGATATCGATCTTCTCGCCCTGCAATTCGCCGACCACTGCCTGAACGCGGCTGCCGCGCATGCCGACGCAGGCGCCGACCGGATCGATGGAACTGTCACGCGAGATGACGGCAATCTTGGCGCGCGAACCCGGATCACGGGCGACCGACTTGATCTCGATGATGCCGTCGTAGATTTCCGGCACTTCCATCGTGAACAGCTTCGCCATGAACTGCGGATGGGTGCGCGACAGGAAGATCTGCGGACCGCGCTGCTCGCGGCGCACGTCATAGACGTAGGCGCGGACGCGATCGCCATATTTGTAGTTTTCGCGCGGGATCAGCTCGTCGCGGCGGATGATCGCCTCGCCGCGGCCGAGGTCGACGATGACATTGCCATATTCGACGCGCTTGACGGTGCCGTTGACGATCTCGCCGATGCGGTCCTTGTATTCGTCATACTGGCGGTCACGCTCGGCCTCGCGCACCTTCTGCACGATGACCTGCTTGGCCGACTGGGCGGCGATGCGGCCGAAATCCATCGGCGGCAGCTGTTCGGCAATGAAGTCGCCGAGCTGGGCGTCGGGATTGCGCTCACGCGCCGAGGAAATGGCGATCTGCGTCGCATAGTCGTCGACGTTCTCGACCACTTCCATCAGCCGCTGCAGCTTCATCTCGCCGGTATTCGGATTGATGTCGGCACGGATGTTGGTTTCCTGGCCATAGCGCGAGCGCGCCGCCTTCTGGATCGCATCGGCCATGGCGGCAATGACGATCGACTTGTCGATCGACTTTTCGCGCGCGACCGCGTCGGCGATCTGCAGCAGTTCAAGCCTGTTGGCGCTTACAACCATCTTTTTTCTCCCGAGCTTGTTGCCGAGCCTTTGCGCCCGGCAGCCCAATCACATTTCCTGTTCGGTTTCGTCTTCCACGCCCGCTTCCCCGCCCTCTGGCGCGTCTTCGGGTTCGCCGCGGCGTTTCCTGGCTTCCTTGCGCGCCCTGTTGTCCTTCGACAGTGCATCGCGGATGAGGTCGTCGGTCAGGATCAGCCGCGCTTCTGCAATCGCCTCGTAGGGTACGCGCACCGCCGGCTCCTCGCCATAGGCGGCCTTGTCGCGCTCGATCAGCACGCCGTCCGCATCGCTCTCGCCGATCTTGCCCTTGAAGCGCTTGCGGTCGGCGACAAGGACCGACGTTTCCATCTTCACCAGATGGCCCGTCCAGGCCGCAAAATCCGACTTACGGACCAGCGGCCGGTCGATACCGGGCGACGACACTTCGAGATGATACGCCTTTTCGATCGGATCATCTACATCGAGCGCCGGCGACACCGCCCGGCTGACCTCTTCGCAATCCTCGACGGTCATGGTGCCGTCTTCGCGCTCGGCCATGATCTGCAGCGTCAGCCCGTTCTGGCCCGACAGATGCACCCTGACGAGGCGGAAGCCGATGGCACGCAATACCGGCTGCACGATCAATGCGATGCGCGCATCGATGCCGCTTTCGCGGATGATGCGGTCGTCGCCATCGCTTGCCGTTGTTGTCATTCGATCACTGTCGCTCGTTTCGTGGGCGGTCGACAGGTAATAAAAAAGAGCGGGACCGGGTGGACCCACTCTTCGCCATACCGACCAAGAATTTGAGGCTGATATAGACGATCGCGGTCGTCGTTTCAAGTCCGCTATCGACAGTCCGCATGCAGAGCCAGGCGAAAGTGCCGGAGGCGGCAGCGTTGCACGGGGCGCATGGCGGCCATGCGCCAACGTCCCTGTGATAGCAGCGAATACGCACCTACCTATATTGCGCTGCACAAATTCAATTACGCATCGCAGCAGAGGAAAGGCATAATCATGGCCAACCGCAAGGTTTTCTCCACCATCGGCGATTTCTTCACCGTGTTCGGCAGCGCCGTCGCCGCGTCGCGGGCCGTCGAAGCCGGCCGCAAGCCGCGGGCGCACGATCTGCGCAATCTCGGCATGGATCCGGCTGCCTTCGAAAAGATCGGCCGCTTCTAGGCCTGACGAACGACGCGGGATGTTTCCAGTCCTCGTCTATGGCAAAGCGCGCGATGCGTGCTGTCGAAAAATGCCTATCTTCGGACGAAGGTAAGATAGGCTGGCCGCCGGCCTTCGCGAACGGCCTTCGCCTCGTAGCGCGTACCCGGCCAACCCTCATAGGGCCGATGCCAGTCGGCCGCCTCTTCAGCTTGCCACGCAAACGCATCATGCGCCCGGCAGTGCAGCAGCGTCCAGTTCACATAGCTATCGATATCGGACGCAAAGCGGAATTTTCCGCCTGACTTCAAGACACGCGCGAAACGGTCGAGATTGACCGGGCTGACAAAGCGGCGCTTCCAGTGCTTCTTCTTCGGCCAGGGATCGGGATAGAGAAGGTCGATACCATCGAGCGAGGCTTGCGGAAGCCAGTCGAGCAGGCGCGTGGCGTCGTCGTCATAGACCCGAAGATTGGCAAGCGGCTGTTTCCTGACCGCCATCATCAGCTTGGCCATGCCGTTGACGAAAGGCTCGACGCCGACAAAACCGGTTTCAGGAGCCGTCGTCGCCCGATGCAGCAGGTGCTCGCCGCCGCCGAAACCAATTTCGAGATGAACGCCGCGGACATCCGCTTCGAACAGGCTGCGCATTTCGGCCGGCGGTCCAGCCGTCAGATCGAGTTGGTAGGTGCTGAAGCCGCTTTCCAGCGCCGCCGCCTGCTGCGGACGGATGGCCTTGCCGCGCCGGCGACCGAAAAACGCTTCGGTCGCGCGGCTTGGCCGGTCTGTCGGATCCATGTCTTTCGGATCCACTTCTTTCGGACCCATGGGCGCCGCGGTTAGGCGGCGACTGCTTCGGCGGTCGCTTCGGCGAGAGCTTCCTTGAGCGCCTTGGCCAGGTCGGTCCTTTCCCAGGAGAAGGACCCGTCGCGGCCGGCCTTGCGGCCGAAATGGCCATAAGACGACGTCTTGGCATAGATCGGCTTGTTGAGATCGAGGTGACGACGAATACCGGACGGCGACAGGTCCATCACGGTGCGCAGCGCTTGCTCGAGCTTTGCCTCGTCGACCTTGCCGGTGCCGTGCAGGTCGACATAGACCGACAGCGGTTGGGCAACACCGATGGCATAGGAAAGCTGGATGGTGCAGCGATCGGCGAGCTTGGCCGCCACGACGTTCTTGGCGAGGTAGCGTGCAGCATAGGCTGCGGAACGGTCGACCTTGGTGGTGTCCTTGCCGGAAAAAGCACCGCCACCGTGGGGCGCAGCACCGCCGTAAGTATCGACGATGATCTTGCGGCCGGTCAGGCCGGCGTCGCCGTCGGGCCCGCCGATGACGAACTTGCCCGTGGGGTTGATGTACCAGTTGCAGCTGTCGGCGATCTTCAGCTCACCCAGTGCCTCGCGGATATAGGGTTCGACGACCTTTCGGACCTTCTTCGAATCCCAGTCCGCGTCAAGGTGCTGAGTGGACAGCACGATTTGGGTCACTTCGGCCGCCTTGCCGTCGATATAGCGGACGGTGACCTGGCTCTTGGCATCCGGGCCGAGCCGGCCGGCATCGCCATTGCCTTCGTGGCGCGCGGCGGCCAGCAGTTCGAGGATCTTGTGGCTGTAGTAGATCGGCGCCGGCATCAGATCCGGTGTCTCGCGGCAGGCATAACCGAACATGATGCCCTGGTCGCCGGCCCCTTCCTCGCCTTGCCGGTCGGAGGCATTGTCGACGCCCTGACCGATATCCGGCGACTGGCCGTGCAGCAGAACCTCGATCTTTGCCGTCTTCCAGTGGAAACCGGGCTGTTCGTAGCCAATTTCGCGGATCGCCTTGCGGGCGGCCGACTTGAACTTCGCCGGATTGACGAGCGGATGACCGGCGGCATCCATCAGGATGTTGCCGGCCTTGTCTTTCTTCAGCAGGGTCTCGGGCACGCGCACCTCGCCGGCGATGACCACGCGATTCGTGGTCGCCAGCGTTTCGCAGGCGACGCGGACCTTCCAGGGGTCCATGCCGGCTTTTCTGGCCTCGCGATAGACCAGATCGACGATCTCGTCGGAGATGCGGTCGCAGACCTTGTCGGGATGACCCTCGGCAACGGATTCCGAGGTGAATAGGTAATTTTGCCGCGTCACGGGTGTCCCCTCTTGAAAAAATATCGGCAAGCTGCCGATTGGCGCGCCACGTGTTAGCGGTGCCGGGCGCCGCTCGTCAAGCGATGCTGCCGTTCTGGCGCGAAAATCGCGCTATTATCTTGTACCACTGTGACCGGCTACCTCTGTGACCAGCGGCAGGATGCCGCCAGTGTGCTTAACTCTAACCCTCAAATGAAAAGGACTTTGAGGACGGGCGTCGAGCAAAATCGATCCCTTCTTGGGCGTGCCCACGGAATGCAAATTCCACGATGCGCGAAATCACGAGAATTTTGCGTGCCGCTACGACGGATCCGTCATTTTCGACTTCTCAACGGCCTACAAAAATCGGCCCGGTCAATCGACTTCGTCGGCGGAGAGCGCCTTCACAAGCTCGATGATCTTGCGACGTATCTTTACGTCGGCGATCTTGACGAAGGCCCGGTTGAGTTGAAGACCTTCAGGACTGCCGCAGAATTCGACGGCAAAAGCCATCGATGCATCCTCGGCAAATCCACGGTTACCCACAGCCTCCTGGCCCGGCGCGTCCTCGAAAAAGAAAGCGACGGGCGCGCCGAGTATCGAGGCGATTGCCTGTAAACGGCTGGCGCCGACGCGATTGGTCCCCTTTTCGTATTTCTGGATCTGCTGAAACGTAATACCGAGGTTCTCTCCCAGCTTCTCCTGACTCATTCCCAACATATTGCGGCGAAGCCTGATGCGACTTCCGACATGGATGTCGATAGGATTCGGTTTCTTCTTGTTCTCTTCTGTCATTTTTTCCTCGCCGAATTTTTCCGGCTTTTTGTGTTTTTTCTTGCCCAAACAACGCCGGCGGCCAGTGCCCCAACAGAACGACGTACCGACTTCGAGAAATTTCAGGCGCTTACAGTATGAGTTTCTAATGTGTCGACTGTCAATTCACCCGTAGCCTTTGCCTTACATTCAATGTGAACGAGGCCAAGGCAAGCGCCAACATGATCAGCAGTCCGTTAACGCGTCTTTGACCGGAGGAGACAATGGCTTGATTGGAGATCGGTACATGGGCATCGATGGCTCCGCGTGCGTCGATCGCCAGTGCATCGAGGATGCGTCCGCGCGGATCGACTACAGCGGAAATGCCGTTATTGGCTGCGCGCAACAAGGGCACCCCGTTCTCCACCGCACGAATCTGCGCCTGCCTGAAATGCTGGTATGGACCCGGCGTGTCACCAAACCACGCGTCGTTCGTGACATTGACAATAATCTCAGCTGACGCTGCGTCAACTGTCACCAGATCGGGGAAGATGACTTCATAGCAAATGAACGGAAGGGCGCGGATACCACCGAGCAGCGCGATCGGATGCCGCTCATTGCCCGCCGCGAAAGTCATCGGCCCGGCGACGAGCTGTTCGAGCCCGAAGCGGCCAAGCAGGTCGGTGAAAGGCAGATATTCGCCAAAGGGCACCAGATGAACCTTGTCGACGGCGTCGATGATTTCACCCCTGTCGTCGATTGCCACCACGGAATTGTAGTACCGCGTGCCGGCATTTGCCGCCGAGCCGCCCTCCTCCCGGACGACACCGGCTATCAGCATCTGGCCGTCGCCAAGCATCTCTCCCAGCGCAGTCAGCGCATCGGGACGCTCGGTGAAAAGAAACGGCACGGAGGTTTCGGGCCACAGGATCAATTGCGGCTTGCCATGGCCAGGTTCCGGCGTCTTGGCCGAGAGCCCCATCATGGTGGCGAAGATGCGGTCGCGCACCGAAGCGTCCCACTTCTCCGAGAGGTCGACTGCCGGCTGCACGATGCGGACATCGAGGCTGCGCTCCGCCGGCTTCTCCGCAGCAGCAAGCCTGATATAGCCGAAGCCGACATGGGCCGGGACGAGAACGACAAGCAGTGCAGCCCCTAGGCGGACATGTCGGTGCGCGGCAAGCAGGGCCGGCAGTGCAAAGATGAAGACCGCCAGCGCGTTCATGCCGACCATGCCGGTCACCGACACGCTCTGCATCAGCAAGGGCACCGGCATCGCCGCGTAGCCGACCGCATTCCAGGGAAAGCCGGTGAACAGAAAGTCGCGCAGCCATTCCGCTAGGCCAAAGCCGAAGGCAAGGGCAGCGATGCGGCCGATATCGTTGCTCCACAGCAGCCGGGCAACCGCTGTCGCGATGCCGTAGAAAAAGGCAAGCGCCAGCGGAATTCCGACCACTGCGAAGGGAAGCGCCCAGGCAAAACTGTCGGCCTCGACCAGAAGTGCCGAGCCGATCCACCACAGGCCGGCGAGAAAATAGCCGAAGCCGAACCACCAGCCGATGACGAAGGCCGGGCGCAGGCGCCGGAACCAGCCATCGGAGGCTTCACCGGTCGCGCCGTCGAGGAGCCAGACCAGAAGCGGAAACGAAACGAAACAGGCGGCGAAGAAATCGTAAGGCGCCTGGGCAAGAACCGCCAGCGCCCCGGCAAGAAACGCCACAAGCGCGCGTCGCCAACCCCATAGCAGAATTATCCGGCCGGCCAGGCGCTGCATCAATGCTTCCAAGTCGTGCGAATCACAGCAGAAGATTTATCAGGCCGCGGTCCGTACGGCCACGCACCAGCCAACGGGCGAAATTTGCGAACGGGCAACGACCCGACGACCATGGCGATGACCGAAAGCATGGCTGCGCCCTTGTGTTCAGGACTGGCTTCTTGCATCGCGCATTGCCACTGGCGGTCGACCGTAGGCGCGTTAATAAGCCTGGGAAAGACTTCCCCCTTCCAAGTTCGATCCGTCAGTCTTCGCCGTCGCGTGACAGAAATGCGTTCAGCCGCTCCAGAACGAGACCCGGAGCTTCGAGCTGAGGTAAGTGACCGACGCCAGGCAGTGTTTCGAACGATGCCTGCGGGATCAGCGCATGAAGCGCTTGGCCTCGCTCCAGCGGAATCCATGGATCGTCCTTGCCCCAGACTATCTTCACCGGACACCGAATATCCCCGAACGCCGGCTCGACTTCGGCGGTATACTTTTCGTCAGCTTGGGCGAATTGCCGATAGAAGCTTCCTCGTCCCTCCTCGGCGAGCCACGGCTCGACAAGCTTCTCGAAATCCCCGGAATCGATATCATTTACGATCGCCCCCTTGATATAGGCTTCCACGACCGCTCTGTGGATATGCGGCGGCAGGCCCAGAAAGGCATCCACGTGGCGACCGACATGATCGAAGAACTCCGATCCCCACGGGCGCATGGCGACGACGTTCATCAGAACATACCGCTCGAAGTCGCAGCCGTGCAGCAGATGTGCCCGCAACGTCGTCGCTCCGCCGAAATCATGGGCAACGATCATCGGCTGCTCAAGGTCCCAATGCGCAAGCATCTCGGCGAATACTTGTCCTTGCACGTCGAGTGAGGTGCGCTGCTCCGCTGCTTTGTCGGATCGCCCGTATCCGGGCATATCGTACCAATGGACACGATAGCGCCTTGCGAGGTCCGGAATAATCCGATGCCACGAGAACGAAGACCACGGCCAGCCGTGGGCCAGCACAAGCGCAGGCCCGCTACCGGATCGACCCGCTGCCACAGCGCCCGCAGACGTTTCCACGGTCTCATCGAGTTTCCATGACATCAGATATTCTACCAGTACGCCGGGCAGCGTCCAGACGAATTGGCTCGCATCGGGCGAGCCGCGTCTTTCAAACCTGCTCGGCGCGGACGGCGCGCCGGCGGCGCTCGCCCTTCGGGGTCTCGACGATGCGCACGCGCTTGACCCGGCGCGGGTCGGCGTCCAGCACATGGAATTCGAAGCCAGGTATGGCCTGCACCACTTCGCCGCGGGCCGGAACACGGCCAAGCGTGTTGAAGATCATGCCGCCGATCGTATCGACATATTCGCCGTGCTCGCCGGCGGCGAAGTCCTCGCCGATCATCTTGGCGACTTCGTCGATCTCGGCCTTGCCGTCGACGACGAACACGCCTTCGCCGGTCTGGGTGATCATCGGCTCGTCGTCGTCATGCTCGTCCTCGATGTCGCCGACCACCATCTCGACGATATCCTCGAGCGAAGCCAGACCATCCGTGCCGCCATATTCGTCGATGACCAGCGCCATCTGGGTGCGCATCGCCTGCATCCGCCCCATGAGATCGGAGGCGAGCATCGACGGCGGCACGAAAAGCACCGGGCGGATCAGATTCAGGTCGCCGATGGTGCGCGCGAGATCGACCTTGGCAAGATCGAGAAGCGTGGCGGCCGCGGTCTTCCTGGTCGTCCTGCCCTTCCTGACGCGGGCGGTCTTGGTGATGTGGGCGAGCACGTCGCGGATGTGGACCATGCCGCGCGGGTCGTCGAGCGTCTCCGAATAAACCGGCATGCGGGAATGGCCGGATTGCTCGAACAGTCCCAGAAGATCGCCCAGGTTCGTCGTGATCTCGACCGCCTCGATGTCGGCGCGCGGCACCATCACGTCCTCGACGCGCACCTCGCGCAGGCGCAGGATGTTGTTGAGCATGGCCCGTTCGCCCGGCGAGAAGGATCCGGCATCGCTCGCCGTTTCGGCAAGCGCGTCGGCGATCTCCTCGCGCAGGCTGGTGCCGTTGCGTTGCCTGAACAGGCCGAGCACGCGATCGAACAGGGAAGGACCGGCAGGCGATGGCTCGCTGGCGAAGCTGCCGGTCGTGGTACTCGGACTCGAGCCCTCTTCCGTCTGTTCGGATGGCTTGGTCGCACTGCCGGCGTCTGGGCGGGCGGCAGTCTCTGGTTTGTCGTTCATCGTCGTCCGGTCATTTGATCTTTTTAGTTACGCGTAGGGATCGGGAATGGCAAGCCTCGCAAGTGCTGAGCGTTCGACGGCTTCCATTTCCTCGGCCTCGGCGTCGGTCTCGTGATCGTAACCCAGCAAATGCAGCAGGCCGTGGATGACGAGATGGGTGATATGGTTGTCGACGGGCTTGTCTTCCAGTGCGGCTTCCCGCGCGATCGTTTCGGCGGCCAGCACGATGTCGCCCAGCATGGGCGGCAACGGACCGCCCTTTGCGGGCGGAAAGGCCGGGAAAGACAGGACGTTGGTCGGTTTGTCCTTGCCGCGCCAGCCGGCATTGAGGCTGCGGATATGAGCATCGTCTGAAAAGACGATGCTCAGTTCGGAACGGCCGATTACGCCGGTTTCGGCAAAAGCAGCGCCAACCGCGCGATCGACCAGCCGCATCAGCGCAGCCTCATCGGGCCAGTCGCCCGCTTCGACCGCCATATCGATGTCGACGGGGACCGGAAAACCCCCGCCGCCAGACTCTCTGTCCTCAGCCATGAGGCCGCATCGTCACATCAGAGCGGCGGACTTTGGCATCGTACCGTGCCACCGCCCTATCTTTTTGTTTGAGCATCGGATTTCCCAAAACCGGTTTCCAACCTTTGGGTCCGATGGTTCTAGCCTTCGGCGTCCAGGCCCCGGGCCAGCTTGCCGTCGCGGTCGTAGGCCTTGACGATCTCGGCGACCAGCGGATGCCTGACGACGTCGCCTTCGTTGAAGCGGACCGTCACCATGCCGGTGACGCCGTCGAGAATCCTGAGCGCCTCGACAAGGCCGGATTTGGTGTTTTGCGGCAGGTCGATCTGGGTCGGATCGCCGGTGACGATCATGCGCGAGTTCTCGCCGAGGCGGGTCAGGAACATCTTCATCTGCATCGGCGTGGTGTTCTGCGCCTCATCGAGGATGACGGCGGCATGCGCCAGCGTGCGGCCGCGCATGAAGGCCAGCGGCGCGATCTCGATCACCTCGGCGGAAATCGCCCGTTCGACCTTGTCGGCCGGCATCATCTCGTAAAGCGCGTCGTAGAGCGGCCGCAGATAGGGATCGACCTTCTCCTTCATGTCGCCGGGCAGGAAGCCAAGCCGCTCGCCGGCCTCGACGGCCGGCCGCGACAGCACGATGCGCTCGACCATGCCGCGTTCGAGCAGCATCGCCGCATGCGCCACCGCCAGGAAGGTCTTTCCCGTGCCGGCCGGGCCGATGCCGAAGACAAGCTCGGACCGCTCCAGCGCGCGCATGTAGGCGTCCTGGTTGAGCGAACGCGCATAGATCGTCTTCTTGCGCGTCGATATCTGGGCGGCGGACACCTTGCCCTTGCGCTCCAGCGTCGGCAGCGTCAGCTGGTCGTCGGCGGCAATCGCCATGCGCACGGCGCCGTCGACGTCCGACTGACCGATGTCGGCGCCTTTCTGGAGAATGCCGTAGAGATTGTCCAGGGCGCGGCGCGCCTGCTCGGCGGCCGAGGCGGAGCCCTTGATGGTCAGCTGGTTGCCGCGCGAGCGGATATCGACGCCAAGCTTCTGCTCGAGCCTGGCCAGATTCTCGTCGAACTGGCCATAAAGGGCGCTGGCAAGCTTGTTGTTGTCGAAAGTCAGAACGATGTGCGCCATATCCGAAGCCCCCGATGGTAGATTCTGGGGCAGGTTCTTCACTTCCGCAGCGCTCAACCGTCTCTCCTCATCTGCCGAGACCTTCAGGCCAATTCGGCGAACAGGCTGTTGTAACCCGTCTTCGTGATTCGTACCTGGATAATCTCACCGATTTCGCCGGCCTTTTCATCAACAATAACCGGCTGCAGCCACGGCGAGCGGCCAACCTTCTGGCCGGCCTGACGGCCGGGCTTCTCGATCAGCGTGTCGATGGTGCTGCCGACCAGGCTCGCGCCGAAATCCTGCTGCTGCTTCAGCAGCAGCGCCTGCAGCCGTTGCAGGCGCTCGTCCTTGACGGCTTCCGGCACATGATCGGTCATCTCCGCGCCCGGCGTGCCGGGGCGCGGCGAATATTTGAACGAGAAGGCCGAGGCGTAATTCACCCGACGGACCAGTTCCATCGTCGCCTCGAAATCCGCATCCGTCTCGCCGGGAAAGCCGACGATGAAGTCGCCCGAAAGCGCGATGTCGCTCCGCGCGGCGCGGATCCGGTCGAGCAGCTTCAGATAGTCCTTTGCCGTATGTCTGCGGTTCATCGCCTTGAGAATGCGGTCCGAACCCGATTGCACCGGCAAATGCAGATAGGGCATCAGCGCCGGCAGGTCGCGGTGGGCGGCGACCAGTTCGTCGTCCATGTCGCGCGGATGGCTGGTGGTGTAGCGCAGCCGCGAAAGCCCGGGGATCTCGGCCAGCCTAAACAGCAGGCGGCCAAGGCCCCATTCGGCGCCGTTTTCTCCTTGGCCATGCCAGGCATTGACGTTCTGGCCAAGCAGCGTCACCTCGCGCACGCCGGCTTGCGCCAGCCGCTCGGCCTCGGCGACGATCTGCGCCACCGGCCGGGAGACTTCCGAGCCCCTGGTGTAGGGCACGACGCAGAAGGTGCAGAACTTGTCGCAGCCTTCCTGCACGGTCAGGAACGCGGTGACGCCGCGCTTGATGATCTCGGCGCGTTTCGGCCGCGGCAAGTGATCGAACTTGTCCTCCACGGCATACTCGGTCTCGACGATCTTTTCGCCGCCGCGCACCCGTGCCAGCACGTTGGGCAGCCGGTGATAGGTCTGCGGGCCGATGACCAGATCGACGGCCGGCGAGCGGCGGATGATCTCGGACCCCTCGGCCTGCGCCACGCAGCCGGCGACACCGACCAGCATCTCGCGGCCGGCCTGAGCCCGTTCGGCCTTCATCTCCCGAATGCGGCCGAGTTCGGAATAGACCTTCTCCGCCGCCTTCTCGCGGATATGGCAGGTGTTGAGCAGCACCAGATCGGCTTCGCCAATGGCGTCCGTCGCCACATAGCCGTCGGCGGCCAGCGCGTCGGTCATGCGCTGCGAATCGTAGACGTTCATCTGGCAGCCATAAGTCTTGACGAAGACCTTCCTGGCCGCGGCGGACGGCGCGACCGCACTTTCGGCTGCGCTTTCGATGTCGTCCCGTTCTATCGTGTTCAGTTCCATCCGGCGGCTTCTAACGCTTTTCCCTGACAAAAAACAGGCGATTCTGGCCGGCGCCTTTCCGGCTTACCGGCTCGGGCGCGGATCGGCGAGCGCGGCCTGCACCATATCACGCACCTGGCTTTCCATCAGCCTTGCCGTTTCCTTGCGGCTGGAGCCCTTGGAAAAGGCGACCGGCTCGCCGAAATGCACTTCGACATCGAGCCCGCCTTCCGCCATCAGAACCTTCAGATGCGGCACCAAATCCTCATCACCGATCCAGGCGGCAATCGGCCGGTGCCTGCGGCCGAGCGGCACGCCATGCAGGCGCGTGTAGACGATCGCCACCGGCTGGATGAAGACTGTTTCGGCCGCCCCTTCCGAAATCGCCATCGAGGCGGCGCCGAACAGCGTGCTCTTGAACGGCAGGATCATGTTGCCGTCGCCAGTCGAACCTTCGGCAAACAGCACCATGGCGTCGCCCTTAGCCATACGGTTGGCGATCTCGCTCGCCTGGTCGCCCGACGAACGCTTGCGCTCGCGCTCGATGAAGACGGTGCGCTGCAGCTTCGACAACATGCCGATCAACGGCCAGCCGGCCATATCAGCCCTGGCGATAAACTTCACGTCGACCTTGGACCCCAGCACCATGATGTCGGTCCAGGAAATGTGGTTAGACGCGACCAATAAAGGGCGCTGGCTGGACAGGGTTCCCTTGACATGGATGCGCATGCCCAATGCCCTGACGATCAGCCGGTGCCAGATCTTCAGGATGAACGTCTCGCGCCAGAGCCCGGTCTTCATCGACAGGATCTGCAACGGCACGAGCATCAACGAGCCGCCGACAACGAGGCCCAGCGCCAGGAAAATCCTGATTTTTCCGATCATCCGCTCCACCCCGACGTTTGGCTAGCGAAGATCGCGGCGCATGACAAGCGCCCCGGTCGGGCCGTGCTCGGGCGACCTGTAATAGTTGGGGCGCTTGCCAACCTCGCGGAACCCCAGCCGCCGGTAGAGCGCGATCGCAGCTATGTTGGTCTCGTCGACCTCGAGGAAAAGCGCCTCGGCGCGTTGCGCGTGCAGTTCGCGCAGCACGGCGTCCATCAATTGCCAGCCAAGCCCCTGGCGGCGATGGGAGCGCGCCACCGCGACGGTCAGGATCTCGCCTTCGCCGGCAGCCAGGCGCGCCAGCACGAAACCGACCGGCGGCTTGGAGCCCTGTCCGGTCTCGCGCGCGGCATAGCCGAACACCGTGTCCTGCTCTAGCAACGCGGCAAACTCGCCGTCGGTCCACGGCCGCACGAAATCCTCGCGATGCAGCACGGACACAGCCGGGCTGTCGGCAATCGTCAGCGGCTCGAGCGCATAGTCCCTGCGGCGCGGCTGGAGGAAAGGAATGCGCATCAGTTTTTCTTCCCGGCTTTCTTCCTGGACAGGATAAAGCCTGCCTGCGGCTTGGCGTCCGCGCCGCGCAGATAGAGCGGTTTCGGCTTTTCGCCTTCACCCTTTTTACCGGCACCTTGGGCGGCGGCCAGCCGGGCATAGACGGCGACGTCGGCCGTGGCACTTGTCGGGCCGATGTCGAAGGCGCGCCCGGCCGACGCGGCGATTTGCGTTGCCGCCGTGCCGGCAAGAACCGGAGAACTATCCGCCGCCATGGCGGCGGCTTGCGAAAGCGTGGTCACGGCCGGACCATAGCGCAGGACCGACACGTCGTCGTAAAATGCTGCGTGGATTTCGTCACGGCCGGCGTCGAGCGCGGCCAGCACGGCGCGGCCGGGAAAGGTCTCTTCCGCTTGCGCTGCCAAGGCTTCCAGCGTCGTCACCCCGATTGCCGGGATTTTCAGCGCCAACGCCAGGCCCCGCGCCGTCGAGACGCCGACGCGCAGGCCGGTGAACGAGCCCGGGCCGGTGGAGACAGCGATGGCGCCAAGGCCGGCATAGTCGGTCCCGCCGGTCTTCAACGCCTCTTCGATCACGGCCATCAAATGCTCGGCATGGCCCTTGCCGAGATCGAGCACCGAGCGGCCGAGCTCTTTCCCGGCCGCTGTGTCGTAGACACAGGCGGCGCAGAGATTGGCGGCACAGTCGATGGCAAGCAACTTCATGAGGCGACCGGTTGGAGCACCCACTTGGGCACAGGGTTCGAAAAACAATTTCCCTGTGCCCGCCATGGCTCATCGCCGCAAGGGGATAATGCATAAATCGTTCGGCGGCTTCGCTTCGCCTGAAGACGGTAACTTCCAGCGAACGTAACCGTTGGGGAACCGTTCCGGAACTACCCGGCCGGCTCGATGCGCAGCATGTGATTGTCCCAGACATAGTCGGGTTCGGACCGTGTCGCGCCGCCCGCTTCGACGATTTCGCCGGTGCCCGTCGTCGTCATGAAGCTCGTCTTGTCAGGTGCCACGCCGCAGACCTCGGCTAGTGCGTTGGTGGCGACGATCCGGCCGCTGGCCGCATCGATCACCGCAAGCGAGTTGCCTTGCGGCGAGGACACGGCGACGGTGCCGGCGGCGATATTGGCGGCGACCGAGCCGATGTAGTTCCTGAAGCCCGAAAGCACGTCCTGCGGCATGTCGAGCAGCCGCAGATCCTCGCCGCGAGCGGCGCGGCCGACCAGCAGCGGACGATCGGTGCCCGGCCCCCTGTACTGGCAACCGAACCAGACCGTGCCGGACTGGTCGGCATCCATGTGACGGATCGAAAGCTGGTGAAGTGCGGCCGGCAGTTCGTGCTTTTCAATGAGGTCGCCGGTGAGGCGGTCGACCAGCGCATAGGAAGGCTTCATCGTCGCGATGTTGAGCTCGACGCGGCCGAAATCCGGATGCGTCTCGATGCCGCCATTGGCGACGGCGATCGTCCTGCCGTCACCCAGCAGCAGAAGCTCGTGCGAACCCATGCCGTAGGTCGGGAACTCGCTGACGCGCCTGAATTTCGCGCGCGCGTCATAGACGCCGACCACGCCGGCGGCGTTGTCGAAGTCGTTCTCTGTGGCGTAGAGCAGGGCACCGTCGGTCGAGAACACGCCGTGGCCGAAGAAATGCCGTCCACTGACGCTGGCAATGGTCAGCGGCTCGTCGCGGCCGGTGTGGTCGAAAACCACCGCGAAAGTGCCGGGCTGCCTGGCAAAGACCACGGAGCGCTTCGACACCGGATCGAAGGTGACATCGTGACCGCGGGCGGGCAGGTCGATGGCATGCAAGACCTTGCCGGCCTCTGAGAGGATGGCTGCGCCATAGCTGCCGTCACGCTTGACGAAAGCGGTGGCGAAGACAGCGTCCGTGCTAAGCGTCTTCGCCCATGCGGACGGCGCCATGGCCGCCGCAAAGCCAACGCCTGCCGCCCTGAGGAAATCACGGCGATCGATGAGGGGCGTCCTCAAGAGACCGCCCTCTCGGGCACGGTCCCATTCCTCGACACGATGATTTTGACAGATCGGAGGGCTTCTTGGCACCCCGCACCCATCGATCGTTTGAATGGATCATCGCAGACGTTCGGGATTGGCCGAAGCCTCCCCAACTTCGTCATCCTTGGGCGGAGCAGGAGCGAAGCTCCGTCGCGGAGACCCAGGGATCCATGCCGTAATCTCAGCCGAAGAGTACTGCGGAGCAGAATTCTGCACCTAAGCAACGCTCTGAGGTCACGGCATGGATCCTGGGGTCTGCGCCGCGTCGCTGCGCTCCTTGCTCCGCCCCAGGATGACGAAGCGATGGGCGTTTCGGCCAATCTCCAAAGTGTGCGATCCGTCAACGCAAGCGCGTCCGGCCGGTCAAAACTTCCTCGCCAAGTAACTCGCCCCAAAATTCGATACCGTTTCGGGATCATGCTCAGTCACCATCCAGCGACGAAAAGCCGGCGGTCAGGCCGAATTCGGCGGTCAGCCTGGTGCCGATCAGGGTCGACAGGCTGGATGTCACCAGCGAAAAGTGATCGAGCTTCTGGCGCAGCGCCGGGTCGACGAGCGCCTTATCGATCGGACCTCTGATGGCCGTGGCGTCGGCGGCACCGTTGACGAGCTGGATATGGATCGATTCCGCCATCCAGCGTGCATCAGGCGACAGCGCGTCGCCAAGCTGCGAGGCCTGGAACAGCGCGTTCATGCCCGCAAGATTTCCGGTCAGCGAACGCGCCGTGTTTTGCGAACGCCAATAGATCGCCTGTTTCGGCTTGTCGGCTTCCGGATTGCCGCCCAGAAAGCCTTTCAGGCGCACGTCGCGGACCATTTCCAACTCGTTGATGAAGACACCGACCAGTTCGGTCACCGCTTCCGTACCATCGCGGTAAAGCGCGTTTCGCGGCCCCGGATTGGCCCAAAGCTCGGCAAAGCCGTCGGGCTTGTTCCAGGCGTCGCTGACATCGGCGGCAATCGTGTCGATGTTGCCGGCGACAGCCGCGCCGTAAGCGCAGCGATAGGGATCGTCCTTGCCGGCGAGCGTTTCCGCGCCATCGCCATAAAGCACGAACTCCAGCGCACCAAGCCCTTGCATGGCGACGCTCTTTGCCGCCAGCTGGGCCGGATCGGCGGCTGTCTGATCCTTATTGGCCAGCGCCGCCTGCACCTGCCTCAGGCCGATGCTCTTGCGGTCCGGCCAAAACAGCATGCGCTCCAGCCGGTTGTCCTGCGTGATCGGTCCGATGCGGATGATCTCCACGACCGACCAAGCATCCACGGTGCCGGAGAATTCGGCGCGCGCCGCATCGAGATGGTCCTGCGAGGGCGCGTCGCAAAGCGTGCGCATTGCCTTGGTCAGGCTGTCCGCATGGTCGTGCAGGCGCGCATAGGCCGGGCGGACAAAGCCGTCGATCGCCCGCTGGATCACGTCGGAAGCCTTGACCGCGGCAGACGCCGGCAAGGCGCTGGCGAGGACCAGCGGGAGAATCAGAGCGAGCGCTAAGCAGGCATTCGCGGGCTGGCCCACGAACGCCTGCTTGGATTCTTTTGTTTGCCGCAGGTTCTTGTCGCAAAACCGTGAGACACTTTTGCGGAACCTGCTTAGACGCTTCGACATCAAAACGACTCCAGGAATTTGACCAGTGCCTCGCGATCGGCCACATCGGCGGCGGCAAAGCGGTCGCGCGCGGCCTGCCCCTCGCCGCCATGCCACAGGATCGCCTCGGTCAGGGTGCGCGCGCGCCCGTCATGCAGGAAGAAGCTGTTG
This sequence comes from Mesorhizobium sp. M9A.F.Ca.ET.002.03.1.2, assembly GCF_003952365.1. NCBI lineage: Bacteria > Pseudomonadati > Pseudomonadota > Alphaproteobacteria > Hyphomicrobiales > Phyllobacteriaceae > Mesorhizobium > Mesorhizobium sp. M9A.F.Ca.ET.002.03.1.2. The sequence continues at coordinate 2,215,115 of NZ_CP034443.1, read as the reverse complement.
CCGTTGACGGTCTGGGTAAGGCCGATGCCCCACAGCGGCGGCGTGCGCCATTCATTGCCGGTCGCCTCGCCTACCGCCTGCCCGTCGGCAAGGCCCGGCCCCATGTCATGCAGCAGGAAGTCGGAATAGGGCCAGATCAGCTGGAAGGCCTGCGCCTTGTTGGGCGTGCCGCGGCGGGTGACGAATTTCGGCGTATGACAGGAAATGCAGCCCATGTCGTAGAACAGCTTCTTGCCGGCCAGCACATCTGGCTTGTCGAGGTCGCGCCGCGCCGGGACGGCGAGGTTCTGCGAATAGAAGGTGACGAGGTCCATGACCGGCGGCGGCGCCTCGACTGGGCCAAGGCGCTCCTGCATGCCGTTCGGCATGGCAAGGCAGGCCTTTTCAGCTGCGGTGCAATCGCCCCAGTGCTTCGCCACTTCCGGCGTCGAAATGCCGATATCGCCAGCGAATGCGTCCGCCGCTTGCTGGCGGATCGAGGGGGTCTGCCCTTTCCAGCCGAAGCGGCCGAGCGTCAGTTCGCCGCTCTTGCGGTCACGCACGATGTTGGGCCTGCCGGAAATGCCGTCGCCATCACGATCGTCCGGATCGGCATGGGCCAGAATGTCGGCTGGCGCGATCTGCTCGACCAAGCCGAGGCCGATCATCGGCGGCGTCATGCGCGGCGACAGCGTGGTGCGCGGATCGAGCGGGCCGTTGGCGAGATCATCGACCGAATAGCTCGGCTTGCGCAGCGAAACCACGGTACCGTCCGGCAACGTGACTTTCTGCTCCTGATAGTCGACACGCATCCTGCCTTCGCCCCGAAGGCCCGGAACGGCCAGATCCTGCAATTGTGAGCCGTAGACCGGGTCGGGGAAGTTGAGCACCTTGCGATCGGTGAGCGCGGCTTTCTCCTCCTCGGTGCTCGCCTGCCGCGCCAGCCGCAGGAACATGGAGGTGGTCCCGCTGTCGCCTTCCGGCGGATGACCGCGGCCGTCCTTCAGATGGCAATTTTGGCACGCCCGTTCGTTGAACAGCGGCCCAAGCCCGTCCGATGCCTGCGTCGAGGAGGGCGACGACACCCAGTTCTTGCGGAAAATGGCATTGCCGAGCTTGAAGGTGCCTTCTTCCTCGAAAGTGATGTTGGTCGAGGAGTGCGAGAAGGCGTCCTTGTTGACAGCTTTCCGCGACGTGCCCGCGCCGCCCTGCATCGGCTCGAACTGCTCGGGCTTGGAAAAATCCTTGGTCGGCCTGGTGATGGCGATGACACGCGCCAGATCCTTCGGCGTCAGGTCGCTACGGCTTGTGGCGAGGCCGGCCGGCTCGGGCGCGCCGGCCAGCGCAGAGGCTGTCAGTGCGACCACAACGGCAAGCGAGAGCCCGCGAAGCCATCTGTATCGCGGGTTTTGCTGGGACGGCAGGCCGTAATCCTCGGCCCGCCGCAAGCGGCGCAAGAAATCTAAGGTGCGCCGCATTCCCGCATATCCTATTCCGCCTCGTCGGCCGATGCCGCGTTGAGCTGGCCGTATTTTTCCTCGCCGATCGAGGCGAGCAGGTCGAGTTGCGTCTCGAGGAAGTCGATGTGACCTTCCTCGTCGGACAGCAGATCCTCGAACAGCTTCATCGTCACGTAGTCGCCTGCTTCTTCGCAAATCTCGCGCGATCGCTTGTAGGCGGTGCGCGCGTCGTACTCACCGGCAAGATCGGATTCAAGCACTTCCTTGACATTCTGCCCGATGCGCAGCGGCGCTACCGACTGCAGGTTCGGATGGCCTTCAAGGAAGATGATGCGGGCCACCAGCCGGTCGGCATGGTGCATCTCCTCGATCGATTCCGCGCGTTCCTTCTTTGCCAGCTTGGCGTATCCCCAATCCTCCAGCAGTCGGAAATGCACCCAGTACTGATTGACCGCTCCGAGCTCCAGAAAGAGAGCCTCGTTAAGCCGCTCGATGATCTGTTGTTCGCCTTTCATGGGTACTGCTCCCGTATTGGACGCGCAGGCCTCTGACGCGATCCAGGTGTGAAACGATATCCACGCCGCTCGCCTCCGAGCGGGCATGGTAATTTTCGGTGACCCGAATGATCGTTTCGACCACATTTGGGAAGCAGCCGCAACAGCGACCACGCTTCTGCATGGCATGATAGACCTTCGCCGGCACGATAAGCTGCCAGGGATCCTGGTCCAGCAGCGCGACGATCGTCTGCTCAATCTCCTTCTCGGTGATGATGTTGCAATGGCAGATCAGCATAGTTTGCTCTTGGCTGACGGCGCTTCCTCCGCGCCGTGTGGCTGATACTCGGCTTTTGACGCCTTACTGGAATACCTTGTCTGGCGCATCGAGGCTGTCGGACCCCTCGAAGGCGATGGCATTGAGTTTCAGGGTGCCGACGGCGCGTTCGATCGACTTGGTCTGGTCGACCAGCGCGTCGATCGCCGCCTGCACGGTGGCGTTGCCTTCCGTGTTGCCCTCGCCGATTTGCTGGTCATAGGCCTCGCCGGCAAGCGCCCGCGCCTTGATGGCTTCCATCTTGGCGACGGTGGCATCCAGTCTGTCCGACAGTTCCTTGTCGATCGCCGGATCGGCTTCCTTGACCATGTCCGATACCGAGGGCCCTTCGACGACCGTGCCGTCAAGGCGGGTGTAGCTGCCATTATAGGCAGTACGGATGCCGACGGAGTCATAGAGATGCGAATCGTAGGTGTTGTCGGAGAAGCAGTCGTGCTCCTCTTCCGGATCGTGCAGCAGCAGGCCGAGCTTCATGCGCTCGCCGGCGAGTTCGCCATAGGACAGCGAACCCATGCCGGTGAGGATGGTCGAGATGCCGGCTTTCGGCTCGCCGTCGACAAGGTTCTTGCGGGCGCCGCCGCCTTCCTTCCAGTCGTCGACCATGTCCTGCAGATCGGCAACCAGAAGGTCGCTCGCCGACTTCAGGTACTGCGCCCGGCGATCGCAATTGCCGCCGGTGCAGTTGGCGAGGTCGTAGTCCGTATAGGGCCGTTCGCCGGTACCTGCGCCGGTGCCGTGCAGATCCTGGCCCCACAGCAGGAATTCGATGGCGTGATAGCCGGTCGCCACATTGGACTCGATGCCGCCGGCCTCCTGCAGCGTGCCGGAGAGGAACTCGGGCGTCAGTTCAGAGGCGTCGATCTTCTGGCCGTTGATCTCGATCGACTTGTTGGCGATCACATTGGCGGTGTAGAGCGCATTCGCGTCCGACTCGGTGCCGTAGCTCTCGGCGACATAGTCGATCAGGCCTTCGTCCAGCGGCCAGGCATTCACCTTGCCTTCCCAGTCGTCGACAATGGCGTTGCCGAAGCGGTAGACCTCGGTCTGCTGATAGGGAACGCGCGCCGCTTTCCAGGCCTCGCGGGCGGCGGTCAGCGTTTCGTCCGAAGGCTTGGCGAGCAGCGCGTCGACGGCCTTGTCGAGCGCCTGTGCCGTAGTCAGAGAATCCTCATATTTGGCGAGCGCGATGTCGGAATAGGTCTTGATGACCGCCTTCGCATCGATTTCCGCCTTGGCCGGCAACACGAATATCGCCGCCGTCAATGCCGCCGTGGCGCCGATCGCGGCGAGCCTGCCATATCGTGCCGTGATCATCGCTCTCATGATTGTCATCTCCTCGGAATTCAGTGAAATACCGGTGCCAAAGGCGCGTCGGCAGGCAATCGGCGCCAAGGCAGGTCCATGCCATCGGGCGAAAAACAGACCGCGGCATGGCGCGGTTCGCAGAAGAAAGACATCGAAATGCCTCCAATCGAAAGGGTTCAAGGCCCAGACATCAAAGGGATGCGCTTGACGCGCGAGCTTCCATAAAGCGATGAAGACACCGGAAGTCAACTGCTTTCAGAGAGAAAAGCCAATTGAAACAATTGTTTAGAATTATTCTAAACTGCAAGTGTCAACTTTAGCCGCATATACCATGCCGCTGTCGAACGCACGATTGACAGACAGCCATTCCGGGTGCGACCCGCAAAAGCGGTCTTGCGGCGGCATCAGACAATCGCCACTTGGCGAGACGTCCTAGACTCGGATTAAGGAATTGGGGGATCAAGGAATCGGGGCTGCGATGAAAAACGGTGTGGTCATTGTCGGTGCGGGTCATGCGGGCGTGCAGGCGGCCGCCAGCCTGCGCGAGGACGGTTACGACGGACCCGTTATCCTCGTCGGCGACGAGAGCGAACTGCCCTATCACAAGCCGCCGCTGTCGAAGACCTTCATCAAGGATCAAGAGGCCAAGCCACAGCCGCTGCGCGGCGAGGCCTTTTATACCGGCAGCGCGATCGACTACCGGCCGGGCATCAGGGTCGACCGCATCGATGCCAGGGGCCGCAGGCTGGAGCTATCGGGTGGCGGCGTGCTGGCATTCGGCCGGCTGATCCTAGCGACCGGTTCGCGGCCGCGCATCCTGCCGCTGCCGGGGTCGGATCTTTCGGGCGTGGTGTCGCTGCGCTCGCTCGCCGACGCCCGCCTGGTCCGCGACTTGAGCGCGCGGAGCGAGGATGTCGTCATCCTCGGCGGCGGCTTCATCGGACTGGAGATCGCCGCGACGCTCAAAGCGGCCGGCCGCAAGGTCACCGTGATCGAGGCGGTCGACCGGCTGCTCGGCCGGGCGGTGGCGCCGGTCATCGCCAGCCATGTGCGGCAGCGGCTGGAAGCGACTGGCGTGCGCATCCTCACCGGCACCACGGTTGCGCGGCTCGAAGGCGAGAACGGCCGTGTCTCGGCTGCTATCACCTCAAACGGCGAGCGGCTGCCGGCGCAGATGGTCATCATCGGCATCGGCGTCGTGCCCAATGTCGAATTGGCGGAGGCCGCAGGCGTCATTATCGCCAACGGCATCCGCGTCGACCAGCAGATGCGCACGTCCGTGCCCGAAATCCTCGCCATCGGCGATGCCGCCTCCTACCGGCACTGGCTCACCGGCGGCGATGTGCGGCTGGAATCGGTGCAGAACGCGACCGACCAGGCGCGCCTTGCCGCGCGCACCATCCTCGGCCATGCGGACGCCTTTGCGGCGGTGCCATGGTTCTGGTCCGATATCGGCGACATGAAGCTGCAAATGGTCGGCCTGATTTCGGGCGGCGACAGCCATGTCGTGCTGGGCGACGTCAACGAGAACCGATTCTCCATTTACCACTATGCGGCAAACCGGCTGCTCGGCATCGAATCGGTCAATCGCCCCGGCGACCACATGCTTGGCCGCAAGATGCTCGGCGCCGGCTTCTCGCCAACGCCGCAGATTGTTGCGGCAGGACCGGACGGACTGAAGGCGGCCCTCGCCGCCTTCCAGCAGGAGGAGCCCGTCCGCGCCGCTGAATAGGATATGTTGATATTCAGCCGGCCTGCGAACGGCGGTTTCCTGCGCTGATCCCTCCCTTCTCCCCCTTGTGGGAGAAGGTACAGCCGTATCCGCTCAGGCGGCGCGGACCTCGCGGATCGCGCTTTCCAGGATATCGAGCGCTTCGTTCATGACGCCGTCCTGGATGGTGATCGGCGCCAGGAAGCGGATGACGTTGCCATAGACGCCGCAGGTGAGCAGGATCAGGCCCTTGTCGAGCGCCTTCAGCCGGACCGCATTGGCGAATTCGGCCGACGGCAGACCCTTCTTCACATCGTTGAACTCGACCGCGTTCATGAAGCCGGGGCCTCTGATATCGACGATCTCCGGCGTGTCGTCGCGGATCGATTGCAGCCGCTGCTTCAGCCGCGCGCCCAGCGTGTTGGCGCGGTCGCAGAGCTTTTCCTCCTCGATCACGTCGAGCACGGCATGTGCCGCGGCGACGCCGATCGGGCTGCCGCCATAGGTGCCGCCGAGCCCGCCGGGGTTTGGCGCATCCATGATCTCGGCGCGGCCGGTGACCGCCGACAGCGGAAAGCCGCCGGCCAGGCTCTTGGCCATTGTGGTGATGTCGGGCGCCACCTCGTGATGGTCCATGGCGAACATCTTTCCGGTGCGGGCAAAGCCGGTCTGCACCTCGTCAGCGATCAGCAGCATGCCGTGCTGGTCGCAGATCTTGCGCAGCGCCGTCATGAAGTCGCGCGGCGCCTCGTAGAAGCCGCCCTCGCCCTGCACCGGCTCGACGATGATGGCGGCGACGCGGGCCGGGTCGACATCGGCCTTGAACAGCCGGTCGAGCGCGGCCAGCGAATCGGCGACGGAAACGCCGTGCAACGCCACCGGGAACGGCGCATGGAAGACATCGGCCGGCATGGCGCCGAAGCCGACCTTGTAGGGCACCACCTTGCCGGTCAGCGCCATGCCCATGAAGGTGCGACCGTGGAAGCCGCCGGCAAAGGCGATGACCGCCGGCCGGCCGGTGGCGTTGCGGGCGACCTTGATGGCGTTTTCCACCGCCTCGGCGCCAGTGGTGACGAAGATCGTCTTCTTGTCGAATTTGCCGGGGAGCATGCCGTTCAGCCGTTCGGCCAGCCTGACATAGCTCTCATAGGGCACCACCTGGTGGCAGGTGTGGGTGAAGCGGTCGAGCTGCGCCTTGACCGCCTCGATCACTCTGGGGTGGCGGTGGCCGGTGTTGACGACGGCGATGCCGGACGAAAAGTCGATATAGCGACGGCCTTCGACATCCCAGATCTCCGAATTTTCGGCGCGATCGGCATAGATCTGCGTGGTCATGCCGACGCCGCGCGAGATCGACTGGTTCTTGCGTTCGGAAATGGCTGAATTCTTCATGATGTCCCTCGCCGGGCCGGCGCCCGTTCCCGTTGATGGTTGGTGATATCTGTTCTGGCCCTATTTCATGTTTTCCTCAAGTTGGCACCGCCGCCAGGCGATTGGGCCTGCCGTTACGCGCCGGGCCGTTTCGCCAGCTCCGCTTAACCAGTCGCCCGATACGTGTACGAAAAGGTTCCCTTTTGCGAGGGATCGATTATTCTCGCATTCGCCTGCGACGTGTTGCCGCGAGAGCGTCCCAGCAGGCGGGGGAACCCATGAGCAGGAATGCGACGCCGTCCGCCCCGCAACCATCGGTCAACGCCTCCAGCCTTTTGCCGTTTCCAACCGTTCCCGCCATTTTTGCCTTTGCGATGATACCGTTGCTTCTGACCGGCTGCCAGAAGCAGGAGGCGGCCAGGAAACTGCCGGTCATGGTGCGCACCGAAACGGTGGCGATCGCCGACTATGCGCCCAGGACCTCGCTCACCGGTGTGATCGCCGCGCGCACACTGAACAATCTGTCATTCCGCGTCGGCGGCCGCGTCGCCGAGCGCCTTGTCGATGTCGGCCAGCATGTCGACAAAGATGCCGTGCTTGCCCGCATAGATCCGCAGGAACAGGAATCAGACCTGCGCTCGGCACAGGCCGACCTCGATGCCGCGCAAGCGCAGTTGACCCAGGCTTCCGCCGCCTTCGAACGACAGAAGACCTTGCTTGCCCAGGGCTACACCACAAGGCGCGACTACGATGCGGCGGATCAGGCGCTGAAGGTGGCACAAGGCAGCGTCGAACAGGCGCAAAGCGCGCTGGCCAATGCCAGGGAGAGCCTGTCCTTCACCGAGCTCAAGGCGGGTGCGGCCGGCGTGGTCACCGCTCGCCAGGTCGAAGCCGGGCAGGTGGTTCAAGCGGCACAGACCGTCTTCACCATCGCCGAGGATGGCGATCGCGACGCGGTTTTCAATGTGCAGGAAACGCTGGTAGCCAAGACGCCGTCGACACCCGCGGTGACGATCACGCTGTTGTCCGACCCGCTGGTCAAGGCGACCGGCAAGGTGCGCGAGATCTCGCCTGCGGTCGATCCGGCTTCGGGTTCGATCCGCGTCAAGGTCGCCATTGCCGACACGCCCTCCGGCATGCCGCTGGGCGCCGCTGTCATCGGCTCCGTCAGCGCCAAGCCGTCGAAAGCCGTCATCCTGCCCTGGCAGGCGCTGACCTCGAGTGACGGCAAGCCGGTCGTCTGGGTTGTCGATGCGTCGACAAAGGCTGTGGCAACGAGACCCGTGAATGTGCTGGCCTTCGATTCCGGCACCGTCGTGATCGACAAGGGACTGGAGGCCGGACAAAGCGTGGTCACCGCCGGCGGCCAGTTGCTCAGCCCGGGGCAGACGGTCGAGATAGCGGGAGCAGGGCAATGAGCCGGCTGCCGCGCATTTCCGCTTTGCTCACCTTGGCATTGCTTGCCGCCTGCTCCCGATCGGACGAGAAGCCGCCGGAGATCGTCCGGCCGGTGCTGTCGATCGTGGTCGAACCGCGCACCAGCCAGGTATTCGGGTTTGCCGGCTCGGTCGAGCCGCAATTCAGCGCCGACCTCGCCTTCCGCCTGCTGGGCCGGGTTGTCACCCGAGACGTCAATGTCGGCGACATCGTCAGCAAGGGAACGACGATCGCCGCGCTCGACCCGACCGCCCTGGACCTTGCCGCCCAGGCGGCAAAGGCGGAACTCTCCAATGCCGAGGCGCAGTTCGCCAATGCCGCTGCCAGTGAGGAGCGCCAGCGCCAGCTGCTTGCCGCCGCCAACACCTCGCAGGCCGTCTTCGATGCCGCCCGGCAAGCCAGGCAGGCCGCAGAGGCCGGCGTCGAACGGGCCAAGGCCGCGCTTGCCAAATCACGGGAACAGCTCGGCTATACCAGACTGTTTTCGGATTTCGACGGCGTCGTCACCGCTGTTGGCGCCGAGGTCGGCCAAACGGTTTCGCCCGGCCAAACGGTTGTCACCGTGGCGCGTTCGGACCTGCGCGAGGCAGTCGTCGATATCCCCGACCAGCTGACCGGCGACCTCGCGGTCGACACCGCCTTCGAGATCACCTTGCAATCGCTGCCGACGATCCGCACCGAAGCCAAATTGCGCGAGGCGCCGACCGCGACCCGCACCCGCCGCGTCCGGCTGACGCTCACCGACCCGCCGGTGGCGTTCCGGCTCGGTTCGACGGTGACGGCGACACGCGTGGCAAACGTTGCGCCGACGATCGAGCTGCCGCTGTCGGCACTGCTCAAGAAGGACGGCGCCGACAAGGTCTGGGTCGTCGACGCGCAAACGTCGAGCGTCAGCACACGCGACGTCAAGATCGCGGCCAAAGGCACCGCCACATTCATTGTCGCCGAGGGCCTTGAGACCGGCATGCGCGTGGTCACCGCCGGCGTCCACAGCCTGGTGGAAGGCCAGAAGGTCAGGATTGCCGAGGGAGGGGCCACATGAAGGGCTTCAACCTCTCCGACTGGGCGCTCGGCCATCGCTCGCTGGTCTGGTACTTCATGCTGGTCTTCGTCGTGGCAGGCGTCGCGGCCTATCTCAATCTCGGCCGCGAGGAAGACCCGGCCTTCACCATCAAGACCATGCTGGTCCAGGCCAACTGGCCCGGCGCTTCGGTCGACGAGACGCTGCGGCAGGTGACCGACCGCATCGAGAAGAAGCTCGAGGAGCTCGACAGCCTCGATTTCACCCGCTCGGTCACCACCGCCGGCAAGACCGTCATCTTCGTCAATCTGAAGCCGACAACCAAAGCACGCGATGTCGTGCCGACCTGGCTTCAGGTGCGCAACATGGTCAACGACATCTCGGCCCAGTTCCCGCAAGGCGTGCAAGGGCCGTTCTTCAACGACCGTTTCGGCGACGTCTACGGCAATATCTACGCCTTCACCGCCGACGGGCTGACGCCTCGGCAACTGCGCGACTATGTCGAGGATGTCAGGACAAAGATCCTGACCGTGCCGAATGCCGGCAAGGTCGACCTCGTCGGTGCCCAGGACGAAGCGATCTATCTCGAATTCTCGACCCGCCAGATCGCCGCGCTCGGCCTCAACCAGCAAGCAATCGTGGCCAGCCTGCAAGCCCAGAACGCCATCACCCCATCCGGCGTCATCCAGTCCGGGCCCGAGCGCATCAGCGTGCGTGTCAGCGGCCAGTTCACCTCCGAGGAAAGCCTTCGCGCCATCAACCTGCGCGTCAACAACCGCTTCTTCCGCCTGAGCGACGTAGCGACGATCACCCGCGGCTACGCCGATCCGCCGACGGCGCTGTTCCGCTTCAACGGGCAGGATGCGATCGGGCTCGCCATCGGCATGAAGCCCAACGCCAATCTGCTCGAATTCGGCGAGGCGCTGCAGGAGGAAATGGCCAAGGTGCTGGCCGACCTGCCGATCGGCGTCGGCGTGCACCTGGTCGCCGATCAGCCGGTGATCGTCGAGGAAGCGGTTTCGGGCTTCACCCGCGCACTGTTCGAAGCGGTGGCGATCGTGCTCGCGGTGTCCTTCATCAGCCTCGGCATGCGCGCCGGCTTCGTCGTGGCGCTTTCCATCCCGCTGGTGCTGGCCATCACCTTCACGGTCATGGCCTATCTCGGCATCTCGCTGCAGCGTATCTCATTGGGCGCGCTGATCATCGCGCTCGGCCTGCTGGTCGATGATGCGATGATCGCGGTCGAGATGATGGTGGCGCGGCTGGAGGTCGGCGACAACCTGCGCAAGGCGGCGACCTATGTCTACACCTCGACCGCCTTTCCGATGCTGACGGGCACGCTGGTGACGGTCGCGGGCTTCATCCCCATCGGCCTCAACAACAGCGCCGCCGGCGAATACACCTTCACGCTGTTCGTCGTCATCGCCGTGTCGCTTCTGGTGTCATGGATCGTGGCGGTGCTGTTTGCACCGCTGCTCGGCGTCACCATCCTGCCGGCGACGATGAAACAGCAGCATCACGATCAGCCCGGCCGCTTCACCTCGCTGTTCCGGCGCATCCTTGTCGGCTCCGTGCGTCATCACTGGCTGACCATCATCGCCACGGTGCTGTTGTTTGCCGCGTCGCTGGCCGGCTTTGGCCTCGTGCAGCAGCAGTTCTTTCCGCCTTCGGATCGTCCGGAACTGATCGTCGACTGGAACCTGCCGCAGAACTCCTCGATCGCCGAGACGCGCGACCAGATGGAGCGTTTCGAGCAGCGGGCGCTGGCCGGCAATCCCGACATCGACCACTTCAGCTCCTATATCGGACAGGGCGCGGTGCGTTTCGTGCTCGCCTTCGACGTGCAGCCGGCCAATCCCTATTTCGGCCAGACCGTCATCGTCACCAAGAGCATCGAGGCGCGCAACCGGGTCAAGCCGGCGCTGGAGAAGCTGCTGCGCGAGGAGTTCGTCGGCACCGACGCCTTCGTCAAGCTGCTCGAGCTCGGGCCGCCGGTCGGGCGGCCGGTGCAGTACCGCGTCGGCGGTCCCGATATCCAGGCGGTACGGACGCTGGCGACGGAGTTCGCCGGAATCATTTCCGCCAACGCGAAGGTCGCCGCGCCGACCTTCGACTGGAACGAGCCGGAGCGCGTGCTGAGGGTCGATGTCTTGCAGGACAAGGCGCGCCAGCTCGGCATCACCTCGTCCGACATAGCAAGCGCGCTGAACAGCACCGTCGGCGGTTCCACCATCACCCAGGTGCGTGACGCCACCTATCTGATCAACGTCGTTGCCCGCTCGCGCGAGGCCGAACGCGGCTCGATCGGGACGCTGCAGAATATGCAGCTGCCAACCGGAACCGGCGAGGCGATCCCGCTCGCCGCCGTGGCGAACTTCCGCTACGACCTCGAACAGCCGACAGTGTGGCGTCGCGACCGCATCCCGACGATCACCGTGCGCGCCGGACTGGTCGGCGACGTGCTGCCCGCCACTGTCGTCAATGAACTGAAGCCCTCGGTCGACGCCTTCATCGCCAAACTGCCGCCAGGCTATTCGATAGCCACCGCCGGCTCGGTCGAGGAAAGCGCCAACAGCCAGGGGCCGATCGCCGCCGTGGTACCGTTGATGCTGTTCATCATGGCGACGATCCTGATGATCCAGCTGCAGAGCTTCCAGCGCCTGTTCCTGGTGGCGGCAGTGGCGCCGCTCGGCCTGATCGGCGTGGTCGCCGCGCTCGTGCCCAGCGGGGCGCCGCTTGGCTTCGTCGCTATCCTCGGCGTGCTGGCGCTGATCGGTATTCTGATCCGCAACTCGGTTATCCTCATCGTGCAGATCGAGGACCTTGTCGCCGAGGGCAAGGATCGCTGGGCGGCCGTCATCGAGGCGACCGAGCACCGTATGCGGCCGATCGCGCTGACAGCGGCCGCCGCCAGCCTGGCGCTGATCCCGATAGCGCGCGAGGTGTTCTGGGGGCCGATGGCCTATGCCATGATGGGCGGCATCATCGCCGGCACGGCGATCACGCTGCTGTTCCTGCCGGCGCTCTATGTCACGTGGTTCAGGATCAGAGAGCCGAACGGCACGGACGAGCCCCCGGTTCGGGAGACCAACGAACCGTTACAAAGCCCGACTTAAGTTCCTGCCGGGTCATCGTTGTCATTAAAGCCCACCGGCCGCGACTTGGCACGCTGCCACGGCGATGATTTTGAGCTGCGCCAGGCGTGCCAGCCCTCCGGCAAGTCGGCCAATTCCAGAATGCTCTCATCCCGCTGAACCACTTCCTGCAAGCCGACGAGCATTATGTCGCCTTCATCGACCGGTCCAGGCTCGCTGTTGTGAAATAGCCAACTGCCGTCCTCATCGTCATGCGACACATATGCGATCCAATCGTCCCGGCGGAAGATGCCCCTGTCCACGAACACCGCGACATTAGGCGGATCTGAAAACTTCCACTCGCCCATAATATTCCCCCAAAACAGCCCGAGCAAAGTCACGTCGTCCGCACAAAGCCCTCACTCGCCCTGAGCAGATTGCGCGTATAATCCTCGCTGACGCGGTGGCCGATCAGCTGGCTCGCGGTCAGCGTCTCGACCGCCTCGCCGTTCTGCATCACCATCAGCCGCTCGCACATATGGGTGATGATGGCGAGGTCGTGGCTGACCATCAGGAAGGTCAGCTTGCGCCGCCGCCGGATCTCTTCCAGCAGGTTGAGCACTTCCGCCTGCACGGAGGCATCGAGCGCCGAGGTCGGCTCGTCGAGCAGCAGGATCGACGGTTCGAGGATCAGCGCTCGGGCGATCGCCACGCGCTGGCGCTGGCCGCCTGACAATTGATGCGAATAGCGGAAGCGGAAGCCGGTCCCCAGGCCGACCTCGTCCAGCGCCCGCTGGATGCGCTTCTCGCCATCGACAAAGCCGTGGATGGCGAGCGGCTCCTGCAGCAGGCGGTCGACCGTCTGGCGCGGGTGCAGCGAGCCGTACGGATCCTGGAAGACCATCTGCACGTCGCGATAAAAGGCCTTGTCGCGGCCCTTGCCGAGCGTCTTGCCGTTGACAGTGATGCTGCCCGCGGCGACCGGCGCCAAACCGGTGATTGCCCTGAGCAGCGTCGACTTGCCGGAGCCGCTCTCGCCGACCAGCCCGTAGGACTCGCCTTCCCTGACCTCGAGACTGACGCCCTTCAGCGCGCGAAAGCGGTCGAAGATCACCTCCAGCCCTTCGACAGAAAGTGCCGCCGTCATGCCGCCCACTCCGGCTTGCGGTCGAGCACCGGCAGCGGATGGCGCTCGAAGCCGATCCTCGGCATGCAGTTGAGCAGGCCGCGCGTATAGGGGTGCTGGGCATCGCGGAGCTCCGACGCCTTGAGCTGCTCGACAACCTTGCCGCCATACATGACCACGACACGGTCGCAAAAGGACGAGACCAGGCGCAGGTCATGCGAGATAAAGATCAGCCCCATGCCGCGATCGGCCACCAATCGGTCCAGGATATTCAGCACGTCGAGCTGCACGGTGACGTCGAGCGCCGAGGTCGGCTCGTCGGCGATCATCATCTCCGGCCTGGCGATCAGCATCATGGCAATCATGGCGCGCTGGCCCATGCCGCCCGAAACCTCGTGCGGATGCAGGTCGAAGACACGGGCGGGATCGCGGATCTGCACTGCCTCCAGCATGGCGAGCGCGCGGTCGCGGGCTTCGGCCTTGCCGACCTTTTCATGCGTGCGCAGCGTCTCGACGATCTGGCGGCCGATGCTCATCACCGGGTCGAGCGAATATTTCGGATCCTGCAGGATCATGGCGATGCGTTTGCCCCGCAGCGCCCGGCGGTCGCGGGGCGAGGCCGCGAGCAGGTCGATGCCGTCGAAGGCAAGTTTGCTCGCGGTGACCTCGGCCTGCGGCGGGGTCAGGCCCATGATGGCGCGGCCGGTCTGCGACTTGCCGGAACCGCTCTCGCCGACGATGCCGAGCCGCTCGCGGCCGAGCGAGAAGGAGACGCCGCGCACCGCCTCGATCAGGCCAGTGCGCGTCGGGAAGGTGACGCGCAGGTCGTCGACATCGAGAAGCGCGCTCATTGGTCACCACTGCGGGGGTCGAGCGCGTCGCGCAGGCCGTCGCCAAGCAGGTTGAAACCGAGGCTGACGATGAGGATGGCAAAACCCGGTGCGCCGGCCACCCACCATTGGTCGAGCACGAAGCGGCGGCCCGACGCGATCATCGCGCCCCATTCCGGCAGCGGCGGCTGCGCGCCGAGGCCGAGGAAGCCGAGACCGGCCGCGGTCAGAATGATGCCGGCCATGTCGAGCGTCACCCTGATGATCAGCGAGGAGATGCAGAGCGGCATGATGTGGCGCAGCACGATGCGGAACGGCGAGGCGCCCATCAATTGCACCGCCTTGATGTAGTCCGAATTGCGCACGGTCAGCGTTTCGGCACGGGCAATGCGGGCATAAGGCGGCCATGAGGTGATGGCGATGGCGAGCACCGCATTCTCGATGCCGGGGCCAAGTGCCGCGACAAAGGCCAGCGCCAGGATCAGCTTCGGAAAAGCGAGAAAAATGTCGGTGATGCGCATCAGGATCGCATCAATCCAGCCGCCGGCATAGCCGGCGATGGTGCCGACCAGCAGGCCGATAGGGGCGGCGATGATGGCGACGAGGATGACGACGTAGAGCGTCCATCGCGAGCCGAAGATGACGCGCGAAAGAATGTCGCGGCCGAGGTCGTCGGTGCCGAACCAGTGCGCGGCACTTGGCGCCAGCAGGCGCGAGCCCTTGAGGTCGCCGAATGTCGGCGAATAGGGCGCCAGCACGTCGGCAAGGGCGGCGACCACAAGCAAGGCGATGATGATCAGCAGGCCAAGAAACGCCAGCCGGTTGGCGGAAAAGCGCCGCCACGCCACATAGGCGCGGCCGAGCCTTGCCTGGGTGCGCGACGCCGGCCGCTCGCTGAGCAGCCAGTCGCGACGGCTCTGGATTGCCTCAGCGCTCATCGCACCTTGGTCCTTGGATCGAGCACCCGGTAGAGCAGGTCGGACAGAAGATTGATGCCGATGAAGACCGAGCCGATGACGATGGTGCCCCCAAGCACGGCGTTCATGTCGGCGTTCTGCAGGGAATTGGTGATGTAGAGGCCGATGCCCGGCCACGAGAACACCGTTTCGGTCAGCACCGAGCCTTCGAGCAGGCCGGCATAGGAAAGCGCGATCACGGTGACCATCGGCACCGCGGCGTTGCGCAGCGCGTGGCCCCAGATGATGCGCGTCTCAGACAGGCCCTTGGCGCGCGCCGCGACGATATATTCCTGGGCAAGCTCGTTCAGCATGAACGAGCGCGTCATGCGGCTGACATAGGCGAGCGAGAAATAGCCGAGCAGCGAGGCCGGCAGGATGATGTGGCGGAAGGCGTCGAAAAACACATCCCACTGCCGCTGCCACAGCGCATCCAGAAGGTAGAAGCCGGTGATTGGCGTGAAGGTGTATTCGTAGACGATATCGAGGCGGCCGGGAAAAGCCACCCATTGCAGCTTGGCATAGAACAGCACGAGCGCCAGCAGTCCCAGCCAGAAGATCGGCACGGAGTAGCCGACCAGGCCGATGATGCGCACGATCTGGTCGATGATGCTGCCGCGCCTGACCGCGGCCAGCACGCCGAGCGGCACGCCGATCACCGAACCGATCAGCGTCCCCAGCGTCGCCAGTTCGATCGTCGCCGGAAAGGCGCGGCGGATGTCGGTCATGACCGGATTGGTGGTCAGCACCGACGTGCCGAAATCGCCGTTCAGCGCATTCTTCACATAGATGTAGAACTGCTCGATCAATGGCAGGTCGAGCCCCATCTCGCGGCGGGTGCGCTCGACGACATTGGCCGGCGCCCGGTCGCCGAGCACCGCCAGCACCGGATCGATCGGGATGACCCGGCCGATGAAGAAGGTCACCGCGAGAAGACCGAGATAGGTGGTTATCGCGATGACCAGGAAACGGGCGATCGACGACGCGACAGCACGGGCGCTGCCGCGCCCTGCCGTCGCTTCGTTTTCAACCGTGCTCATGCGGCGCGCCCGCCGGCATCACTCCTTGGATATCTGGCCGACGAAGTTGGTGTCGAAGCTCGGGCCAAGCGCGAAGCCCTTGAGGTTCTTGCGCAGGCCGGCGACTTCCAGCTGCTGGTGAACGATGATGAAAGGACTGGTTTCGAGGATCTTCTTCTGCAGATCCTGGTACATCGCGGCGCGCTTGGCCGAATCCTTCTCGAGCAGGGCCGCTTCCGTTTCCTTGGTCAAGTCCGGAATGTCCCAGGCGTTGCGCCAGGCCAGGGTCTTGGTCTTGCCTTCATCCGAATTGTCGGGGTTCGAGGCGAAGGTCTGGGCATTGGAGTTCGGATCGAAATAATCCTGGCCCCACTGGCCGATATACATATCGTGGTTGCGGGCGCGGTATTTGGTCAGCGTCTGCTTGCCATCGCCGGGGATGATCTCCAGCTTGATGCCGGCCTGTCCAAGCGTCTGCTGGAACGATTCCGCCATGCCGGTCACCGGCTGGGTGTTGCGTACGTCCATGGTGACGCTGAAGCCATCGGCGAGGCCAGCCTTGGCAAGCAGTTCCTTGGCCTTGGCAACGTCGAGCTTGAACGGATTCTCGTCCAGTTCACCGAGCACACCCTTGGACAGGAAGGTCTGGTGGATCTCGCCGATGCCTTTGAGGATGGTCGAGCTCAAGGCATCATAGTCGACAAGATATTTGAAGGCCTGGCGAACCTCGGGCTTGGCGAGGTTCGGGTTCTTCTGATTGAGGCTGATGTAATAGACCGTGCCCTTCGGCGCGCTGGTGGTGGTGAGATCGGCGTTCTTGGCGATGGCGTCGAGGTCGTTCGGCTCGAGATTGCGGGCAACGTCGATGTCGCCGGCCTCCAGCGCCAGGCGCTGGCCCGAGCTTTCCTTCATGTTGCGATAGATGACGCGGGCGAGCTTGGCCTTTTCGCCGTGATAATTGTCGTTGCGCTCCATGACGACGACCTCGTTGGCCCGCCACTCGCGCAGCTTGTAGGGGCCGGAGCCGGCATAGCCGGTCTTCAGCCAGGCGTTGCCGAAGTCGTTGTCGTATTTGTAGTCGTCGCTTGGCGTGACCGCCGCGACGTGTTCCTTGACCAGCTTGGCGTCGACGACCGAGGCGACGGTTGCCGACAGACAGTTCAGGACGAAGCTCGGCGCATAGGCCTTGTCGACGGTGAACTGGAACGTCGTGTCATCGACGGCCTTGGCCTTCTCGGTGACGTTACCGCCATCGATGCCGAACTGCCCGATGATGAAGGCCGGGCTCTTGTCGAGCTTGATGGCGCGCTCGAACGAATAGGCGACGTCGGCCGCGGTGATCGGATTGCCCGAGGCAAACTTCAGGCCGGGCTTGAGCTTGAAGGTGTAGGTCAGGCCATCGTCGGAGGCGCTCCAGCTTTCGGCGAGATCGCCCTTGACCTTGGAGGTATCGCTCAAGTCGAGACGGACAAGAAGATCGTAGGTGTTGCCGGTGACCTCGGCGGTCGACAATTCGAACGCCTCGCCCGGATCCATGGAGATGATGTCGTCGATGGCGAAACCCTCGACCAGCGTGTCGGCGGGCGTGACCGCAAAGGCCGGTGCGCCGGCCAGAAGCAGCGCGGACATGGCCGCGCCCGCAAGCAGGAAGCGGGAGCGTAGAGCAAACTTTTCCATCATCATTTTTGACTGTTCCCTGTTTGTGTTGGCCTGAGTTCCCGGCTCAGGTTGTTGCGTTCTTTGCCGGGCTGAACGATAGCCCCTGGACCGGTTGCCTTGGCAATTTTTTGTCCAGTTGGTCCATTACCATATCCGGCGGTTTCCAAGCCGGCAACGAGCATTTGCAAGACAGCGCGTTGTACCAGAGCAGTCGCGGCGAGCGGGCACAAACGCCGACTAACACCGTCTCCGATCAGCAAATCCGCTGATGTTGCAGTTACTTCAACGCGGTGACCAGATCGGCGTCGGGAAAGCAGGTGGCGGCGCGACCGTTCCCGGCCTGCCATTTGCCGATCGAACGGCGTGTCTTGAAACCAGGTAGTCCGTCGGCGCTGCCGACATCGTGGCCCTTGGCCTCCAGCGCCCGCTGCAGGGCGGCGATGTCCGATCTGTAGAGCCCGCCGACCGCGCCCCAGCTGCCCGAGAAATTGCTGTCGCCATGGGCGATCCGGTCGGCGCCGTGGCCGATGAACAGGGCGTAGAGATCGCTGGTATTGTATTCCTTCAGCACGTAGAAATTGGGCGTGACGATGAAGGCTGGACCACTGCGCCCGGCCGGCATCAAGAGAAAGCCTTCCGCCTTCAACTCGCGCGCCGGAAATGGTCTTGCCGCGACGCGCTTGATGCCCATGTCAGCCCATTCGGAAATCCTCTTGCCCTGGTCCGGACCTTCGAGCGAACAGGAGACCGCTTCCGGCACCGTCACTTCGAAGCCCCAGTCGCGGCCCTTCACCCAACCGTAGTGGACGAGGTAGTTGGCGATCGAGGCCAGCGTGTCGGGTTTCGAATTCCAGATGTCGGCCCGGCCGTCGCCATCGAAATCGACGGCATGCTTCAGGAAGGATGTCGGCATGAATTGCGGCTGGCCGAGCGCGCCTGCCCAGGACGATTTCATCGCGCCGACCGGGGCCAGCCCGCGCTCGACGATCTCGAGCGCCGCCATCAGCTCGGTGCGAAAGAAATCCCTCCTGGTCGCCATGAACGCCTTGGTGCCCAGCACCTCGAAGGCGTCGTAGGGCATCTTGGCCGCGCCGAAGCCGCTCTCGCGGCCCCAGATCGCCAGCAGCACATCGCCCGGCACGCCGTAACGCTTCTCGATCGCAGCAATCGTCCTGGCATTGGCCGCCTTGCGCGCGCGCCCGCCGGCGGTGACCGCGCGAACCGTCTTTTCGGCGAAATAGGCGCCGGGTGAACCGAACTCCGCCTGATGCTGCTTCCGCGGCGTCTCCGCCTTTTTGCCCGGCATCACCAGATCGGGCAGCTCTAGGTTCGGTTTGATGCCGTCGAAGGCAGCGTCGAAGGTTTTTCTGGAAATGCCTTTGGCCCGGGCTTCAGGCCAGAGATCGCCTTGCAGCCAGGTACGGAACTGTTCGTCGATTTTGGCGGAGGAGGCGGGGGTGGCGAGGAGGAAGGCAGTCAGTGCGGTCAGAAAGAACGCGACGGCCAATTTGCAAAGTCCGCGTTCCGTCGCGCCCCCCTCTGTCCTGCCGGACATCTCCCCCACTTGAGGGGAGATTGGCAGCTGCACCGACCGCGCCTTCTCTTCAACGTTGGAGATAAGCGAAGCCTTCGATGACAGCCAATCTCCCTCCTTGTGGGGGAGATGTCCGGCAGGACACAGGGGGGCGCGAAGGAATGCAGTCATCTCAGAAGCATCC
This sequence comes from Mesorhizobium sp. M9A.F.Ca.ET.002.03.1.2, assembly GCF_003952365.1. Lineage (NCBI taxonomy): Bacteria > Pseudomonadati > Pseudomonadota > Alphaproteobacteria > Hyphomicrobiales > Phyllobacteriaceae > Mesorhizobium > Mesorhizobium sp. M9A.F.Ca.ET.002.03.1.2. The sequence continues at coordinate 2,195,618 of NZ_CP034443.1, read as the reverse complement.
TCCTTCGCAACCTCGCTAAAACGCCGTCCGTGAGCGCAGCGCCGCGGCCAGCGTGCCTTCGTCGAGATAATCGAGCTCGCCGCCGACCGGCACGCCATGCGCCAGCCGCGTCACCTTGACCGGGAAACCGGACAATTGGTCGGTGAGATAATGCGCGGTGGTCTGGCCCTCGACCGTGGCGTTGACGGCGAGGATCACCTCCTTGACATCGCCGCCGGCGACACGGTCGACCAGCGAGCGGATGTTGAGCTGCTCGGGGCCGATGCCGTCGAGCGGCGACAGCGTGCCGCCGAGCACATGGTAGCGGACATTCATCGCGGCCGCCCGCTCCAGCGCCCACAGGTCGGCCACGTCCTCGACGACGATAAGCGTGCCGGCGTCGCGGCGCGGATCGGTGCAGATCATGCAGGGGTCGGACGTATCGACATTGCCGCAGGTCGAGCAGATGCGCACCTTGTCGACCGCCTCGCTCATGGCGGCGGCGAGCGGCGACAAGAGCTGCTCCTTCTTCTTGATGAGATGGAGCGCTGCCCGCCTGGCCGAACGGGGACCGAGCCCCGGCACCTTGGCCAGAAGCTGGATCAGGCGTTCGATCTCGGGACCGGCGATTCGCTTCGACATCGCATCGGTTTAGACCATGATCCCGAAAAGTGGAAACCGGTTTTCGGAAAAGATCATGGTCAAACAAGAAGATAGAGCCCCATTCCGATCATGATCGGAATGGATCAGGCTCTAGGATTTTTCCGCACGCTTTGGAACACTCCAGCGGCCAGCTGCCTGTTCAACGCGTAAAGATGCTGCTGCCGTCAGTATGCTTCCAGCGGCCGGGCCTGGCCGGCGATCATCGCGCCGATGGCGTCGGTGTTCTCGGGTGTCGATTCAAACGACATCGTCGGCTCGGCCGGCGTCGCCTGGAATGACGCGACAGGTTGCGCGCCGGCCGTGCCGCCGAAACGGGCCGCGTCCGGCTCCTGCATCGCCACAAGCGTCGCCTTCCCGGCGGTAGCCTCCGCAGGGATCGCCTTCACGAAGGTCGCCTTCACGAAGGTCGCCTTCATCGGCTTTGCCGCCTGCGGTGCGGCTGCGGTCACGTAGGTTGCCTCGATCGGCCTTGTCTCGGCAGGTGTTGCTTCAGCGGATGTCGCCCGGGCGGATGTTGCCTTAGCTGCCGGCGCCGCGGAAGCCACGAGCGTCACGGGCGCGGCGCGCGCCGGCGCCCGCGGCGTGGCCTGTGCCATCGCGACCGTGGGCTCATCCGGCAACGGTTTCCAGTTCCGGCCGCGCTTTTCATAGAAGGCATTGCCGCCGGCAACCATGGTGTAGTGCATGTTTTTGTAGGGGAAGCGCAGGCCGGCGGTATGAAAGAACATCGTGTTCTTCAGCTTGGCCTTGCGCTCGCCCTTGAGCACCGCCTCGGCGGCTTCCTCGACATCGGGCAGCGCCTTCGAATTCATCCGCCGCGTCATCACGCCCGGCGCGAACTGGCCGCGCTCGCCGACCACCTGGCAGATGGTGTTGCCGTGCTTGCCGGACCGCAGCCGGTTCATGACCACCGTGCCGACGGCAACCATGCCGTCACGGCTCGACCGGTTGGATTCGAAGAACATCGCGCGCTGGAGGCACTCCTTGTCCTTCCGTGTGTGACTGTAGGGCCGGGATCTGACGGCATCGGTCAGGCTGGCCACGGACATGCCGTGCGAGGTGGTCTGACTGCAGGCGGCCAAAAACAGCGGAGAGGTGATGACGCCGAGCAACAATGGCGCCTTCCATCGGGTCGCGATCAAAAGTATCCCCTCATTCTGTCGCCGGCCCGCCCCTGGCTGCGGCAAGAATGAGACACTTTCAGGCAAAAAGATGGCTAAAGCGTTATTAAACGACGAGAGTGGCCAAATCGGCACATCTGGGGGCTAATGCATGTCGCCCAAAAGTGACCTCGGGGGGACAACGACGTGCATAAAAACAAAAACCTAAAGCGATGGGACGGGCCGCTCTACCTGCCTGTCGGCACGACGACCGGCTGCCCGGGCTCGGACTCGTCGAATTCCTCCGAAAACAGACCGCGTCTCAGGAACAGCGCCCGCGCATCCCGTGCCTTGGGCGCAATCTGCCGCGGCCAGCCGCTCTCGATGAACTCGGCCCTGGTGAAGTCAGGGGTCGCCGCGCAGGCGGCTTCCAGGAAATCGGCGATTTCCAGCACGATCGCGCGTTCGGCCTTCGACAGAACCGACACGCCGGATTCGATGGACGGGTGATGGAGGAAATCGTCGAAGAGATGAAAATAGCCGTTGATTCCAACGAGATCCACGCCGGTATCGCAGTCGGCCAGAATTTCCAGGATGTCATAGATCCTGTTCCGGACGCGCTGCTCTATCAACCTGGCTGATGGCTCTTCGGTCATGGCGCCGCTGAAACGCTGAAGTCCGGATCTAAAGCGCGTCGCGTTTGAACGGATTCATGCGACGCGCTTTAAGTTCTTGTTTTTATGCATGTCGTTATCGCAAAACCACTGCACACTTTTGCGCGACATGCATTAGTGCGGCGGACTTTCATAATCGAATGGTACTACCGCCGCCCTATCTTTTGTTTGAGCATCGGATTTTCCCAAAACCGGTACCCAGTTTGGGTCCGATGCTAGAACGGCAGCTTCATTCCCGGCGGTATCGGCAGGCCCGCGGTCAGTGCCTGGGTCTTTTCCTGCATGATCTGCTCGACCTTGACCCTGGCGTCATTGTGGGCGGCGAGAAGCAGATCCTCCAGAATCTCGACCTCGTCCTCCTTGAACAGGGACGGGTCGATCTTCAGCGCCTTCATCTCGAATTTGCCGGTCAGCGTCACGCTGACCAGGCCGCCGCCGGCCTGCCCGGTGGCTTCCAGCGTGGCGATCTCGTCCTGCATGGCCTGGAACTTGGCCTGCATTTCCTTCGCCTTGCCCATCAGGCCGAGAATATCTTTCATCGCGTGGTCCTCTACAAATTGATGCTGTATCAGATTTCGTCGTCGTCGTCCGCCGCCGGCTCGACCGGAACTTCGGCCTCGACCGCGTCGGCTTCCGGTGCATCGGGAATGCGTACGTCGATGATCCTGGCGCCGGGAAAACGCGCCAGGATGGCGGCGACAGTCGGGTCGCTCTTGGCATCGAGGAGGGCGTTTTCGCGCTTGGTCGATTCCATCTCGGCCAGCGTCTGGCCGCCCTCTTCCTTCGACAGCGACACCAGCCAGCTGCGGCCGGTCCAGGCGCGCAATTTGGCGGTCAGATCGTTGAGCAGCATCTTCGGCGCGTCATCGGTCAGGCTGACGTCGATGCGGCCGGGCTCGATGCGCACGAGGCGCATGCAGCGCTTCACCAGCACCTTGAAGGCCATGTCGCGCTGCGCATCGGCAAGGGCGGCGATGTCGGCCAGCGATTTCACCGGCACCGGCGGCGCATCCGCGACCGGCTCCGGCACTGCCACCAAGGCTGCTGGCATCGGCTCGGCCTCGACCAGCCGCATGGTCTGCGCGCCGCCATTGGCCGTCGGCATCCGCGTCTGCGCCACCGCACTGGCGCCGCCGCCATTACCGGGACTTGCGGGGCCGGGACTTGCGGGGCCGGGACTTGAGGGGCCCGGACTTGGGGGAACCGGACTTGCTGGGCCAGAGCTTGCGGGCGCTCCATTCGAGCGCGGCACGCCATTGCGCACCGATGCTCCGCCCTCCAGCGATTTCAGCGCCTCGTCCAGCGTCGGCAGGTCGGCGGCGTGTGCCAGCCGGATCAGCACCATTTCGGCGGCACTGACCGGCCGGTTCGAGGACTGCACCTCGGGAATGCCCTTCAACAGCATCTGCCAGGTCCGCGACAGCACTCTGACCGACAGAGCCTTGGCGAAATCGGCGCCGCGCCGGCGTTCGTCCTCGGACAGCGAGGCGTCATCGAGGGCGGTCGGCACGAAGCGCAGCCTGGTGACGAGGTGGTTGAACTCGGCAAGGTCGGTCAGCACCGCGGCCGGATCGGCGCCGGTGTCGTACTGGGCGCGGAATTCGGCGAGCGCGGCCGCCACATCGCCCTTCATCACATGTTCGAACAGGTCGACGATGCGGGCGCGGTCGGCCAGCCCGAGCATGGCGCGCACCGCTTCGGCGCCAACCGCGCCGCTGCCATGGGCGATCGCCTGGTCGAGGATGGACAGCGAGTCGCGCGCCGAGCCTTCTGCCGCGCGGGCGATCATCGCCAGCGCGTCGTCGTCGACCGCGATGCCTTCCTTGGCGGCGATCGAGGCGAGATGCGCGACCAGCGCGCCGGCATCGATACGCCGGAGGTCGAAGCGCTGGCAACGCGACAAGACGGTGATCGGAACTTTTCTGATTTCGGTGGTGGCGAAGATGAATTTGACGTGCGGCGGCGGCTCTTCCAGCGTCTTCAGCAGGCCGTTGAAGGCCTGGGTGGAAAGCATGTGCACTTCGTCGATGATGTAGACCTTGTAGCGCGCGGACACCGGCGCGTAGCGCACGCGCTCGATGATGTCCCTGATGTCGTCGATGCCGGTGTGCGAGGCGGCGTCCATCTCGATGACGTCGACATGGCGGCCTTCCATGATCGCCTGGCAATGTTCGCCCAGCACGGCAAGATCGACCGAAGGCTGGTCGACGGTCGATGTTTTGTAGTTCAGGGCCCGCGCGAGTATGCGCGCCGTCGTCGTCTTGCCGACACCGCGCACGCCGGTCAGCATCCAGGCCTGGGCGATGCGGCCGGTGGCGAAGGCGTTGGTGAGTGTGCGGACCATCGGCTCCTGGCCGATCAGTTCGGAGAAATTCGCAGGACGGTATTTGCGCGCCAGAACGCGATAGGCGGCGGCCTTTTCGGTTCCCGAATTTCCGGCTTCGCTCATTCGCCCGTAAAGCTCCAAGGGCCGCGCCTGCAGGCGGCCGATTCCTGCGCATAGTTTCGCCCGCAGGGCTTGGCGCCGTCAATGTCGCGGGAGAAAGGCGAAGAGGCGGGAGGCTGGAACAATGACCCGTTCCGGGCTCGTTAGGGCTGCTTCCTTCCGGACCTGACCCGGTTGGCGAGTGGATCGTCCACCACCAACCTCCCGCATTCCATATCGGCAATTCGGCGAAGAAATGCAAGGGCGCAGGATCAATCAGCAAGGGATGGTTCGAAACCCGAAACAAAAAACCCGCCTCTGCGGCGGGTCATCGGCGCAAATCAGCACCATATCGGAATTACTAGCATAAGTGCCGGCACAAAGCAAGAACAAATAGGCATCCTCGACGACGCTGCCGATCCCCCTCGCGGGAGAGATCGGATGTCGCTTCGGCTTTTCTTCGTCGAACAATCAGCGCCGCGATCGGCCAATGATTCGCTTGCGACCCTCTTGCAGCCCCCCGGCAGCCGCTCTAGCGTCCAAGAAGTTCAAAAACACTACAAAAGTGAAGGAAACGCCGATGTTGCCGGGCCTCAAGGCCGGATTCACCCTGGATGCCCGGCTGGAGGCGGACAGCGAGCAGCTGATGTGGCTCGGGCTGTGCGAGCTGCGGATGATGAACGACCGCCGCTGGCCGTGGCTGCTTCTGGTGCCGCAGCGGCCCGGCGCGGAGGAAATCCACGATTTGACGCCGCTCGACCAGGCGATGCTGACCTTCGAGACCAACATGGTGGCGCAGGCGCTGAAGAAGGCGACCGGCTGCACCAAGATCAACACGGGCGCGCTCGGCAACATCGTGCGCCAGTTGCATGTCCACGTCATTGCGCGCACGGAAGGCGATCCCGGCTGGCCGGGCCCGGTGTGGGGCCACGGCATGCGCGAGCCCTACCAGCGCTCGGAGCTTCGCCGGTTTGCGCAACAGATAAAGGCGGCGCTATAAGCCTCTCCCGTGTCCGTCCTGAAGTTGAGTCCCCTGAAGTTTGAGCCCCGCGATGAGCTTCCGCCTGTTTGACGCGCCCTTGCGCGAGCCGAGCCAGTTCGTCGGCTTCGCCGGCAACATGATCGACCGGCAATCCGAAAACCGCGCCGACGATTCCGTCGAAAAGGCACTCGCCGATCCCTCGGCCAGGCTCTTGCTGATGCACGGCGGCCGGCTCTACCTGAAGCTCGGCGATGGTGGCTTCGACCCCTGGTTCACTGCCGCCGAAAGCCAGTCGCTCCAGGCGTCGCTAGACCATGGCATCCTGCTCGGCTTCTCCGACAGCAGCCCGGTGCTCGCCGTGCCGGCCGGCATCGATCCCGAACAAATGCCGGAGACGATCAAGGCCATCGACTATCGCTCGGTCTATATGCAGGGGCTGATCGACGAGGCGGCGGCCGGCGCGATGGCGCAAGGGGCAGCGCTGCTCGCTTGGCATGCGAGCCACCGCTTCTGCGGCAAATGCGGCACCGTAACCGAGATGCGGGCCGGCGGCTACAAGCGGCTTTGCCCGGCCTGCGGCACCGAGCATTTTCCGCGCACCGACCCGGTGGCGATCATGCTGACGGCGACGCGCGAAAAGTGCCTGCTCGGCCGCGGCCGGCACTTCGCGCCGGGCATGTATTCGGCACTTGCCGGCTTCATCGAACCGGGCGAGACGATCGAGGCGGCGGTGCGCCGCGAAACGCTGGAGGAAGCCGGCATCCGGCTTGGCCGCGTCGTCTACCACGCCAGCCAGCCCTGGCCGTTTCCCTATTCGCTGATGATCGGCTGCTTCGGCGAACCGCTCGACGACGACATCCAGGCCGACCTCAACGAGCTGGAAGACTGCCGCTGGTTTTATCGCGACGAGGTGCTTTCGATGCTGGCCCGCGAGCATCCGGGCGGCCTGGTCACGCCGCCGAAGGGGGCGATTGCCTATAATCTCATCCGTGCCTGGGCAGACAGCGAATAACCAGTAAAACATCGGGGGAGCAAAAAGAATGATCCGTCATACGGTGGTGTTCAGGCTGAAGCACAAGGAGGGCTCGACCGAGGAGGCAAAATTCCTCGCCGACGCCAAAGTGCTGGCGGCCGTACCTGGCGTGGAGAAATTCGAGCAGTTGCGGCAGGTCAGCCCGAAGAACGACTATCGCTTCGGCTTCTCGATGGAGTTCGCCGACCAGGCTGCCTATTCCCGCTATAACGACCATCCCGACCACGTCGCCTTCGTTCGCGACCGCTGGGTCCCGGAGGTCGAGGCGTTTGTCGAGATCGACTACGAGCCGCTGAGCTAGATCAGAATCCAATTGCTCGGAACGAGCAAGTTCGACCCGTTGCAGTCTTGACCAGCCGCACAACAGACGGATGGTTTGAGCCCAGAGTTGATCTACAGAACCCCATCCGGCTGCAGTCGAGCAGGGATCATGATCGGTACCAATGGCGCACTTTCGACACTAATATACCCGCGACATCAATAGCTGGGGCAATTTGCGCGGGGATCATGCTTTGGCGCCGTAGATGCGTACGGATGCCCGACAGGTCGACAAGCTGATCGATTGAGCAAAGCAGTCGAATTCACATCCATGATCCGTACGCGACATTGGCCGTCGCATGCGTAGTGGTCCGGAATGGGGTCGTGAGCTGACGTTTGTCATGCGTTTCGCGTGGCCGCACCGGCTGCCTCTGGTTGGGCGGCTGGAACTGCGTGCTTGCGCGTCATGAGATTCCTCGGGAAAAGGCCGCTGATTGGCGCCGCCTGCCATTGTGCTGCGGGCCCTTCGGCCACGGGATTCATTTTCGGGTGAAGTGTCGCAGGGTTAACGCCAATGACCGCGGAGCAAGTACCGTCTGACCAATCGGCGGACTCGGTATCGTCTTCGATGAACCTTCACGAACGGGTTATCCCTGCTGCGCCTGGAGCACACCCATCATAGGCGCGGCGGGTCCTCCTTCCAATCGGCGAGACAACGGCGCGGCCAGGGGGACCGCGCCCCGCCCGCGCGTCAGACGAAGAAGAAATCGGAGGCATCGATCACCGCGGAGTCGAAATTGGCGATCTCTACGGTTCCCTCCGCGAAGCTCAGCACGGTCGACAGTCCGTCCTGCGTGACGGCGACGTCCTCGAAGCTCTCGACGCCCGTATAGGTCGCGATCTCGATGCGATCGGCGCCGTTCTCGAAGCCCCGGATCAGGTCACTGCCGAAAGGTATCAGGTCGAAGACAAAGACGTCCTCGGCGCCGGCCTCGCCAAAGAGGGTATCGTCGTCCGCGCCGCCGGACATCCGCGCGCCGTCGCCGCCGGCCCAGAGCCGGTCGTCGCCTTCACCGCCCTTGAGCTCGTCGAAGCCATCGCCGCCGAAGAGCCGGTCATTGCCCTCGCCACCCGCGAGTTCATCATCGCCGGCATCGCCCTGGATTCTGTCGCGGCCCTCGTCGCCATCGATCTCGTCGTCGCCCTCGCCGCCGAACAGCCGGTCGTGCCCCTCCTCGCCGGAGATCTCGTCATCGCCGGCGCCGCCATAGGCGCGATCGTTGCCGCCGCCGGCCTCGATCTGGTCATCACCGCCGCGACCCCGGATCACGTCATTGCCGTCCAGCGCGATGAGCTGATCGTCCTCATCGGTTCCGACGAGCCGATCCGAGCCGTCCGTGCCGACCCGCCGGCTGATGCCGGTTGCTTCAACCAGGGCATTGACTGTTTCGCCGCTGAGCGGCGCATCGCTGACGGCAACGAAAGCATCGTCGAAATCGCCGTCGAAGTCCTCGGTGCTGGCCAGGCCATCCTCAAAGCTCACCACCTCGACCCCGGCGAGGCCGTCGTCGATATCGCTTGCAAGGGCGTTCTCGCCGGCCACCGGGTTCAGGAAGTTGAAGCCGTCGCGGTTGCCGACCGAATGGAACGCCCGGATCGGCAGCAGGTTGCCGTCGGCGTCGGTGACGACCGGCGCCAGCCGGTCGTAGATGGTGGCCGGGCCAGGCGTGTAGGTCGTCGCGTCGTCGCCGTCGTAAACGTCGGCGACATCACCTGAGGTGAAGTCGCGGAAGTAGAGGCCGCCGTCTGCGTAGTCCTCGAGCTCGAGGCCGAGATCCTCGACATCCGGGATGAGGAACAGGCCGAGCGACTGCCCGGCCGCAACTGTCATCGTCGCCTTCGCGCTGGCCTCGACGTCCTCGGTGTCGGCAAAGAGGATGCGCGCCTCGCCGATCTCGCCCGTCGCTGTGTCGAAGGTATAGGCGCCGATCGCGCCGTTGGTGCTCGCGTCCTCGCTGAGGAAGGTGATGGTCTTGGCAGCGCCGTCCCCCGCGAAGGCGAGCTCTGTCGGATCGACGGGGGCGGAGACGTCGACCTCACGCCTGTTCTGGATCTCGATGACGAGCTCGGGCTCATCCTCCGAGAACACCACCTCCTCCTCCAACACTAGGCCGATGCCGGGCGCGAAGTATTTGTAGGCGCCCACGCCGGGCTCCAGCCCCGAAGTGTCGAGGATCTTGACGACACCGTGAAAGGAACCGAAGTCGGTCTCGACGTCGAGACCGGTCGCAATTACCTCGCCTTCGTCCTCCGCCACGCCGGCGTAGAACTCCTGGAAATAGCTGTCGCCCGGCATCGGTGCCGTGCGCATGATCCATCCCGGCGCGGCCCCATCGACGCCTGCCTCCCATGATCCGCCGAAGTCGGTCCCGATGAACTCGCCCTCGTCGTTGTAGTTGTAGTTCGTCGCGATCTCGCCCAGATACCAGACGTTGCCGTCATCGGCCTGCGCGTACCAGTCGAGCGTGTCCTCGACGAGAACGCCGTCAGCATAGGCCGTATCGCGGACGACGACCGTCTCGACGCCCTCGATGATCTTCGTCTCGAACGTGGGGAAGTGATCGTTGCGCTCCGTCTCCTCCTCGCCGGTCTCGGGATCGATAAGCGCGGCGCCGTAGCTATTGATGGTGCCTCCGGGCAACGGGAAGAACGTGTTGTCGATATTCGTGGAATTGCCGAACGTGGCGGCGGCAAAGTCGGGAAGGAGAGCCATGGGGATACCTCTCTGGTTTCAGCGACCTGAGCGTGGTCTCGGTAGCCGTTCCGGCCGATCAACACCCGCTGCGGCACGCGCCGCTCTCCGATAATGCTCTCACGGATATTTCCGGAGGAGTGACGCCAGCCAGCGCTGCGATCGTCGGATCGAGTTTGCCAC